>JBNKMO010000226.1:0-21798 GCA_050293165.1 Anaerolineales bacterium | reverse complement strand
CGTTTGACGCAAATTTGACCCCATTCTCGAATAAAGCCAAACCGCTTTGTCCACCCATGCCGCGTGTCCACTGCGGGTGTTGCCAAGGGTGAATATGATTCTCCGGATGGGGCATCAAGCCAAGGACGTTACCCGCAGGGTTGCAGATACCGGCAATATCGAGCATGGAGCCATTTGGGTTGATGGGATATTCGCCTTTTGCGGGTGAGCTGTTGGGGTGAATATAGGTCAGGGCAATTTGATCCTGAGATGCGAGCGTTGTCAGCAGAGCTTGGTCGGAAACCTGAAAATTACCTTCGCCGTGAGCGACAGGACAAGTGATATTGTTTTCGAGCCCCTTTGTCCAGATGCAGGTCTGCGAAACGGGCGCCAGATGAACCCAACGGCACTCGAAACGACCTTGTTCGTTGAAGGTCAGGGTGGTTCCCTTATCCCTGTTTTCGGAAGAGTTACATCGCAAAATGCCGGATTTAACAAGCGCCTGAAATCCGTTGCAGATGCCGATGACCGGCTTGCCGGAGGCAACAAAGGCGGCGATCTCTTCATCGAAATAGGAGTTCAGGTCGAGAGCGAGCAGTTTTCCTGCGCCAAGCGAATCGGCATAGGAAAAGCCGCCGGGAACAATCAGCATCTGGTAATCATCCCAGTTTGCTTTGCGGGTGCGCAGGTCGTTGAGTGGCACGCCGACCGGGTCGGCGCCAGCCAGGGTTAGGGCATCCATCACGTCGATGTCGCGGTTGGTGCCACGGGCTTGGAGAACTAAGGCTTTTGGTTTCATGGGTTAGTGCTCAGTGAGAAGTGACGAGTGAACAGGTGTATTGAAGGCGACAGCCAATTCGTCGACTGCGATCTTGTTGTCCAAAATCTTTAGGATTGGCTCGGCGGTAACCGCTCCAATTTTCAACAGGGGGAGGGCGGCAAAGCGTTTCTCGAAGGCCGCTGCGCTGGCGGGAGAAACTTCAGCGAGGATACAGCCGTTCGTTTCGCCGAACAAGACGGGGTGAGTCCGATCCGGTGGGATGTTGAGGGTCAGGTTGATGCCGAGGCGTCCTCCAATGCTCATTTCGGCGGCAGCAACCGCCAATCCTCCTTCCGATAGATCGTGTGCTGATTTTACCAATCCCGCCTGGATGGCTTCGTGGAAGGTTTGGTAAAGGGCAGGGGCTATCTGGGACGGGGCGGGAATGTTTGATGTGGCATTGTGATGCGTGATGAGTGAGTAGTGAGAGCCGCCGAGGGTGGGTTTGAAATCGCCGACGAGGTAGAGGGTGTTGCCTGCCTGTTTGAGGTCCATGCTGACGGACTGACGCACATCGTCGATGATGCCGAGGGCGGAGATGAGCAGTGTGGGCGGGATGGCGTGACGGCTGCCATCGGTGCCGAGATATTCGTTGTTGAGCGAATCTTTGCCGGAAATGTAGGGCGTGCCGTAGTGGATGGCGGCATCGTGGCAGCCGCGCGTGGCTTCGACAAGAGTGCCCATCGTTTCGGGACGTTTGGGGTCGCCCCAGCAAAAGTTATCGAGGATGGCGATTCGGCGGGGATCGGCGCCGACGGCGACTGCGTTGCGAACGGCTTCGTCCACGACTGCCCATGCCATATTGTAGGCGTCGCGTTTGCCGTATTCCGGGTTGATGCCGTTTGAGAGGACGATGCCTTTGGTGCCTTTCGTGCCGATCGGTTTGATCACAGTTGCATCGGAGGGGGCGTCGGCCTGGACGCCAGTCAATGGTTTGATGACCGTGCCGCCTTGCACTTCGTGGTCGTAGATGCGGATGGTGGCAGCTTTGGATGCGATGTTGGGGTGGGAGAGTAGGTTTAGGAGTGTTTCGGTTATGCTGGTTTTTGTTTTTTGGGTGATGCCGTTTTTTTGTTTTTCTGTTGGCCGGGTTGATGGCGAGATGGGAATGATGGCTGAAAGCTGCCGCTGAGGGATGCCTTCGTGCAGGAATTCGTTGTCAAGGCTGAGAACGGTCTTGCCACCATAGCGGACGACGAGGCGGTTGTCGCCAGTGATTGTGCCAATATCGGTTAACTCGGTGTCGAAGGTGTCGCAGAGTTCTTGTAAGGCAGGGATGTTGGCTGGGGAAACCGCCAGCACCATGCGTTCCTGTGCTTCGGAGAGCCAGATCTCCCAGGGGGCGAGACCGGGATATTTGAGACGTACATCCTTGAGCTCGATGTCCGCACCGATTATGGACGCCATTTCGCCCGCAGCGGAGGACAGTCCGCCTGCGCCGCAATCGGTGATGTCGTTGTAGAGGTTCATGTCACGCGCGCGGACGATGACATCGATCAACCCCTTCTCGGTGATCGGGTCGCCGATCTGTACCGATGCGCCGGAGACCTCGCCAGTTTTGGCGTCCATCGTCATGGACGAAAAAGTCGCGCCGCGCAACCCGTCGCGTCCTGTGCGCCCGCCGAGCACGATAACACGGTCGCCGGGTTGGGGGTCTTTGTGGTGTTTTCCCTTTGGAGCGATGCCAACGCACCCGCAGAAGACGAGTGGATTGGCGGTGTAGCCTTCATCGTAGAGGATCGCACCGTTGACGGTCGGGATGCCGATCTTGTTGCCGTAATCCTGCACGCCTGCGACGACCCCGCTTTGGATGCGGCGCGGGTGCAGAACGCCTTCGGGGAGACTGTTGGGGTCTATATCCTGTGGGCCAAAGCACAGGATGTCGGTATTGGCGATCGGTTTTGCACTCACACCGATTACGTCACGAATAACACCGCCGACGCCGGTGTTCGCACCGCCAAAGGGTTCGATGGCAGATGGATGGTTGTGCGTTTCAGCTTTGAAGGAAATCTCGAATTCATCATCGAAGTCGATGATACCCGCATTATCCACAAAAGCAGAGATGACCCAGGGGGCGTTGATCTTGTCTGTGGCGGCTTTGAGATAGGTCTTGATGATGGAATCAACTTCCTGTCCATCGTCCATTGTTACCTTCGCCTTGAAGGTCTTGTGTACACAATGCTCGCTCCAGGTCTGGGCGATGGTCTCGAACTCTACATCAGTCGGATCACGCTGCTCGGCGCGGTAATAGGTCTGGATGGCTTGCATCTCTGCCAGATCGAGAGCGGCTCGGCGATCCTGCGAAACTGCCAGGAGTTCATTGTTGGACAGGTTACGGATGGGGATGATGTCCACCGCTCCGCTGGATGCGGTCTCTTCGGGAAAGGCGGGGGTGACCTCGCCCAGTGTCCAATGCTGGATGACGGCGTTGGCGAGGAGTTGTTTGGCTAGACTATCGGCGCGTTCATCGGGCAATCTATTAAGCAAAAAACGCAGCCCGGTAGCAGCACGGTGAACGCCTTTGAGGCCGAGTTCGTGTGCTGCACGGACAATCTCGTATGCGACAGGGTCTGTCACGCCGGGGCGCAGGCTGACTTCTACCATAGCGGTATCAGGCTCCAGTTCCACGGGCGAGGCGGGGAGTTCGCCCCAGGTAGCAGTTTGTGTAACAGGGTCCGTTAAAAGTTTGAGAGCCAACTGCTGCAAGTCTTCTTGCGACAATTGGCCCTCGATAAAGTACAAGTCCTGGCATTCAATCCGATGGAGGTCGTTGAACCCCATGGCGAGCGCGTCTGAAAGATACCCCGCTGATCGCGGGTCTCCCTGTTTGAATTGAACTACATAGCGATAGGTTTGCATGAAATATGTCCTCTGATCTGATACTTGGCGGATTTTACTGCCAGAGACTTGTCTAGTCAAGTAAATATAATTAGGACAGGGCATTTCATCTGACGTTTGTGTTTTAATGGTCAGAAAAAGAAACTAGCCACCTATTCGATGGCTAGTTTTTAAATAAGGCTTGTTTTCACCGTGTTCTTTAGATGACCCAGATTTGTCTTATTTACTCTGGATCAGAGACCTTAGCTGGAGCTTTTTTCTGCTTTGCTTTTTCAGCGAGCACAACTGCACCGTCTATCAAAATCGGCACAGCCAGAATGGGAAGCCTGGACACGCAGGCGCCGCAAGTCGTTCACTGGCCGGTTGTTGCGCAACTTTGTCCAAGCATCATCGCTCCCGACCCAAGAACGATACCAAGTGTCAGTGAGTGGATTTTTCGTTTAATCCAAGATGAGAATTGGTTCAACTTTGTCATGTGTTTTGTCCTGTTTTGCTAACTTTCCGTAGTAAATGGCGTTTGTTGGGCAATCTGATTCGCACTGTCGGCATTGATAGCATCTGCGGTAATCTATCTTCATTTTTTCATCAGCCTCTTTGTCAACAGTGATTGCAGAGACAGGACAGTTTGTGGCGCAGAAGCCGCAACCCGAGCATGCATCGAGATTCGTGCGCTCTCGCAGAGTAAAGGGCAGCTTCGCTCCCAGTACGTTGATAATCGAGTCTAGTGCGCCAACAGGACAAACCAGGTGGCAGTGGCCGCGCCCGTCTCTGGCGAAAATGCCCAGAACGAAAACGAACAAGACTATAGAGATCATCCTCGTTCCTGATGTCAACATATTGGCTAGGCGTGGCGTAAACAGGATGCCAAAAGTCTCGGGGATGACGCTGAAACTACAGAAAGAGCAGCAAATCGAGGAAACACCTACCACTGGCAGCAGGATGTAAGCAGCTAGAAAACCATAGCGGAAAAGCGGTGCATCTACGATTTTTCCATAGTCAATCTTGAAACGTCCGGGGATTAACTTGCTGCCAAACTCAGTCAGGTTGCCGGCGGGACAAATATGACTGCACATCCATCTGCCATAGAAAAATGTGATTCCCAACCAGATAAACAAGAACGCAACCCCAGCAGAACGCATAAATAATTGGCGCGTAAAACCTGTCCCAATCGCCATGCGCGGACATAGGTTGCCACAGATTGTGGCGTTACCAAATAGCTGAGGAATAAATGCAACTGGTGGCGCAAAAGCAAGGATGCCAACAATCATTATGGCATAGCGAAGTCGTTGCTTTTTATCCAGCTTCTTGAATTTCTTAACGAGTTTGAGCTCTTGTATATTTTTCATAACCTCTTTTCCTTAGTAGCCCTATTAGTGGCACGATTCATCCATGGGAAGTGCGCCATCTTTCAGGAAAGCAACTGGCATTTTGTAATAGAGTTGGCCTGTCGAATTATCCGTTATGGTTAGCAAATACATTCCCGCGGCTGTTGGTGGCTTGATTTGCAATGAGATGACCATATCACTGCCAGTCGTTACACCTTTGAAGATTGAGTCTTCAAAGGTGTACCAACGGTCGCGACGATTGAAGAGTGGTACGCCAGGCGGATAGCGGCTTGAAACCACGTAGTCCAATTCTTCGGGGCCGGACACGCTTACCTTCAGATCACCTGAAACGGGCGGTAACACCTTGGCGGTAAGCAAAAGCGTGAATTTCCCAAAGAGTGCGCCCTCCAGGTCATACTCAACCGGATGCAGGGCAACCCCGCCCTCAGCATTTAACATACCAACCGCGTGGGCGCTGTCGTTGAAGCTAGGGCCAACAATTCCGCCCAAAACATACACATATAGGACCCCGCCTAAAACAAACATCGTGCTTGTTAGAAACTTTTTTAATTTCATGCTTATAGAAGCCTCTCTCCTTGTATTGAATAGTGGGTGAAACAGACAGCCTTATTTTTTTAGTCAAAATATGACTATAGTACTCAACGTTTACTAATCTTATACGAGTTAGAAGCGTATAAAAACTTAAAATTGTCACTTTTCTTTGTTACATTCGTCACTATTAAGGTAATTAGCACAAAAAAGAGCGCGCGGTGATCTTTTTAGTTCGCGGCAAAACATAACGGGCGAAAAAGTTTAAGGTTGGGAGAGTCGGTCATAAACAAAAAGGAGGCGTTATTTCTTGCTTAATGTATAATCGCTCTGTTCATTCCCCATAGGAGGTACACATGCAAAAAAAGAGCTTTGAAGTTGACGAAGACTATCTCATCACTGCTACGCAGCAACTGGTGCAGATTATCTCGACCAATCCATCTCTTTCGCCGGAGGGGAAGGGAGAGACGGAGATCGCTGCTTATTTGGAAAAGCAATTGAATAATCTCGGTTTGGATGTGAAGCGCAGCGAGATCGCCCCTGGACGAGAGAATGTGGTCGGTATCCTGAAAGGCAGTGGGCGTGGACGCTCGCTTCTGCTAAACGCGCACCTTGACACAGTTGGTGTTGAGGGGATGACGATTGATCCCTTTGGCGGTGAGTTGCGTGATGGACGTATCTACGGGCGCGGAGCGCAGGACATGAAAGCCAGCGCGGCTGCAATGTTGGCGGCTGCCAAAGCGATTGTGGATGCGCATATCCAGTTGGGCGGCGATTTGCTGCTAACTTTTGTCGCGGATGAAGAAAATCTCAGCTTGGGGACGGAGGCTCTTGTCAAGGAATTTAGCGCTGATGCCGCTATTGTCACCGAGCCGACTGAGATGCAACCCTGCCGTGCGCATCGTGGCTTTATCATCTTTGATGTCGAAGTTTATGGACGTGCCGCGCATGGCAGCCGTTATATGGATGGGATTGACGCAAATGTGCGCATGGGGCGCTTCTTGGTTGAATTGGAGAAGTTGGGCAAGGATGTCTTGCAGCGTGAACCACATCCGTTGGCGGGACCGGCTTCATTGCATGTCGCTTTACTTCAGGGCGGTACCGAGATTTTTACCTACGCCGATAAAGCCAAAGCAACTATCGAATGGCGCGCCATCCCTGGTGAGACGGTCGAAGGCTGCCAAGTTGAGATTCAGGCAATTCTTGATCGGCTGGCGGAAACGGATCCCAGCTTCAAGGCACAGGTTAAAGCCACTTTTTGGCGGTATCCATTTGAAATCAGGCGCGAAGCGGAGATTGTCCAAATTATGGATGCGGCACTCGAATCGCGTTTGGGCGCAATCCCGGAACATATCGGCCAAACCTTCTGGACGGATGCTGCCTTGCTCGCCGATGCTTGTATCGAGACGGTCTTGCTCGGCCCCATTGGTTATGGTCTGCATAGCGCAGAAGAATGGGTGGATGTGAAATCTGTTGTCGATCTGGCGTATGTGCTGGCGGAAACGGCAATTAATTATTGTGGAGTAGAAAATGAGTAAAAAAGCGAAATTTGGCACCCTGTCTGTTTGGGCGGGAGAAGAGAAAAAAGATGGCTGGCAGCGCGCCACGCAGGTGCCGGTGGTGCACAGCGTTTCCTATGGTTACAACGATCTCGACCACTGGTATGACGTGGCGCTGGGCAAGGAAGATGGGCATATTTACAGCCGCAACACCAACCCGACCGTGGCGGTTTTCGAAGAGAAAATGCGTCAGCTTGAAGGCGCAGAAGCGGCGACTAGTTTTTCGACAGGCATGGCCGCGATTAGCAACATGCTTTATGCGCTGCTCAGCCCCGGTGATCGTGTGGTTTCGATCAAGGATACTTATGGTGGCACGAATGCGATTTTTACGGACTTTTTGCCGCGTTTGAATATAGATGTGGAACTTTGTACGACGACGGATCACGAGGCAATTGAAGCCGAGATTGCCAAAGGCTGCACGGTGCTCTACCTCGAGACGCCGACGAACCCGACCTTGAAAGTGGTCGATATCGAACGGCTTGCGCGAGCGGGACACAGTGTCGGCGCTACCGTGATCGTGGACAATACCTTCTCAACCCCGATTAATACCAACCCTCTGGCGTTGGGCGCGGATTTGGTTGTCCACAGTGCGACAAAGTATATCGGTGGTCATGCCGATGCGTTGGGTGGGATTCTATGCGGCTCAGAAGAACTGGTACACAAAGCCTTTGCCTATCGCGAGATCAACGGCGCGACCTTGCATCCTATGTCAGCTTATTTGATGATTCGCGGCTTGAAGACACTTGCTCTACGTGTGGAACGTCAGAGCGAAAACGCGATGAAGATCGCGCGCTTCTTGAAGGCACACCCCAAAGTGGAAGATGTCTTTTATCCCGGCTTGGAGACGCACGAAAATCACGAGATCGCCAAAAAGCAGATGCGCGCTTTTGGCGGGATGATGAGTTTTTTCCTGAAAGGGGATTTTGATACAGTACGCAACTTCCTGCCACGTTTGCAATACGCGCATATCGCTGCGAATTTGGGACCGGTTGAAACGGTCGCGGGGCCACCGCGCACAACCAGCCATGTCGAAGTAACGGAGGAGCAACGTGCGGCAATGGGCATCCCCGAGACGCTCATTCGTTATTCAGTTGGCATCGAGGATGTGGATGACTTGATCGCTGATCTGGAACAGGCCCTCGAAGAGATTTAGAAGCGTGAAGTTAAAGAAGAGAGCGCAACTGTTTTTCGGTTGCGCTCTCTTCTTTAGGTGTAGGCGGGATTATTTTGGAGGGTTGCTGCTCCAGAAGCCAGATCGCCCGTACCCTTGCTGCGTTCCGCAAGTCTTTTGATGTGGGCAAGCAGAATGCTGCTGGGAACAGGTTTAATGAGGTAGTCGTCAGCACCTGCATCCAGAGCGCTGGCAACCATTCCAGGGTTATTGAGTGCTGAAAGCACCATGATGGGAACATTGCTAAACTTCCTGATTTCTTCGCAGACTTGTTTCCCATCCATTTCTGGCATCATCATATCCAAAATTACAATGTCCGGGGTCGCTTTTTTTAACAGCAAAATCCCCTCATGACCGCTATTTGCAGTCATCACATCAAGCTTATTTGTTTGCAGCAATAAAGTCAAAAGCTCAGTCATTGCTGGGTCATCGTCAATAGCAAGCACTTGTAAAGGCATATAATTTTTCTCCATCCCTATTATGCTTCATTATGAGGAATGTTGACTTTTCAACCAGTTAACAGAATGAAAAACGTAGAGAACATTTTTTCGATAAATTTGGTAAAATCGCCGCCATGACTCATACTAATCAAATCGCATCCCAACTGAATGTCAGGCCGACGCAAGTTGAAGCGGCTGTCCGTTTATTGGACGAAGGGAATACTGTCCCCTTTATCTCCCGTTATCGGAAAGAAATGACAGGCTCACTCGACGATGAGCAGATTCGCATCATCGCAGATGAAATTATACGTCTGCGTGCTTTGGACGATAGGCGTACTGCTATTTTGAAGTCGGTCGAAGAGCAGGGCAAACTTGATGACGCCCTAAAGGCTGCCATCAAAGCTGCCAGTTCGCTGACCGCGCTCGAAGACCTCTACGCTCCCTATCGCCCCAAACGGCGCACGCGCGCGATAATGGCGCAAGAGAAGGGGCTAGACCCTTTAGCTCAGCTTATTCTCTCGCAAAATCTCGATCTTTCACCTGAAGAAGCTGCACAGGGTTTTCTGACAGAAGATGTGCCGACCATCGAAGAAGCCTTGCAGGGCGCGCGCGATATTGTTGCTGAACAGATCAGTGAGAACGCCAATGTCCGCTCGATGACACGTGAAAAAGCGCTTAAGTTTGCTGTGCTTAGTGCAGAAAAGATTGATGGCGCGCAGGATGAAAAAGGCACTTTCAAGACTTATTATGAATTTGAAGGGCGCGTAGACCGTCTTCAACCCCATCAGGTTCTGGCAATCTTGCGCGGTGAAAAGGAAGGTGTTCTGCGCGTGCGAATCCGCATTGCAGAGCGTGACTGGCTTGATGCAGTCCAGCGTGAGTTTGACGAAGATATTCTTAGCCCCTTTGCGGATCAACTCGAGGAAGCTATGCAGGATGCCGCTGCGCGCTTATTGCTGCCATCGATTGCGCGTGACGTACGCCGCAGTCTCAGCGAAGAATCCGAGCAACATGCAATTCAGGTTTTTTCTACCAATTTGCGTGCGCTTTTGGGACAACCGCCGCTCGAAGGGCATACCGTTCTTGCGATTGATCCGGGCTTTCGTACAGGTTCCAAGATCGCAGTCGTGGATGCAACCGGTAAACTGCTTGATACCGGCACCATCTATCCACATGCGCCGCAAAACGAATGGGGAGCGTCTCTGGCTAAACTCCAAACGATGATCGCTCGCCATAATGTCACGCTTATTGCAGTCGGCAATGGCACCGCATCCCGCGAAACTGAGAAGCTCGTAGCCACGCTGACGCGTGACATGCCAGCGACGAAATATCTGATTGTTAGCGAAGCGGGGGCATCGGTTTACTCCGCTTCGGCGCTGGCGCGTGCTGAGTTTCCCGATCTCGATGTCTCCATTCGTGGCGCGGTTTCGATTGCGCGGCGTGCACAAGATCCGCTCGCAGAGTTGGTCAAAATCGATCCCAAGTCGATTGGCGTGGGCATGTATCAGCACGATGTTGACCAAAAAGACCTGTCACATGCGCTGGATGGCGTAGTCGAATCGGTTGTCAATCAGGTTGGCGTGAATGTTAACACCGCCAGCCCCGCATTGCTGACCCATGTGGCGGGCATCGGCAGCAAGCTCGCGCAGAGCATTCTCGAATATCGTGAAGAAAAAGGCAGCTTTACTTCGCGCAAAGCGCTTTTGGATGTCTCTGGTTTGGGCAGGAAGGCCTACGAGCAATCGGCTGGTTTTTTGCGGATTCGGGATGGAAAGAATCCGCTGGATAATTCTGCCATTCACCCTGAATCTTATCCCGTTGCCGAAGCTGTACTGGAACGCGCCGGTGTGAAACCTGCTTCCGCTATGGATGAGCGCATCGCCGCCCTTGAAAAGTTGACCGCCACCACGCCCCCCAAGCAACTTGCTGACGAATTAAATTGCGGTCTCCCCACACTGGAAGATATCCTCGAACAGCTTGCCCGCCCCGGGCGCGACCCGCGTGAAAATGCCCCTGCTCCCATCCTGCGCTCCGATGTGCTCAGCATGGACGATCTCGCTGAAGGGATGACGCTGAAGGGTACCGTTCGCAACGTCGTTGATTTTGGCGCCTTTGTCGACATCGGCGTCAAACAAGATGGCCTGCTACACAAATCGAAAATCCCCTTTGGTACGATCTTGAAAGTAGGCGATATTCTTAGTGTAGAGATACTATCGATTGAAGCCGCGCGTGGCCGTATTAGTCTCGGTTGGGTGAAAGAATAATTGAGAAAAGCGAAAGCTCTGCGATTTTTGGTCGCAGAGCTTTTTTTGTTTAGTAGGCGAAGTTCGCAACGGGGACGATTATTGACACCAACATGGCGAGTTATTCGAGAGAGTAGCCAGTATATAGAGATAGTTCGTGCCTGGCTATCGAAAAATGCGATAAAATCAGCCCCTATGAAAATCTTTCTTGATTCTATTGGCTGCCGTCTCAATCAGGCAGAGATCGAACGCATCGCCCGCCAATTCCGCGCGGCGGGACATGAGATCGTCGGCGAAGCTGAAAGTGCAGATTTGGCGGTCGTCAATACCTGCACGGTCACCTCGCAGGCAGCAGCCGATTCCCGCAAAGTAATCCGCCGTGCCCAACGCGCTGGCGTGGACGAGATCGTTGCCACCGGCTGTTGGGTAACGATGGAACCCGAAAAAGCAGCAGAACTCTCCAATAAGGTTGTGCTCAATACTGAGAAAGAAACCCTCGTTCCCGATCTTTTAAACCTTAAACCCTCAAGCTTCGACCTTGAACCGCTGGAGCGTGTCCCTTTGCCGGGATTGCGTTCGCGCACGCGGGCCTTCATCAAAGTGCAAGATGGCTGTGATAACGAATGTACCTTCTGCATCACGACTGTCGCGCGCGGAGCAGGGCATTCTCGCTCTATTGCCGACATCCTTGCTGATGTCCAATCTGCGTTGGACGGTGGGGCGCAGGAAATCGTTTTGACGGGTGTGCATCTTGGCTCGTGGAGGGAACAAGAAGACAAGGGATACTCGCAAATCTCGGTCTTGATCCGTGCGGTTTTGGGCGAAACGTCCACGCCGCGTTTGCGACTTTCCTCCCTTGAACCGTGGGAATTGGAGCTCGAACTTTTTGAGCTTTGGCGTGATCCGCGCTTGATGCGACATTTGCATCTTCCGCTTCAAGCTGGCAGCGATACCGTTTTACGCCGGATGCGCCGCAACACGACCAGAAATGAATTTCGCGCGCTGGTTGCCGCTGCCCGCGAAGTGATGCCTGATATTGCGATTACGACGGATATCATCGCTGGCTTCCCTGGAGAGACCGAAGCAGAGTTCAACGAAACGCTCGAATACGTGCAGGAAATCGGCTTTGCGGATGGGCACATCTTCACCTACTCGCCCCGACAAGGGACGCCCGCCGCACGCATGAAGAGGCAGGTTGACAAGTCAACACGTAAGGCACGCAATGCCGTATTGCGAGATATCTTCGCTGAGATGGGTGCCAGTTATCGGGGGAAGTTTATCGGCGAGACAATGTCTGTTTTATGGGAATCAAATCAAAGTATGAGTGATTCGGGCTGGGTCATGCAGGGGCTGACAGGGAATTATCTGCGCGTACAAGCAGTCGCATCCGAGCCGAGATGGAATCAGATCGATCAGGTTAAGTTGTTGAAGGTTAATGGGGATGTGATTGTGGGAGAAATCCTCTAGCAGACAAGGACTGTGTAATTACACCTTATCGGGTGCAGCGACCGCTCTGTAATACCATACAGCTTGTAACTTGCCCCTTGCTACCTACTCGGCTTTTCTCCAAAATACTGATAATAGTTCACTTCGATTGCTCCGTTGAATAATTTCCGTACACGACTTGGCTGCGCCCTTTTGAAATAATCAGGGAACTTTTTGTCCGCTGTTAGCACATAAATTGACCAACCCAACTTCTTGCGAAAAGTCTTGTGGAAAGAAATATAAATATTATTCAACTCCCGAAAATCGCCCATTTTCACGCCATACGGGAAATTCGAGATCAAAACCCCGTGCTCTTGGTCAATCCACAGGTCACGGATATCCTTCTTTTCAAACTGAATATCGCCTCCCACCCCCGCTGCTTTCGCGTTGGCTTTGGATGCGAAGATCATTTCCTCGTCGGAATCGTAGCCGAATAACTGCAAATCGATATCGGATCGAATAGCGGATCGCGCCTCGCTTCGGGCTTGTTCCCACGCAACGAATGGGATGCGCTCCCAATCTTCGGATGCGAACGAACGATTCAGCCCGGGAGCGATATTCCGCCCGATCATCGCCGCTTCGATCAGAATTGTTCCTGACCCGCACATGGGGTCAACGAGCAGGCGTTCCTTATTCCAAAAGCTGAGTTGCACGAGCGCCGCAGCGAGTGTCTCCTTAAGCGGTGCCATCCCGGCATGGATGCGATATCCACGTCGTGTCAGCCCCGAGCCGGATGTGTCGAGAGTCAGTGTTGCAATATCTTTATGGATCGAAACCTTGACGGGGAACATCGCACCAGTCTCTGGTAACCATTTGGTATTGTATTCTTCGCTTAGCTTTTCGACGATGGCCTTTTTGACGATCGATTGACAGGCGGGCACACTCTCTAGTTGCGATTTGACTGACACACCGTTAACGGGAAATTCGCCGTCCTCGTGAATCCAGCCGTCCCAAGGCAGGGATTTAGTACCCTCAAAGAGTGTGTCGAAATCTTTGGCTTCGAATTCGCCCATTTTGACCAGTACGCGGTCAGCGGAGCGCAGCCATAAGTTGACAGTGGGAATATCTTTGAGAACAGTATCGAATTCAACTTTGCCGTCCGATACGCGTAAGTTTTGGAAGCCTAAGGCTTGTAACTCGCGCTTGACAACCGCTTCCAAACCAAAGGTGGTCGTGGCGATAAGAGTGATCTTGTCCATAGGATGGTATTGTACCTTAGAGATGGTAAAAAAGTCTTTTTTACCTAACAATGATCCGTTTTTAGGCAGTTTCCCCTTTCTGTTTGTGCGCGTTGCTGCACCTTCTCATGTATAATGATTTCATAGCTTCTTTCTTCCCATGTGGAGACAGGTTCATGAAACCCAATAGAGTTCAACTTCTCGGCATTCTTGTCTTTACCTTCCTTTTTCCAGTTCTTGCTTCGTTAGTTCAGTATATTCCGAACCCAATGGTGCCTGGCGCTATTGTTAGTTTAAATATGATTCTGCCTATTTTGGCGGGTTACTTCTTTGGGCCATTAAGTGGTCTGATAACGGGGAGTACAGGGGTTTTGTTGGCTGCTTTGTTTCAAGCTGATCAGTTCTATATAGTAGGTGTTTATTCAATGGGGTTTGTTGGCGTACTGGCAGGTTGGATTGGTGGGAGGCGCCGTCTTCAAATTCTTTCAGCCGCAACCATATTCATTGCTCATACCATGAATATCTTGGTTTTATTGCGTATACGTATGTTAGATATTCCTTTAGACCGGGTTGGCGTAACTCTTCTGGGCCTGGTAACAGAATCGGTTATTGATATCATTGCTGTTCTGCTAATCATTGAACTTCTTTGGCGTTGGCTGTACCAGACAGAGCGATGGTAAATAGCCAGGATAAATATAAGGGGCTGATTATTATAGGGGTTTTGCTTTGGCTTGGAGCAGCGGGAGTGGGGATTCTATCAAACCGCTCTGCTCCAGGGACGCTTACTGAGATGATCGCTTATTCCTTGGTCGTCCCTATTTTGGCGGCAGCCTTTTTATACGGGCGGGGCTTTGGGTTGCTGGTAGCATTATTAGCAAGTCTTGTCAGCGCTTCTTTGGCAGTTGGTCAGCCTGATGTTCTTAATTCCCCCCTTGTGCAGCGAGTGCTATTTCAGATCATCTTTTTTAATGTCGTCGCATCGGTTGTTAGCAGTCTTGTGGAATGGGAACGGGAAGCTAAAACAAAGCTAGAAACAGTTCTGGATTCTGCTCTTTTTGGGGGCATGCTTATAAATGCCAAGACAGATAAAATTGTAGATATTAATCAATACGCAGCTAAGCTAATTGGTTTGCAGCCTGAGCAACTAATTGGTAAGCCGTGTTCCATGTTCATCTGCTCCCGGGATAAGGAGGTGGGGACAGTTTCTGATTCAAAACACCCTTTGGATGGTATGGAACAGGAGCTTATAAAGATTGATGGGACGGTTGTTCCAATTCTTAAAACGTCTGCGTTGATTAATTTGGGCGGGGATGAATACCTGATTGAAACTTTTCTCAATCTTACTGAACGCAAAAAAGTAGAGCGGGAACTGCTCAGAAGCGAAAGAAGATTCCGGCGATTAGCAGAGAGCTTTCGCGACGCATTGATTATTTATAATTGGGTGGATAAAAGAATTGCCTATTTTAACCCGGCTACATCCAAAATACTTGGCATACCGATGGATGTATTAGCCGACCAGGGTGTAACAGAAATTGTGCAAAAATTGATTCATCCGGACGATCTTCCTGCCTTACAGGAGGCAAGCCGGAAATCGATGCAGGCTCGAGAGCGCGGAGATATGAGTACCGTGGAACTGGAATTTCGCATCTACCGACCAGACGGGGAGCTACGTTGGATCTACCAAAGCAGTTACCCTGGGCAAAAATATGATGCCCCCTCAAAGCGCATTTACATGGTGCTCTCTGATATTACGGAACGCAAACAAGCTGAAACGATAATCCAGCAACAATTCCAGCGCCTGAACGCTTTGCATAAAATTGATATTTCCATCACATCAGGTAAGGGGATGGGGAATGTTCTGGACACGGTTCTCGACCATGTGACGACCCAACTAAAAGTGGATGCGGCTGCCATTTTGCTCTACGATCAGCAAAAGCTTGAGCTTGAGTACGCCGCAAGTCATGGATTTGACATAAATGTGCTTCAACTCCCGAGTGTAGGCCTGGATGAAGAGTATGCCGGGCGCGCGGTGATGGAACAACGGATCGCCCATGTTTCTAGCTTGCAGGAACATAAAAATGTATCACCCCGCCTTCGTCTTCTTGTGGACAATGGTTTTGAAACCTATTTCGGCATACCGCTCATTGCAAAGGGGGTGGTTAAAGGTGTGCTGGAGATTTTCCATCTATCCCCTTTTGAGCCGGATTCAGAATGGTTTGCTTTTTTGGAAACCTTGGCCGTTCAGACGGCGATTGGTATTGATAATATTTCTCTCTTTGAAGATTTACAAGACGTAAATAGTGAATTGATTTCGGCTTACCATGCCACTTTGGAAGGATGGGCACGCGCACTGGAACTGCGTGATAAAGAAACCTTGGGGCATACACAACGTGTTGTGAAATTGGCTTTGAAGCTCGCTCTTGCGTTGGGTATGCCTAACAGCGAATTAGAACATTTGCGGCGGGGAGCATTGGTACATGATATTGGGAAAATGGCGATTTCGGATACTATTTTACTCAAACCCGGCCCTCTCACCCGCGAAGAGCGGAATTTGATGTATATGCATCCAGACTATGCATTAAAAATGCTTTCGCCGATAGAGTTCTTGCAACCTGCACTGGATATTCCCTATTGTCATCATGAAAAATGGGATGGAAGTGGCTATCCACGAGGGCTGAAGGGGGATGAGATTCCTTTCTCCGCGCGTATCTTCGCGGTCGTCGATGTCTGGGATGCGTTGACTTCCGATCGTCCTTACCGCAAAGCTTGGCCAGAAGATAGGGTTATCGCTTACATCCAAGAGCAAAGCAGCAAGCATTTTGACCCACGGGTCGTTAAGTTTTTCTTGAAGATTGTCGAAGAGGCTCGTGATTTATAGGTAAACTCAAATAACTTGGTAGAAAAGGCTTTTTTTATCTATCGCTCTGGAAGTGGTTTTGTGTTATCGAATATAAAATGGGGGGCGGAAGATGCTTACAGGTGGTAGCAAGTTAAAATCACGTGCGACGCGGACAAATGTCAGACATTTCTTTATCACCTCTATACTTCTTAAATATTCTGTTATATAATCCAAGTTGTCTGACAAATTTAACTTCCCCTTGTAAAAATTTCACATTTTAGGAGACATCAAATGGCTAAAATTGACCTGACCGTCATGAAAGAACGACGTGAACGTGCTGTGCAGCGTGCCCGCGAACGTAATATTATTCTTCCGACCCTTGCACAGATGAAAGACCCGACCCTGATTCCAGACAAGATCAAAAAACAATTAAAAGAAGTGGGGCTGTGGGACATCAACCCCTTGAATTTGTTCCGTATTACCTGGAAAAACGAAGCTACCGAGAGTGGTGGTCAGTTTGGCGATGTCAATTATCTTGAGTTACCCAAAGAGTTGACCGGCGTGGATGCGCGTATCGTTGTGTTGGTAGGAAAATGGTTCCCGACCGGCGCGCATAAAGTTGGTGCTGCTTACGGTTGTTTGGCGCCGCGCTTGGTGACCGGTCAATTTGACCCGACTACACAAAAAGCAGTTTGGCCCTCCACCGGGAACTACTGCCGTGGTGGTGCGTATGACTCTGCGTTGTTGGCTTGCGAATCGATCGCTATTTTGCCCGAAGAAATGTCGAAAGAGCGTTTTGATTGGCTGGCGGATGTGGCTGGTGAGACCATCAAAACCCCTGGCAGTGAATCGAATGTAAAAGAAATTTTCGACAAATGCTGGGAATTGCGCGAATCGGGTCAGGATCTGATGATCTTCAATCAGTTCGACGAATTTGGCAACTATCTTTGGCACTACACAGTCACCGGTCATGCGCTAAAAGAGATTTTGGACATGGTTATGGGCCCCGAAGATACCTATCGCGGTATGGCTTCTGCCACGGGTTCTGCCGGCACAATTGCCAGCGGCGACTACCTGAAACAGCTTTATCCTGAAAGCAAGATCGTAGCCAGCGAAGCATTGCAATGCCCGACCCTGCTCAATAATGGCTTTGGCGCACACCGCATTGAGGGCATCGGCGATAAGCACGTCCCATGGATTCACAACTCGAAGAATACAGACATGGTTGTTGCAATTGATGATAATGCCGTTGTCAGCCTGAGCCGCCTCTTCAACGAAAAAACGGGTCAGGAATACTTGAAGAAACAGGGCGTTTCCGAAGAGGTTATTGCCCAACTCAACTTGATGGGCTTCTCCGGCATTTCCAACGTTCTTTCTGCCATCAAGGCAGCTAAATACTACGAAATGGGCGAAAACGACATCATGCTCACTGTTTTGACCGACTCGATGGAACTTTACCAATCCCGTCTGGAAGAAATGCACGAAGAGCATGGTGAATACACCGAGGCTGATGCCGCTGCTGATTACGCTCGTTGGTTGATCGGTCAGTCCACCGATAACATGGAAGAACTGCGCTACACCGATCGCCGCCGCATCCACAACTTGAAGTACTACACTTGGGTGGAGCAGCAGGGCAAAACCTACGAAGAAATTCAGGCGCAGTGGTACGATAAAAACTACTTCACCGATATCCAGACACAGGCAGATGAGATCGACAAGCTCATCACCGAATTCAACAAGGATGTTGGTTTGCTCTAAACGAATTTGCAAACTTCCGAAGTCTTCAAGGCTTTGGAAGTTTTTTCTTTAAGATAGAATAAGGATATGCTTTCCTCGACAGATTTGATCCTGGTTTGTGTCATGCCCTCTCCTCGAGATATGGAGATCGCTCGCCTTTTGGGTTGGTACCGTATCCCCCTGCGGACTGCCCCAAAAGTAATTCCCGTCGATTACCTCGCCTTTTATCAGCCTTCCGCCTTCGGGCAGCGTGGTGGACAAATTGAATTTGCTGCTCCCGTGCATGGACACGAACTGCTCACCCGTGCCGAACTCATCCGTGATGAAGCAGACCATCCCCGCGCCCACGAAGAATATTATAAAATTCAACTTGGCACGCTCGAAAAGCTGCCCAATCCCATTAAAGCGACCAAGTGGAAACGCCTGACCTTCCTCTATACGACAGGCGAATATCTGCTTCAAGCCCAAACCCTGAACGATCTTGTCGTCAAAGACGACGAGCGCAAACTTCTCTGGCAGTCCCTGCGTGAACGAGCGCAGAACGCTGATTTGTATAAGGTCGAATTGCCCGGAGCAGATATTGATCCGAATTTGTTGATCGCTTTATTAGGCATCAAGGAATTGAGAGCATAAAAAATGACCGAACCACCGACTCCTTCCTCCGACGAGCCCGTCTGGACCTATCGCGGTTACGAACTCCACGCTGGTGAATTTAACACGGCAATGGTGCATCTCTTCCGCGCAGAAGTCTCTCGCGCAAATGTCTGGCGTCAGCGGTTGGATACAACCACAAACTGGGCGGTTGTTACCACCGGGGCCGTTATTTCTCTGGCATTTACCAAAAATATCACCAGCCATTTGGTGATATTGCTCAACCTGCTCTTGCTCAGTATCTTTCTGGTTACGGAAGCACGTCGATATCGTTATTACGAGCTTTGGTCATCGCGCGTGCGCATGATGGAAACAGATTTCTTTGCCGCGATGCTGGTGCCACCCTTCAAACCCTCCGTCGATTGGGCAGAGGGAATGGCGGAGAGTTTGCTGCATCCCCAGTTCCCGATCTCGGAATTGGAAGCGCTTGGACGGCGTCTACGGCGCAATTATCTTTGGATTTATATCGTCGTGGGGATTGCCTGGATCGGGCGCTTGGCACTCTATCCAGAGTTGGCGCATTCAGTTGATGATATTGTTATGCACGCCACGCTTGACAACCTGCCTGGCGAAATTGTTTTCACTATCGTTGGTATTTTTTATTTGCTTTTATTCCTGCTGACCTTTGCCACGATAGGCATGCGCAGCGCTTCTGGTGAAGTGCTGGCTCGTTACGATATGCTGGGGCTTGACGCAGAAAAGAATTTCTCTGAAGAAAAAGCCTGGTTCCGCCAAGCACGTCGACGTCAGCAGGTGGTCGCTTTGATTGTTACCGACGATACTGACGCCATGTCTGATCGTATTATCGCCGAGATGCGGCGTGGCGCAACCATCCTTTCTGGGGAAGGGGCGTATACGCACAAGAAACATGCCGTATTAATGGTTGCTCTTACCGTGACTGAAATTCCCCATCTTAAAGCGATTGTGGCGGATGTTTCGCCTGCATCGTTTGTCGTTACAATGCCTGCAAAAGATGTTTTTGGCAAGGGGTTTATGCCCTTGAAGGAGAAATAAGGTTGAAGTTTGGGGGGAGTTGGGAAATATTCAGGCTGGGCAGATGTATTTAAAATGGAAGCAAGCCTAAATTCTGGCGAGATGCGGTTTTTGTCCCCCGTAGAGTTTTGTTCTTATATGCCCCACATAAAATGTAATTCCAACAAAATACTTAGCATGAGAATCAAGGTCAATGCCCAGCCGACACGCGCAAAGTCTTTGTAAGCGTAGCCGCCTGCGCCCATGACGAGTAAGTTCACTGGATGTCCGATGGGGGTCAGAAACGCCAGCGACGAGCCCAGCCCAATTGCCATCAGGATCATGCGCGGATCGCTGTGGGTGGCGCTGGCAACGACCAAGCCAATGGGCGCCAACACAATCGGCGCAGCAGACTGCCCGGCGATGACGTTGGTGAGCAGCATGGTGACAAAAAGCAGAATGGCAACGAAAATCAGGGGGCTGACGCTGTGTGAAATATTCAGCAAGCTCGCGGCAATAGCGTCGCTTAAGCCGCTGCTTTGGATCGCTGCCCCGAGGGGCCACATGCCGGCAATCAGAAAAATGGCTTTCCATTCGATTGCTTGATAGGCGTTATTCATGCTCAGGCATCCGGTCAGGATCATGGTAACTGCGCCCGCCATACTGACCAGCGCAATCGGAAAATAGCCTGTGATGGCGAGAATGAGTGTGATCAGACCAATTGCTGCTGCGAGCGGCGCTTTTTGAGGATGAATTGCCGCATTGGGGTCTTCTTCGAGAACGATGAAATCCCGTTCCTGGCGCAAAAAATGTAGTTTGGCGGGCGTGCCCTGCACGAGCAGGCCGTCGCCTGCCTGTAGAGGGAGTGGGGCAAAGCCTGTGTGAAGCGGTTTGCCTGCACGCCAGAGTGACATGACGGTTAGGTTATATTTTTCTCGAAAGTTGATTCCGTGCAGACTTTTGCCGATTAGTTCTGAGCGCGGTGCGACGATGATCTCGCCGAAGCAATTTTCAAGATTTGGGTCTTCCGCGAGATGTGGCGTGTCAGGCAGGAGTTCTACGCCATAATCTATCAGTTTGTCTTCAGATGGCTCCCCTTGTGCGAGAAGCAGATCTCCTTCCTGGATGGTGATATTTGAGTCAAGTGCAGAGATAAATTTCTCGTCTCGGGTGATGCCGAGGATGTTCAGGCGTAAAACCGTACGCCAGTGTCCTGCTCGAATGCTGAGCCCTGCCATCGCAGAGCCAAAGCGGACCCGGACCTGCCATAGCGACCCAGCCATCCGGTACGCCTGCAGGAGGTCTTCCTGCGAGTGGATTTCCTGCGAAAGGGAATTGTCTGCTTCGCTTGTGCGGAGTAGCTTTTTCCCGATCGTGAGCATGTACAAGATGGTTAGGAGCAATAAAGGTGCGCCGACTTTGAAGAAGTCGATCATTCCCAGAGATGGGAAGCCAGCTTCGCTTAGGGTGCCGCTCACAATCAGGTTGGATGTGGTGAAGATGGTCGCCATCCCGCCTGCGATCACGCCAAAAGCGAGCGGCATCAAGAGCTGTGAAAGCGGAATTTTCTTTTGGCGGGATAGGCCTTTGGTCGCAGGTAGCAGGACTGCCATCGCGGCGATATTGTTCATAAAGAGCGAGAGTGTACCGCCTGCCAGCATGATAATCACCAGAAGGCGAGTTTTTCCCTCACCGGCGAGCACCTTCATTTTTTGTCCAAGCCAGTGGCTAATGCCGGTTTGCTGAAGTCCCTCGGTCATGATCGAGATTGCCAACAGCGTAATGACCGCCGAGCTACTGAAGCCGACGAGTGCGTCGTCAAGAGAGACCAGGCGGGTTAATCCCAGTGTGACCAGAACCAACAGTGCGACCAGGTCAGCGCGAAAGCGATTGCTGAGGAGCAAAATCGTCGTGAGAAGAATGATGGCTAAGGTTGTCCAAGCTGAAGGCGGCATGAGTGCGATTATACCGTTTCTGAGAGCGGAAAATGAAGTACACTTAACAAGGAAGAG
>JBNKMO010000225.1:0-5995 GCA_050293165.1 Anaerolineales bacterium | reverse complement strand
GCAGGTAATCTGAAATATCTCTTCACCAGCGGGCTGATGAGTGTCCTCTTTTGGGCAGAGATCACCATTGCCTCGGTTATCCCCATCATCATATTTTCGCAGAAGAAACTCCGAGAAAATCACAACACACTCTTTCTGGGAAGCATCTTTGTCGTCTTTGGGCTGATATTTGGGCGTTTCAACGTGAGCTGGTTTGCGATCAAGCATCCTGATCCGATCACTTATATCCCGACATTTATGAGCCATGTTAGCTATACCCCCACAATCCCGGAAGTATTAATCTCATTCGGGATCATCGCAGCAGGTGTTTTAGCTTTCAACTTGTCAGCAAAATATTTACCGCTCTTTGAAGATGGGCATCACGATGTTCATCAAGCTCTTAGTGGCGATTAATTTCTAGGCACCTCCTATCAGGTGATAGCCACTTCAAAAGTGGCTGTCACCTGAATATCTCATGCGCCCCAACTTTTTCGCTCACTTGCACCCGCCCACAATCCCAGCAGCCCAGTCTCGCTGGCGTTATACCATGGGCGCAGGTGGCACAGCCGTTTTTCTAAGCCTAATCCTTTTGTTCACTGGTGCACTCGAAATCTTCTACTACATCCCCACGCAAGCAGATGCGGCGCAATCCATTCAGACCATCAGCTACCTTGTCCCTTTTGGCGGGCTGGTGCGCAATCTCCACTTTTGGGCAGCGCAACTGCTGCTCATCGTGACAGCTGTCCACTTGGTGCGTGTTATTTTTACAGGTGCGTACATACCGCCGCGCCGCTTCAATTATCTGCTCGGTTTGACGCTCTTCGTACTCGCCATTTTGCTCGATTTTACGGGCTACATTCTGCGCTGGGATCAGGGCATTCAGTGGGCATTGGTCGTTGGCACAAATCTCGTCAAGACCATTCCGTTGATCGGGATGAACTTCTACCGCCTGCTCGTCGGTGGTACGGAACTTGGCGACGCCACACTGATCCGATTTTATGCCTGGCATATTTTCGGATTGATGCTCATCGCCAGCATCTTGGGGATTTGGCATCTCTTCCGTGTTCGACGGGATGGTGGCGTAGCGCTCCCGCCCCCGAACTTGCGAGTTGATCCCGAACGGATTTCTCGTTTCGAGTTGGTGCGCCGTGAAGGCCTGGCGATGGTCTTTGTCGGCGTAGCCCTGTTGCTGCTCTCCAGCTTTTCCCCGGCTCCCATCGCCTCACCCATCACAAAACTAACCGCTATCTCCGGTGATGCGCTGGCTCCCTGGTTCTTCCTGTGGGTGCAGGAAATGCTCAAATGGGGTGACCCTTTCTTGTGGGGTGTCTTCGTCCCGTTATTTGTTTTGGCTCTCCTTGCTATTATTCCTTATCTTTTCCCCCAGCCTGCCGAGCACGAAATCGGACGCTGGTTCCCTAAATCAAATCGTTTGGCGCAGGTGGTCGTCGCTTTTCTGGCAATTGTTGTGCTTGTGTTGACCTTTCTCGCTGCTGGAGCATCCAATGCCTGAGCAGATCATCCGTTTTCGCTGGTGGCTTCTACTGGGGTCGGGCTTGCTGCTCGCTACTGTGGCTTTGGTCTGGTGGCAAGATGCCCAACGTCCGCAGCCGATTGCCTTGACGCCAACCCTGACAGGCGAAGTCGAATACTGCCTGACCTGTCATGTTGATTTGCCAGAAATCAGCCCTTCGCACCCCGTCGAGACTTTTGGCTGTGTCACCTGTCACGGCGGTGAACGGCTGGCGCTGGATGCTGATTTTGCGCACAGCAGTATGCGGGGCGGGGGGAACCCATCCGACCTATCGGTGGCACAAGAGTCGTGTGGCGGTAGCAACTGTCATTCCGGGAGCGAAGCGGAGCAACGTGACCACATCCAGCGTGTGATGACGAGTATCCAAGCTACGTATGCGGGTGCGATATCCAACATCCGCTACAGCTTTGGTGCGCAAGCGAGCTTGGTCCCAGAAGCAGGTATTTTGGCAGTTCAGGACACAAGCCTCCCAACTGCAACGGGTATTTTGAGTCTGGATGCTTTTGTACCGGAGCACGAGAATAACCCGATGGTGCAAGCCTTTGGCGAAAATTGTCTGGTCTGTCACTTGAGCGCCACACCGCTTGAAGGCGATGCTTATGCACGTGAGACGGGCTGTGCTGCCTGCCATACGCCCGCCGCGCAAACCTTCCCGCGCGGCGAAGTTCACCAACTGACGACCGCCATCTCGTATGCGCAGTGCAACACCTGCCATAATCGTGGCAACTACGATTTGGGCGCGATGAGTTTTGTGGAGCGCAGCGACGAGCCAACACAGCGCCCTTCGACAGGCTCAGGACGGCGCATCGATGATTATTACCAGCCGATTGCGCAGTTTACACAGTGCGAGTACACGCTCGATTGCATCGACTGCCACACGCGCAGCGAAGCGATGGGCGATGGCGACATCCACGCCAACCAAAGCGAGATGGAATATGTGCAGTGCAAAACCTGTCACGGCACACTGACCGAGCTGCCGCAGACCCAAACCCTGAGCGACCCCGGCGATATAGCCTTTCGGCTGGCACAGCTCAACCCCGTTGTGGATTTGCAGTTGGGCGACACGATTTTGGTGACAGAACAAGGCGAGCCGCTCTGGAATACGCACGTTTTGGCGGATGGAACCTACGAACTGATTGGCAAGGCGACCCAGCAACGTTTCACTTTTCGACCTGTGCTGGGTTCCGCCTGTGAGCAAAATCCCGACGAGCAGGAATCGAGTTCTTGCCACGAATGCCATGCGGTGGAGCACTAAATGAATAAGTTATCCCGCCGAGACTTTTTGCAACTCGCCAACCGAGCCTTGCTGACGACGAGCAGTTTGCTGGGATTGGGCGCTTTGATCCGCTTTTTTGGTTTTGAAGGCGAAGCTGCGCCAATCAAAGAGTTTGATCTCGGTTTGAGCGATGCATATCCGCTCCACTCCCACACATTGTTGCCCGATGTCCCCGCAGTATTGGAACACACTGAAGCCGGTTTCACTGCAATGAGCCTGAAATGCACCCATCTCGGCTGCACCGTCGAACAGGACGGCGAAGGCTATCATTGCCCTTGTCACGGCTCGCATTACAACGTCGCTGGACAAGTAGAGCATGGGCCTGCCACACAACCCTTAGCGAGCCTAAATGTCGATGTCTCGGATGACGGGCATCTTGAATTATCTGTATCGTGAGAAAAATATGAATGAGAATTTCGTTGTTTTCGAATTGCAAGCAAAGTTATGTCAGGTTTTGGCACATCCTTTACGGTTGCGCATTATCAACACCTTGAAGGATGGCATCAAGCCAGTTAATGAGATTGTTTCTATTGTTGATGAAGCTCAATCAACAGTTTCCCGTCATTTGGGCGTATTACGTTCGGCTGGCGTTTTAGAGACACACCGTAAAGGCACAGAAATCTTTTATGAAATTACCAGTCCAAAGATCGTTGACGTTTGCGAGTTGATGCGTACCGTTTTAGTCGAACGCGAAATGCATCGGGCTGAAATATTCAATCTGATTTAGAAGTAATATCAAATTTATTTAGCATAGAAGGAGTTGTTCATGTTGCAGCATAAGAGCATTGAACCCCTACCCATTGCAGAGTCTCCCTATCATGCTGACTCTGAATTAAAGCAACAAAAAACGATTGAAGAGCAAGAAGATTGCATCCGTGTTGGTGCGCGTGTGCGTGCCTTGCGCATTGAGCGCGGACTGACAATCCGCGCCTTAGCAGAAAGCTGCCAATTGAGCACAAATACATTGAGCCTGATTGAGAATGAAAAAACTTATCCCAACGTGCAAACTTTGCAATTACTTGCGCGCGGGTTACATGTTCATATCAGCACTTTTTTTATTTGTGATGAACCTGATCAAAGTATTGTCTATCAAAAACACGGGCTGCGAAAGATTACGAAATTTACCAACGGTGAACTGGAAAACCTGGGAGATGGGTTGCCACGTCTCGGGGCTGAACCTATTCTCGTCACGCTCGAAGAAAGTCAAGATGTTCCGCAAGACATCAGCCATGCCGGCCGTGAGTTTGTCTATTGTCTGGATGGCAACGTGGCTTGTGTGATTAAAGGAAAAAATTACGAGCTTTCCACTGGCGATAGTCTGCTCTTTGATGCCAGCATTCCTCATCACTGGGAGAATATCCGCACAAGTCTCTCAAAATTACTGGTCTTATTCTGCGCCATGGACGCACAAGACAAACCGACGGAGAAGCATTTAGGTCATTTCTAGCTTTTATCTCACTCTCTCCGAGCTTGTCTGCCTAAAAGGTCTACTCATGGCAGCCCAGCCGCTCTACTCCCCGTAGCAGCCCGGGCAAAATGGAAACAGTTTGCCCCCCCACACTTGGAAAGGAGACCCTGCATCGCTCTATTAGCGAGGCTGTCTCTTTTCTCTGCGACAGTCTCGTTTTATTTTGGAGAATATGATGAACCTACAACTCTTACTCGAAAAATCCGCTTCAGACCATAGCCATCTTTGCCCACGTCAAATTCTTGGGGTGCGTTTGGGATTGTTGGGTCTGAAAAGTCTTGGTTTTGCTGAACCACCGACGAAAAAACGCTTATTGGTCATCGTCGAAAGCGACGGCTGCTTTGCGGATGGTGTCATTGCTGTCACTGATTGCACGGTCGGGCATCGCACCTTGCGTGTAGAAGATTATGGGAAGACCGCTGCGAGCTTTGTGGATACAAATACAGGGCATGCGATACGCGTCACGCCCGCACTTGATATTCGTGAAAGAGCTTACGCGTATGCACCAGACGAACCGCGCCACTATTTTGCCCAGATGCACGCTTATCAAATAATGCCCGACGACGAAATGTTTACCGTTAAAAACGTGACCCTGAACACGCCCGTTGCCGATGTCATCTCCCGTCCGGGTGTGCGCGTCAACTGTAGTATTTGCGGCGAAGAGATCATTAATGAGCGCGAAACTTATCAGGGGAATTTAACGCTATGCCACACCTGCGGGAACGGGGGCTATTATCAGATATCACTGGACAATCCCGAACACGCTGATTGTGGCGGCGTCGAATGTTCACGGCACTTTCTCTCAACAGGCAGCTTTTACGGATGAAAGCGGGCTGGTGGCAATCAGTACACATATCTTTGATATTACTGCTGTACGTCGTCAAATCTTTTGGACAGAATCTCATGGAGATTTCATTAGATTTTTAATACATTTGTCCAATAGGATATGATGTATCACAAGCCATGCACGTCAATGAAAACAGGTCAATAATCTTGCCTGATGAAGTGAAGCGATAAGGTGGGGTATGGTTAGCAGAACGCGATGTAATGCTTTGAGACTGTAGCAAGGATTGGAAGATACTCAAAACCATATTGAACTTCTCCCGAAACAGGTTTGAATCACACCATAATGGGCTCTGCGTGTATGCGGCATAGATTTCGTCTCCGGCTAACATAACTGCATAGATACAACCTGCCAGACAAGATATAAAGTCATGCACCCTCTACATTCATGTGATATGGAGGGTGTTTCTTTTTAATCTTTCACCCCGTGGACTGATACAGAATCATCCCTGCGGATGAGCCGCTTAAATAGCCTTTCTCCTATACTTTGGGGCGTTCAAGGAGATACCCATGATTTTATTTACCGTAATCGCATTGTCCACTATCTTTCTGCTCGTTGGCATCACTCCTTTATTCATCACCGATGATGTTCAAGATATTGTTGTCCTGAACTAAAAAAGCAGAAATTCAATTTTAAAAAACATCTATTCCCGCTATACTTGGAGAAACCTATGAAAAAGATTTTTAACTACTTTCGCCGCATTCAATGGAAATTAACTTTTTCCTATGCATTTGTCACTGCCGGATCCGTCATTGTTTTGGCTGTTTTTCTGGTCGGTTTGCTTTTGTTCGTGGAAAGTCAAAATAACACCCGCATATTTGACAGCTTCTATTGGAGCAAAACAGCTTTCCAAGACAATCTGCCTTATTTGATCAACGACCCCGAAGCCATGCA
>JBNKMO010000224.1:0-7977 GCA_050293165.1 Anaerolineales bacterium | reverse complement strand
TTTTTTTTTGACCAATCGCATATCTTTTTTGATGGCATTCTCGGTTCGGCCCTGGCAGAGATCATGACCAATGAAGCCCTCTCCTGGGCGGTTTACTTGAACACTTTGCCTGCGTCCAAGCCAGCGAAGCAAGTACTTTTTACCCCGCTGGAATTCAAATTGAGTTCAAAAGATCGTAAACTCATTCAAAAAGCCCCGCGCGTTATTCAGGAAGCAGGGGCGGAAAACGCCCAAGTGAATCTGAAAGCCTGTTTGCAAATACGCAAGATATTCAGGCAGCGCAGCCAGGTATTGCATCTCACCGTGAACGACATCCTGATCTTATATCGCGCTATCCACGCTGCGAATTATCAACCCTCTCGTAAATTATTAGATAAATTGGAGTTGCTCGCTTCCAAGCGTGCAACCCGCTCACTAGCTGCAGAGATTACAGGGATGTTGGAAAAATCTCATCATCAGAACCCGGCAGTTCTCATCCCGATGGATGCCAGCCGTCGTTTTCCGCGTGACCGTATCTATCCCCTTAGCGTGGAAATTCCGCTCCAGGAATTGAACTTGATCAGCTTGCATCGCCAGTCGATTGATGCGCTTGAACGCTATGAAAAAGCCCAGGGTGATCGTGCTGCTGAATATGCAGAATTTGATGAAGCCCAGAGAAAATATCTGGCTACGTTGGCTGGCTTGGGGATGATCCTCTCAAAACTGAAAAGCATTGCCTTAGAGGGAGAAAGCGCGAGTGTGGGCGCGATAAAATTGCTCGCACACCTCCCTGCACCTTTGCAACACATGCTTGACCAGTTCCCCGTACGTTTTGAGTTGTTGAATAATATTCTCAAAGGCAGCGAAGTCTTCTCAAATGTTGGTGCTGTCGTGCCGACCAGTACGCTCAAACGTTTTGTGACCGCCAAAGACGATAACGAACAAAAGCAGCTTGTCTGGGGCGTTATCACAAACGCCGACGGCGTGATGCGCATCTCGTTGCGAGACTTCCGTGCCCATGTGGCAGCGTTGCACGCCATCGAACGTCAGGATTTGGCGCAAGCCATCACGCAAGACTACCTGGATGCTTACGTAGAGGGCCTCAACCGTTTCGTTCAAGATATTCAGCGAATTACTGCCCTTAGTCGAGAGACCATCCTTGCGCAGCGCGCGTCGACAGTTGTCTCCAAGAGAGACCTTGCTGAGACGCTAAAGCTGGATGAATTCGAAGAGTAGAAGCCGTCCGCTCGGGGGACTGATGAGCGAATATCTCTCTTCAAGCATGTGCTATTTGTCTTATTCGCACCATTCATGATAAAACTGTTATTATTTCACACATACACACCATCAGCGTATACAAGGCATTAGCATGGACGACCCTCTAATCGGGAAACGGCTTTCCAATTTTGTTATCGAAAGATCACTTGCACGTGGGGGCATGGCGCAGGTCTACTATGGGCAGGATGTCAAACTTCAGCGTCCCGTGGCAATCAAAGTCATTGATGCTCGTTATCGTAGTGACCCAACCTATGCCAAGCGCTTTATTCGTGAAGCGCGCACGATTGCCCGTTGGCGGCATGAAAATATCATCCAGGTCTATTATGCTGACGATCAGGATGGGCTTTATTACTATGTTATGGAGTATGTGGATGGGGAAGACCTTGCCAGCCTGATCTCAGAGCATGCTACAAAGGGGAAACTATTGCCTGCCAGCGAAGTGCTGCGCATCGGTGGCGCGATTTCAAACGCTTTGGATTATGCCCACATGCACGGTGTGATCCATCGAGATGTAAAGCCCTCCAATGTCTTTATGTCCGACGATAATCGTGTCGTACTCGGTGACTTTGGACTTGCCCTCGAGATGCAGCACGGCTCATCGGGCGAAGTTTTCGGCACGCCCCATTATATTTCCCCGGAGCAAGTCCGCCGCTCGAGCGATGCCACCCCAAAATCTGACCTTTATTCGCTCGGTGTAATTCTCTACGAGATGCTAACGGGTGTCGTGCCTTTCGACGATCTGTCGCCAACCAGTGTTGCCTTGCAGCATATTACGCAGGAGCCGCCCAAGCCGCGCAGTGTCAACCCTCAATTGAGTGTAGAAACTGAAAATGTTTTACTCAAAGCGCTTAGTAAAGACCCCGCTGATCGCTATGAAAGCGGCGCAGCTATGATGGCCGCGCTCAGCACAGCCTTGCTGAGCACAAATCCGGCGCAGAAACGTGTCTTGCCTTTGCCGCCCATGCCCGCATCAGTGGTTAGCGGTAAAGCGCGTCCCACAACTCATCATGTACAAACGGAAGCAAGTAAAAAACCGAAAAAGCGTCGCGGATTTCTCTATCTCTTGGCGCTGGCGCTTCTAGCGATAGGCGGATATTTTTATTGGGATATCTTAATCCCGGACGGATTCCCTTCCCGAATGCTTTCTCAAATCCAATCAATTTCATTACCCCACGTGCAGACCGAAGCCGCGCCCAGCCCGGGCTTGTCACCGACTGTGGAAATTCTCCCATCCCCAACTCTGACCATTACTTCCACGCCCACGCAGACGGCTGAACCCAGCCCCTCGCCGACAATGACTGCGACCTTGACGATCACACCATCCCCCGTGTCGACATCTACTCCGACCACGGTCGGGACGGCCACACAAACCCTCACACCGCTGCCCAGTACTACGCCCACGCTTGAAAACGGTCTTCCTACCGCTACGACGACGCCGAAATACGTCAACTACAAGCGGATGTGGCTCTATTACGATGACTATGGTTTTTACATCTACAACGCAGCCGGGACAAATCGCTCTGTTTCTCCTTTTACATTTGAGCGTCTTGATCAGAATGGTGACCCGACCAACACCTTCCTTGGCTGGAATTGGCAGGAATATTACGATGTCTTGAATGTGGGGCGTTGTATGAGTATTGAGATCAAGGATAACCCGAACGAATATCTGGATCCCTCGCTCTGTCAGAGAATTTATCTGAGCACCCGTAGTTATTACGCTGATAATGAAGCCATTTTCTGGACTCGTACCGAAGGTAGTAAACAGTTCCGCGTTTTGTGGGAGGGCGAAGAGATGGGCGTCTGCGAGATCGAAAAGGGTTTCTGCGAGGTCTTTGTGCCGTAAGTGGAAATGAGCAGCTAAGACTTTGGAGTAAAGATGAAAAAGTATATACACTCTTCGCTGTTTTTGTTCGGGTCATCTTCTTTCGCTTGGGTGGTTATTGTTACCTTGCATGAATTGGGACATGCAATTGCGATGTGGGTAACAGGTGGAAAAGTTTCCCGTATTGAGATCACTCCCTTGTCCTGGTCTTACACATATTATGGTACTTCGCCAAAATACCCCCTTTTTACAACTGCTTCAGGTGCTGGGATAGGGATTCTTTTGGCAATGATCTTTTTGGTTTTGACGTGGAAATTATCCAGCCTTTATGCCGCCCCTTTTTATTTTGTGGGTGCGGGTGCCTTTTTGCAAAACGGCGGATATTATATGTCAGACCTCTTGTTGCACACCGGCGGAGATGCATCAAGTTTGGTGGCTCATTCAGCAGCGCTGAGACTCCCCCTGCTCATTCTCAGTATCCTTGTTTTGTTGCCCGGACTTTTTTTAGCAATCCGTTTACTACCCATGATTGGTATTTCTTCGAAAGATTCTTTTATCGTGCGAATGCTTATTTTGAGTTTAGGTATTGTGCCCTATTTCATACTCTCTTTTTTCTATGCTGTGGTTTTTAATCCCGATGATATTATGTTGCGACTTTTTGCTGTGTTTATCTCTCTTGTGTTGGTTTTTACTCTGGTTTTATTTTCAGTGCTGTTTCCTAAAATTGAACAGCAAGTGTTGCCGCAGCAACTTGAACGAAAAACCATTCTTTACGCTATGAGTCTTGGCATACTGGCCTTGGTTGTGCCGAATTTCTTTCCATAGAAATAGATGTCTGTCTGCGAAATTTTTGTGTCGCACCCCTGTGCGGAGTACAGTTGTACGAATAAGGTAAATAAACAAGGAGTTTTACATCAAGAGTAAAGCTCCTTGTTTCTATGGTAGGTGATTGATTCAAAAAGTGTTTGTCAGGAGTGCTATACTTATAAAAGCTCACATTTGCAAGACAACAACCTAGTTACATCCATTTCTAAATTGCAAGTCTTATTCGCTTTTCGCCAAAGGAGGCTTTTATGCAAGGACAAATGATGGATTACCAGCTCACCCTGACCCCGTTGCTCGAGAGAGCACGACGGCTTTTTCCCACCAAGGAAATTGTTACCAAGGCAGGCCCGGGACTGGAGCGTTTTACGTATGCTCAAATGGCCGAGCGTGTTGCCCGGCTCGCCAATGCACTTGCCAAGCTGGGCATCAAGAGTGGGGATCGGGTGGCAACCTTCGCATGGAATAATGCTCGCCATCTTGAGATTTACTTTGCTGCGCCATGTATGGGCGCGGTTTTGCATCCCCTCAATTTGCGCCTGCCACCTGAGCAATTGATCTATATTGTCGCCCACGCAAATGATAAAGTCCTGTTTGTTGACCCGACCCTTTTGCCTGCGATTGAAAAACTATCTGTACATTTCAAGAATGTAGAAGCCTACGTGATTATGGGTGACACGGTGCCGGAAGGTACCACCATCAGCCCTGTATATGCTTACGAAGACTTACTGGCGAATGCCAGCCCTGAATATCCCTGGCCTGTTCTGAACGAAAATGATGCCGCTGCGATGTGTTACACCTCCGGTACAACGGGGAACCCCAAGGGTGTGGTTTACTCACATCGCTCGATCTATTTGCACAGTCTGGGATTGAGCATGGCAGATTCGTTTGCGCTTTCCGAAGCAGATACATTTATGCCGGTTGTGCCGATGTTCCACGTGCTGGCTTGGGGTACACCTTTTGCCTCCGTCATGCTGGGAACAAAACTGGTCTTTCCCGGCCCGCACATGCAGCCGCGTGATCTGGCTGAACTCGTCCAGGCAGAAAAAGTGACGCTTACCGCCGGAGTACCCTCTCTGTGGTTTGGCATTCTAAACCTGCTGGAAAAAGAACATTATGACATGAGCAGCTTGCGCGGCATGATCGTTGGGGGTGCGGCTGCACCGCAATCCATGATCGAAGGGTTCGAGAAAAAGCATGGGCTCAATGTCATCCATGCCTGGGGGATGACCGAGTTGTCGCCCCTCGGCACCGTGAGCCGTCTTAAGAGCTACCAAACCGATCTTCCCGAAGCGGAGCGGTTTGCTATCCGCGCCAAGCAGGGCATGTCTGTACCCGGTGTGGACTTGCGTGCCGTGGACGAAGATGGCAAGGAAATTCTGTGGGATGGCGAGGCTTATGGCGAGTTGCAAGTCAAGGGACCTTGGGTGGCAGGCAGCTACTATAACGATGAGCGCAGCGCAGATTCCTATATGGACGGCTGGTTCCGCACAGGGGATGTGGTAACCATTGACCCTGAAGGCTTTGTTCAGATCGTCGACCGCACCAAGGATTTGGTCAAGAGCGGTGGTGAGTGGATTTCCAGCCAGGACCTTGAGAATGTCATTATGGCGCATCCCAAAGTGCTCGAAGCGGCGGTGATCGCTGTGGCGCATCCAAAATGGCAGGAACGTCCGTTGGCCTGCGTCGTCCCCAAACCGGACTTCAAGGATGACTTGACGAAAGCTGAAATTTTCGAACACCTAAGCAAGCGCTTTGATAAGATGTATATGCCCGATGACATTGTCTTTATCGAAGCTGTGCCAAAGACCAGCGTGGGCAAGTTTGACAAGAAAGTCTTGCGTGCTGAATATAAAGACTACCAATTGCCTGATTAACGGGTAGTTGAAAGCAGTTTAAATAAAAAGGAGTTTTACATCATGTAAAACTCCTTTTTGATCTAGGTTAGTTTTGCAAGCCATTCTGCGATGTCTTCGGCGACCTCCTGCCAGCCTGGTTCGGAGACGATCCAATGTGCGTGGTCGGGATATTCCTTGTAGGTGGCGTTTTTGTATTTTTTCGGGATATGGCGTACGACCCAGGCGGGGGTGGCATGATCCTGTGTCCCGCAGATGATCAGTATCGACGCAGTGACCCTGCCCGTGTCCACGCGCGCATCCATGCCGCCGCCCATCATCCATAAGCCGACCCCGGCAACTGCGCGTCCCGATTCGTGAACGAACTTCTCCGCATAGTTTCTTTTTTGCTCTTCGAGCGGTAGCAAATTAAATAACATAAAACAGGCTTCCTCGAAGGTTGGTTTGACTGGTTTCGACCAAAATCCCCAGGTTGTCAAGATGCTTTTGAAGCCCCATAAGACTGCGGGCGTGACGGGAAATATCCCAACCGGTGCAGCAGGCGTGACCGCGATCAGTGCGCTGCCCAGATCGCGGCTGCCGAGAATTTGGGTCAGCAAGCCGCCCATCGAGTGTCCCATGATGATCGGTTTCTCGTCGAGCTGGGCGATCTCCTTTTCGAGATCGGCGGCGTAATCGAGTAGACGTGTCTTGCCCAGGCGCGGATCGGGGTCATCCTTACGACCAATGTCATGGTAGCGTAAATTTGTTGTGATGACGCGGTAGCCTTTGCTTTCAAAAAAGGTTTTGTAAGTATCCCAGAGCGCTGCGGTTCCCCACATGCCGTGGATCATGAAGATGGTTTTGGTCATCGAATTCTCCTTTGGTGGACGGTTCAACACAGGATTATCTCCACTTGAAACCTATGATCTTTTCAAATTCAATCCCCGCCGGTTCCTTGATATAGGTTTCATAGAATCCACAGTCAGCACAAAAATAGGCTTCCAGCTTACCTATGGGCGCTTCAATAATCACTTTAATGAAACCTGCTTTTTCAGTTTTCCCGATTCCCAGAGGGGCCGGGCAATGCCCTCTAACCGGCAGCTCTGCCGCCTGGGCTTCAGTACGGTGGATCACGTTTTCAAGGTAGCCTATCTTTTGTGAGTTTCATTTTGGACAAGTACCCGTGCTTTTCATTTGAGTCTCCGTTTAAATTTAAATATGCCTACACTATACAGAAATCAGGTTGTGATGGCAATCGTCTTTGCTCTACCCTTCAGGGATAAGCAATATCTTGCCGCCAGTCATCTGGTTTTGATAGGCTGTAACAGCTTTTTGAACATCTGATAGGGGATAGCGTTCTCTGACTTCGCTTTTGAGATCGGTTGACATAAGCTTTTGCGCACGCTGCCAGAGCAGTAAACTTTGCAGCGGATTCTTTTTCCCCAGCCAGGATGTTAGCCAGAAACCTTCGAGAGATTTGCTCTTGAAGATCAAATCACCCGGGTCTGCCAGCGATGCTTCAAACGAAAGCCCGCCGTAAACCATCACTTTGCTGCGCTTTGGCATGGCGTGCAGCACTTGACCCGTCAATGCTCCAGCGACCGCATCAAAGGCTAAGCGTGCTTGATGTTCTTTGCAGACTTCTTTCAGTTCTTTGACAAAGTCAGTGTCTGTGCTGTTTATGACTATTTCTGCGCCTAATTTTTTGAGCAGGTCTACTTGTGCTTCACGACGCACGATATTGATGACTTGTATGCCGTTATTTTGAAAAATGCGATTGACCATTTGCCCAAGTGCACTGGCTGCTGCCGTTTGGACGATGGCTTTATATTTCCCTGTTTTGGCGATATCTAAAAATGCTATTGCGGTTAATGGATTCACGGCTGACATGGCGCCTTGCTCAAAGCTGACGGATGAAGCCAGTGGAAATGCCAGCGTTGTGCTCGTGAGCATGTATTCAGCCCAAACTCCATCGCCATTCTTTTGATTGATACAGGAAACCCGTTTCCCTTTGAGATACTTTCCGATCATTCCATCGCCAACGGCGACGACAGTCCCCGAGCCTTCAAACCCCGGAACTACGGGTGTTGCTTTTTTGAAGCCATAATCCCCTTCAAGGAAAGCAAGGTCAGAAGGGTTGATGGGACTGGCAGCAACTTTCACCAGCACTTGATTGGGTCCCGGTTTGGGAACAGGTCTTTTCTCAACCCGCAGCGCAGCGATGCCTGTGTAGGCATC
>JBNKMO010000223.1:0-27414 GCA_050293165.1 Anaerolineales bacterium | reverse complement strand
GAACAAGGCAGAGTCCATAGAATAACTTCCTCACATTCCTCTAATTCGCCACGGCCGAAAGCTGCGCTCCCAAGCCCTGTTCGTTTTCATAACAAGTGCCGCCGATGCTCAAGCGTGCTTCCGCATCCACGACAGCCAGTTTTTCATAGCTCAAGCCTGCGAAACCGGACACTTTCTCAGCCAGCGTGGCAAAGACCACTTCAGCAGAAACACCTTCCAGCGTCACGCCCATCTTCTCGGCAATTTGCGCCATGATGACATAACCCGGCAGTGCCTCGCCCACAGGCGGGACGGCTGCAAAGAAACGCTGTACGCGTCGTTCAGCGGATGTGAATGTCCCGTCAGACTCAGAAACAGTCTGGGATGGGAGCGTCACGCTCGCCTTTTGACTTGCTTCCGTCATGGATACAGTCTGCGCGACGACAACATCAGCCGCTTCAACCGCGCCCGCAACGAGCGCATCACCACCGGCGACATAAACCGTCTTGCCCTTCAGAGCAGACAGATCGGAGATGGCTTCGTAACCCAATTCCCATGCGCCCTGTGTGTTGGCATCAGCCCACACACCGATCAGCGTGGTCGGGTTCAAATCAGCGCAGGATTTTGCGAGTGCATCATCTCCGTTGTAGAGCACAACAGTTTCTTCAGCGTTCGCAAATGCTTCCTTGGCAGCTTTCAAGCCTTCGCCAAGATCACGGACGACTGTGGTCGCAAAAGCATCCAAACGAGTTTCAGCTTCGCTCGCAACGATCAAGGTCGCGCCACGATCCGCAGCCTGCTTTGCGCGCAGCCAGAAGATCGGCGCTTCGGCATAAAGATCGCTGCCAATCACCAAAATCGCATCACCGGCCCCAGCACGCGCTTTCTTAAAGGCGCTGGTTTTGGTTGTCAACGCCCCACCGCCAACTTGCGAGTAGCACATGGCTTTCGCACCATTCGCATCGGCGAGGGCTTTCATTGTATAGAGAGCTTCATTCGAGAGCGAACCATCGACGAGGTAAACTGCTTCACCTTTGGCTGCGCTGAGTTTTTCAGCAGCAGCGGCAAGGGCATCGTTCCATTCAGCAGCTTCGTTACCAACCATCGGCTCAAGGACACGCGTGCTGTTATCAAAATCAGCAAAGCGGCCTTTATCGCAGATCCAGGTTTCGTTGATCGCTTCGTTCTGACGCGGCATAACACGTTTGACAATGATTTTGCCGCCACTCTTGGCTTCACGACGTGTATCGAGCATGGTGTTACAACCAACCGGGCATTCTGCACAGACGGAGGCTTTTGCTTTCATTTCCCAGGGACGGGCACCAAAGCGGAAGTTAGCGGTGGTTAACGCGCCCACAGGACAAATATCAGTCGTATTGCCAGAGAAAACGGAATCAAACCCGGGATCCGAGGTCGTCACAATCTCGGATTTGGCACCACGCATATCGAACGCGAGGACTGCTTCACCGACCAATTCGCTCTGGAAACGGACACAACGTCCACAAGCGATACAACGTTCACGGTCTAGCCAAATCGATTCGCCCAGAGCAACATGCTTTTGGGCATGACGTTTTTCATCAAAGCGATAGCGGCTAACGGAACTGCCATGTGCAAGGGTCATATCCTGCAAGAGACATTCGCCACCTTTATCGCAAACCGGGCAATCAAGCGGATGCGAGGAAAGCTGGAATTCAAGCATATCGTTCTGCCCTTTTACCGCCTTCTCGCTGGTGGTCTTGACGACCATACCTTGAGAAACGGGGTTTGTGCAGGAGGTCTCGAGTTTCCAGCCCCAGTTGATCTTGGGTTGCCCATCTTCCATAACTGGCTCGCCTGTGGCGCGGTCGAAAGCGGGGCGACCGATCTCGACAAGACACTGGCGGCACATGCCAGCCGGTTCCATCTTGGGATGGTAGCAGAAGACAGGAATATCAATACCAGCTTTTTTGGCAGCATCCACCACCAACGTTCCTGCTGGAACGGTTACTTCCTTGCCATCAATCGTTAGGGTAACTTCTTGGGTCATAAAAATACCTTATCGTTACAGGTTATTTCTTGAAATCTTCAGGGAAGCGCTCAATGGACGTGACAACAGCCATCGTTGAGAACTCGCCAAGCGCACAGAGTGTTTTGCCCTGAACCTGTTTGGCAACATCAAAGAGCAAGGCCACATCTTCTTCTGTGCCTTCGCCAGAGTTAATGCGCTGGGTGAGCTTCTTCATCCAGAACGTACCTTCGCGGCATGGCGTGCATTTGCCGCAAGATTCGTGGGCGAAGAAGTCCATCGTTTTGGTGATAAGCCAGTCAAGACTGACTGTGTCGTCAATGACGATCACCGAAGCAGAGCCGAGGTCGCCGCCAACTTCGCGGACATCCTCGTAAGTCAACTGGGTATCAAGAGCCTTGTCATCCGCCACAATCATCGAGGAGGAAGCGCCTGCGGGCATAATGGCTTTGATCTTATTGCCATTCGCAATCCCGCCGCCATATTTCTCATCAAAGATCAGGGTACGGAAAGTGCTGCCAAGCGGAAGCTCGTAGTTGCCGGGGTTATTGACACAGCCGGAGAGGGAGAAAATTTTCGTTCCCGGGCTTTTCTCGGTACCAAACTTGCGGTAGCCTTCCGCTCCATTTTTGATGATATAAGGAACGCTGGACAAAGTCTCAACATTATTGACAACTGTTGGTTTGTTATAGAGACCCTGCGAAGGCGGGAAAGGCGGACGCACACGCGGTTGACCACGTTTGCCTTCGATGGATTCGAGCAGCGCAGTTTCTTCACCGCAGATGTACGCCCCTGCCCCCAAGTGGGTATAGATCTTCAGCGAATAGTCGGTTCCTTGGATATTCTCTCCGAGGAAACCGGCTTTTTCCATTTCTTCGATCTTTTCATCGAGGAAATGGGCAACTTCCCAGAACTCACCACGCAGATAGATGTAGGCAGCGTTCGCTCCCACAGCAAAGGAAGCAATGGCAACACCCTCGAGGAATTGGAAGGGGTTGCTTTCCATGATCTCGCGGTCTTTGAAAGTGCCTGGTTCCGATTCATCGGCGTTGGCGACTACATAGTGGGGCCAACTGTTGTTGTCCATGAAGGACCATTTGACGCCAGTTGGGAAGCCCGCACCACCACGTCCCCGTAAGCCAGCGGCTTTCACTTCGTTGGTGACATCAGCGACATCCATTTTGAGCGCTTTCTTCAAGCCTTCAAAACCGTCTTCTTTCATGAAGACATCGATCTGATTCAGGTTCGGGATTTCACGGTGACGGAGAAGCACATAATCCATTATTTTGCCTCCTTCGCACCTTTGCGCAGTTCTTCGATCAGCTCCAGCGTGGTATCAACGGTCATCTTTTCGTGATACTTGATGCCTTCGCCACTCTGTACCTGGAACATGGGCGCCTTATCGCAAGCTGCCAGACATTTGACCTCTTCGAGGGTGACCAAACCATCTTCGGTGGTTTCACCGGGTTTTACACCCAATTTCTCGGAGAGTTCTGCAAGGTACTGGTCTGCGCCGCGCAGGGCACAGCCAATGTCGGTGCAAACCTGAAGGCGATATTGGCCGGCTTTCTCATCGTGAAAGAGCGAATAAAAACCGATAATGCCCGAAATCTCGGTGGTGGTCATATCAAGCATTTCAGCGATATCGGCTTTATCGGCTTTACTGACATAGCCTTCTTCGCGCATTGCCATGTAGAGCAAGGGCATCACAGCCGAGCGCTTCTGCTCCGGCGGATATTTCGCCAGAATTTTTTCTACTTCTTGTGGATATTTCTCTGCTAAACTCATCGATCCACATCTCCCAACACAATATCAACACTACCAATGATCGCCACAAGGTCAGCAACCAGGACACCTTTCGAAAGCAGGGGCAGCACTTCCAGATTGTTGAAGGAAGGCGTACGCCAGTGCACACGATAGGGTTTTGGTCCGCCATCACTTTCAAGGAAGACGCCCAATTCACCACGCGGAGATTCGACGGCGGCGTAAACACTGCCTTTCGGCACATCAAAGCCTTCTGTCCACAACTTGAAGTGGTGAATGAGGGCTTCCATACTGACACCGATCTCTGAGCGAGGCGGGGAGACGATCTTGTGGTTATTTGAGCGAACGGGGCCGAGCGGCAGCTTGTTAAGCGCCTGCTCGATGATCTTCAACGATTCGCGCATCTCACGGATACGCACGAGGTAGCGTGCATAGACGTCGCCTTCGGTCGCAGTCGGAACTTCAAAGTCATATTGTTCGTAACCGCTGTAAGGGCGCTTCTTGCGCAAATCCCAATCGGAGCCGGAGCCACGCAGGGTCGAGCCGGTCGCACCGTAGGAGAGCGCTTCTTCAAGGCTCATTTTGCCAATGCCGTATGTACGGTCGAGGAAGAGCGGGTTCTTGGTCAGCAGGTCTTCGTATTCATCGATGCGTTTTGGGAAGGTGTTGAGAACGTTGCGGACTGCATCGTCAAATTCAACAGGGACATCGCGCCAAAGACCGCCGGGGCGAATGTAGGTGGTCATCATTCGTTGACCGGAAACCAGTTCGAGGATATCGAGAATTACTTCTCTTTCGCGGAATGCGTAGAGAAATACTGACATCGCAGCAACATCCAGTGCGGAGGTACCCAGCCAAACCAGGTGCGAAGCGAGACGCTGCAATTCAGCAAGAATTACACGGATGGCTTGAGCGCGCTCAGGCACATCCACATCGACCATCTTCTCAACTGCCAGGCAGTAAGCGAGGTTATTCCCAACCGTATTGAGATAATCCAAACGGTCAGTCATCACTTCGGCTTTCAGATAGGTCTTGGCTTCCATATTCTTCTCGATACCAGTATGCAGGAAACCAATATCGGGAATACAACTAACGACGGTCTCGCCATCCAGTTCGAGCAGAAGGCGCAAAACACCGTGCGTGCTGGGGTGTTGAGGGCCCATGTTGAGCAGGACGGTCTCACCATCGAGAGCGCGCTGCGAAACGAGGTGCTTGACCTGGTCGAGACTTACTTCAGGGAGTGCATAAGGTGTACTCATGTTTACAGCTCCCCTTTCGGTTTACTAAGATCAATCTCTTCAAAGTTGAAGGTAAATTGCGGCTCTTCGTACCCAAGCGGATAATCTTTACGCAGGGGATGGCCATCCCAATCATCGGGCATCAGGATGCGGCGCATATCAGGGTGTCCTTCTACTTTGATGCCGAACATATCCCAGAGCTCGCGTTCACGCCAGTTGGCATTTTTATAAACGCCAGTGAGCGTGGGGACTTCGCCATCAACAGGCACACGCACCATCAATTGAAGATTTTTGGTGACAGAGTTAAAAATATAGACAACGTGATAACGGGGAGATGCACCTGGGCCGTAATCAGTTGCCGTAATCGTGGAAAGGAGCGCAAATTCAAAATCATCACGCAGTTTTTGGCTGACAGCGACAAGTTTTTCAGCAGAGATCAAGGCTTGCAGGTCTCCGAAGCTTTCACTCACTTCTGCGCCAAAATCCTTTTCCAAAGTCTGAACGATCGGTTGGAATTCTTTGTCCATAAATCTTTTTCCTAAACCGGATTAAGCTTCGGCTTTGATTTTTTCGGCTTCTACTTTTTTGTAGAGCGCCATCACGCCGCCGATCAATGCTTCAGGGCGCGGGGGGCAACCGGAGACATAGATGTCTACCGGAACGATCTCATCAACACCTTGCACAACAGCATAGTTATTGAAAACACCACCGCAGGAGGCGCAGTCGCCCATTGCGATAACCCATTTGGGCTCAGCCATCTGATCGTAAAGATGACGTAGTACGGGGGCCATCTTGCGGCTCACACGTCCAGCAACAATCATCAAGTCAGATTGGCGCGGGCTGGGTCGCATCAACTCCATACCAAAACGGCTCATGTCATAATGAGCCGCTTGCGTCGCCATCATTTCGATGGCACAACAAGCCAGACCAAAAAGCATGGGCCACATGGCGCGAGTACGTCCCCAGTTGACGGCTTGTTCGAGCGTTGTGGTAACAACGCCCATATCGCCTAATTTTTCTTCTACTCCCATTCAAGGGCTCCTTTCTTCCAGGCATAGAAATAACCTACCAGTAAGATGCCTATGAAGACGATCATCTCGATTAAACCAAAAAGACCGAGTTTACGAAAAACTACAGCCCAGGGTAAAAAGAAGACGACTTCAATGTCAAAAAGGATGAAAAGAACGGCAACAAGGTAGAAGCGCACAGGCATCCGACGTGTGCCGGGGCCTACAGGCGCCATACCTGATTCGTATGGCATCGCTTTACGCTTGGTCTCACGACGAGGACCAAATAATCCCCCCAACGTGATCGCGATGACAGCGACTGCCGTTGTTAGAACAAGTAAAACTGCAATGGCAATATACTGAAAGAGCATTATTTCCTCACGGGCTAAACGGGTTGTGATACAAAGCACTAGTATAACATAAAACACTATCTCAAAAGGCTATTTTTAGCAAAAACCATACCTATTTGGGTAAATTAAGGGTTATTTTCGTCTCTGATTTACATGACAAATAGGAAAAGGTGCACTTTTTATAAAAATGCACCTTTAAAACTGCTGTTTTGTGCCCCTCTAACTTCCCCGCAAGTGGTGGGAGTCCCCTGCCTATCTCTGCGGCCAGACAGGGACTATAGGAACTTTTCGCTCCCCTTTTAGAATAGATAATCGCGCAGTTCCCTGCTGCGTGTAGGATGTCGCAATTTGCGTAACGCCTTGGCTTCGATCTGTCGAATGCGCTCGCGCGTGACGTGGAAGTAGCGACTGACCTCTTCGAGCGTATGCTCCTTTTGATCGTTTAGCCCAAAACGCAACTCAAGCACCTGCTGCTCCCGTTCAGAGAGTGCCGTAAGCGCACTCTGCACCTGCTCGCGCAACATATCGCGCGCCGCTGCATCAACAGGAGCAATCGCATCCACATCTTCGATAAAGTCACCCAACTGGCTGGTATTATCGCCGCCCACGGAAATCTCCAACGAAATCGGCTCTTCTGCGACCTTCAAAACATCTTCGATCTTCTTGGCAGCGGTGTCCCAGATAGATTGCAGGTCAGGGGAAATCTCTCTTTCCTTTTCCAGCGCACCCATAATCTCCCTGCGTTCCTTTTCGCCAATATACTCAGAATGAAGCGCTAATTCCGCCGAAGACGGTGTCCGCCCCAAATCTTGCATCAACTGGCGTTGAATACGGAAGATACGACTGATGGCCTCAAAGAGATGCACCGGAATGCGAATGGTGCGAGCCTGCTCTGCGATCGAGCGATTGATCGACTGGCGGATCCACCAGGTTGCATAGGTGCTGAACTTAAAGCCTCGGCGTGGATCAAATTTATTAATCGCACGTAGCAGACCCAGGTTCCCTTCCTGAATCAAATCCAAAAGCGAGACCCCGCGTCCCATGTAGCGTTTCGCCACGCTCACTACCAACCGCAAATTCGAGCGCGCCAGCGCCTGACTGCCCATATCATGCCGAAAGGCTGTATCATCCAATTCGATCCGCAAGGTAGAATCTTCAGGCAAATTGCGGTAGAGCGTCTGACGGGTTGGCATTGTTTGATTCTTGTCGATATACCCCAGAAGCCAGCCAGCATACGAAAAAGGCAATAAGTAAAAGCACAAAAATATTTGGTACACATACTGCGCAAGCTGATTCCAAATAGGATCTTTGCCCCACTTGCCATTATCAAGATAAGCGCGCGTATAGGATGGCACATCGCTTTCCCAACCATGCTGCAAAGATTGGGCTTCTGCTAACATCAAACCCAGATCAGGCAAATCGCTGGAATGTTTTTTAGCAAATTCCTGAAGCGTTCCCCAATATTCCCGCAAGTCCCCCACAATCGTGCGGTAGGTGTTCGCCTCCAGCGAAACATTGCCTCCCTTCAAAAGCTGACAACGCGAACCGCTCACAAAACGTTGCCCCTCAACCATGGTCGCCAAACGGAATTCACTATTTACATCCAGCAATTCCACGCGACCTATCTCGCGTAAATACAAGCGTACGGGGTCATCGGGGATATCCACCAAAGAAGGGTCAACCGCGTAGTCAATATCATTCTCATCGACATCTTCTTCTTCTTCGAGTTCGGCCAGGCTGCTCTCATCCGGCTCGTCAAAGTCCAAAACCTGTCCACGCAGGTGCTCGAGCAGTTTCTTTTCTCCGGGCGAAAACTCTTCTTCTCGTGATTCAAGGTCTTTTTCAGTGTTTTTTTTCATAATCAATCCAATCGTCGAAGGCTTAAGCGACGCTGCGCTTCATCTAAGGAACGCAACGCAAGGGCATGCTGCATGACCAACTGCTGATAATCGTTCCCCAAACTCCCTCCGCTCTCTTGTGCATCTTCCTGAAAAAATCGTAACTGATTCAAACTCTCGTTCAAGCTCAAACGGCGCAGCTTGATAATGCCCCGCAACATCTCTTCCAACAAACGCTCAATCACCGAACCAAGCTCACTGGTCTCTGCCAGCAACGTCTCAACAAGAGGGGCTAACACATCGGTGGCATTCTCGATAATAAAATCGTGCGCGTCAATTGCATCCTGTTCAAGCGAAGCCGAGATCACTTTGAAAAGCGACTGGTTTTCAGTATACCCGAAATCATCCACACTCAGGGCTGGCAAGCCCATCTCCTGCAAAGCCCGATCAAGGCGATAAAGCAGATCAGGCAGGCGCACAAGGATGCCCAAAGAATAGGCCTCCAGTTTTTTTGCAGGATTTGTTGTCGCAACGCCCGCCACCCGTGGCTGGGTCGGCGCGATCTGAGCATCTTTTCGGCGAGTTTTTTGTGACCGTTTAACCCGCTGCCCCTGGTTTTGTTGCCCCCCGATCAGCGCCCGCTCATCAACGCGCAACATACGCGCCAACTGCTGACGGAAGGTCTCGCGTTCAATCGGATTCGGCAGGTCAGCGATGAGCGGCAAAACCTGTGCGGCAATGTCGGTTTTGACCTTCGGGTCATCGAGATCGCGTCCTGCAGCGAGACTCTCCATCACATGCGTCACGATCGGTTTCGCATTGGCGATGATCGTTGTCCAATCATCAGGGTTGCGCAAAACGATCTCGTCAGGGTCGAGTTCATCGGGCAAATTCGCTACGCGCAAATCTGCCTGAAGACGAGCTTCATGACGCAAAAATCCGCGCGCATCAAAGGCCAGTTCGCCTTCGCGGTCGAGTGATTTTCGGGCTGCATCCAACCCACGCAGGATCGCTTTTTGCCCCGCAGCATCCGGGTCGAGGGCAAGGACAATATGATTGCCGGGCGTATAACGCTTGAGCAGACGCAGTTGATCTTCGCCGAGTGCTGTCCCCATGGGAGCAATGATATTTTCAAAGCCAGCCTGATGCGGCGTGATGACATCGAAATAGCCTTCAACAATGACCGCCTGATCCAGTGTACGGATGGCTTTTTTAGCCCGATCCAGCCCATAGAGCAGATTGCCTTTATCGAAGAGTACCGTTTGGGGCGAGTTTAGGTATTTGGGGATTCCGTCGGGATCCATTGTTCTTGCACCGAAACCAGCCATTCGTCCGCGTGCGTCACGGATAGGAATCATTAACCGGTCACGGAATCTATCGTAACGTCGCCCTTGATCGTTCTCGGAGAGCATGCCCGCATCCATCAGATCATCGGTGCTGTAGCCGCGCTCGCTGAAATGTTTCAGAACATTACCCCAACCTTTAGGCGAGTAACCGAGCAAAAAGGCTTCGATGGTCTCATCGGTCAGTCCGCGTTTTTCACGCAAATATGCCAACGTCTGCGCGCCCGCCGGAGTTTTGAGTTGTTGGTGATAAAAGAGGGCCACTTCTTCGAGCAGCGTTCGCAGGTGATCGGAGGCTTCGCGTGTTTCTTCCTGCTGAGGCGTGTACTCTTCAAGTTTTACGCCTGCTTTATCTGCAAGGTAGCGCAGGGCTTCTTTGAAATCCCAACCTTCCTTCTTCATCACGAACTTGAAGATGTCGCCGCCATCGCTGCATTCGCCGAAACATTTCCATGTGCCGGTCTCCTGCCAAACGACAAAAGCCGGCGTCTTGGTATTGCTGTGGAAGGGACAGAAACCGGTATGGTTGCGTCCCGAACGCCGCAGCTTAACCCCGCTCTCAGAGACGAGGTCTACTATGTCGATGCGTGATTTGATTTCGTCGATATGATCCATGAAGGTTTGAAGGTTGGAAAGTTTGAAGGTTGGGTTGAATTATAGACGATTTGTGTGATGAGTGATAAGTGAGAAGTGAAATTGAAATGTGAATGCTATTAAAAACAGAACGCGGATCTCGCAGATCGGATAGATTTACGCAGATTTTTAAAAACCTGTGAATATCCGCCTAATCTGCGCTCATCCGCATCCTAATAAAAATTCGCATAATTCGTAAATTCGCGTCATTCGTGTTGAAACAAATCACGCATCACTCGTCACTCATCAAAACCCCAACTTCTTCTCTTTCAAAGAGACATACTTCCCCATCCCGATCACCAGATGATCGAGCACTTCGATGTCGAGCAGTTTCCCCGCTTCGATCATCGCACGTGTAATGGCTACATCCTGTGGACTGGGCGTAGGGTCACCGCTAGGGTGATTATGTACCGCAATTAACGCCGCAACATTTCGCCGCACAGCAGGCGTGAATATTTCGCCCACGCGCATCTGCGCTGCATTCAACGAGCCGTGCGCAACCGTCACAATATCGACAACATGGTTGCGCGTGTCGAGCAATATCACGCGCATCTCTTCCTTCTCAAGGGCGCTCATCTCATACTGGACGAGCACAGCCGCATCGGCGGGCGAGTTAACGGTCGGTTTTTCTTCCGGTGCTTCCAGCGTCAAACGCCGACCAAGTTCAATCGCAGCTTTGATCTGCGCGGCTTTGGCTTCTCCAATCCCGTGCTGCGCGACCATCTCTTCGATCGGTGCGCGGTGCAATCCTGTCAATCCGCCAAATTGCTGCAAAAGGCGTTGTCCCACCTGCACAGCACTCTCGCCAGGCACCCCCACCCGCAACAAAATCGCGATCAACTCCGCAGAACTCAAGGCCTGCGCCCCCAGCTTGACCAAGCGCTCACGTGGGCGGTCATCGGCTGGCAGGTCAGTAATGCGGTAATGGCTTGGCTCAGACATATTTACTCCCTCTTCTGAAAAACGCGAATCTCCGGGTTCACAAAAGCAATTTCAACTTGCGGTAAAAACTTCGGCAGCGCATAGGTAAAATCCGCGATCATCTCATACGAGGTCTTACCCGCCAGCAACTCGGCAAAAAAGGCACACTCAACAGGGTTTGTCGCGTAAATACTCTCGTTTTTACAGCGATCGTAGGTGAAATTATCCACAACGAGATAATCCGTATCACGCTCAATCAAACCCGCTTCGCCCCTATTCAACGGATAGCCCTCATCGATCTCATCCGGTACCACATCGCCTTCATGTTTGACAAAGAAAACCGGATAATCATGCTCGCGCTCAAAACGCTCCCTGTCAAAATCAGGCGTATAAAACGTGTATTCAATCGATGCATCGGCAGACAGTGTATCGATCATCTCGCCGGCAGGGATGCGCGCATCATTCGCCAACAAAAGCCACACGCTGATCACGCGCAAAAAGCCCGCGAATAGGATGAGCACCGCAACGCTCCCGACCCAAACCTGATACCGTGCAAATTCTCCCTGCCCAACTCGAGCCGTCATCTCTTCGATGAATAAACCAAACAGCACGGCGAAAAAAGGCAGCAAGGGTAAAAAGAAACGCGCCTGATAATTGTACGACGCCATGATCGGCAAGTCATAGACCAATATTGCAAGCAGAAAAATCCAGGTCGGCTTCTTTTTGGTCAAAACCGCTTTGTCTGCGAAAAAGCCATATACAAAACAAAAGACAACCATAAGGATAAGAATAAAAATCACAATACCAAACAAATCCACTAACTGCCCCCACTGACCAACAACTCCGCGCGCACCACCGGCATTTGCGCCATAACTCGCATGACGGTTCAAAGCAGGCAGCATCCGCTTGAAATAAAATGCCATCCACAACAATGCTTTAGGCGTTCCTAGCGCAAATCCTCCAAAAGTCAATACAGCGCTGATAAAGATCGTTTCTATAGTGCGTATTTTTTCAGCAAGAAAAGAACGATGCTCGTATACCACCCAAACGATCAACGGGACAAGCACAAAAACCCCGCCGTTATATTTGCTCGAAGCCGTCAATCCCACACAAAAAAAGGATGCGTACGACCAACCACGTTCCATTTTTTCTACATAACGCAGCAAGAAATACGCACTCAGCGTAATAAAAAAGAGCATATACAAATCATTGTGCGCAAAACGCGCATTGATCGACAGTACATGATTAGAAAGCAGAAAAACCGACGCTAAAACACTTGCCCAAACGCCCCCGCCTGCCCGCCGTGCCAGATGATAAACCAAATAGGTTGTCGCCGCGCCCAATAGCACAGAAATAAAACGCACAACCAAATAAAACTCAGCTTCCCCAAACCCCAAACCATAAACCAGCTTCCCGACTCCAAACATCACATACTTCGGCAACGATGGGTAATCGAAATTGGTCTCGTCAAACTCCCAGCGCCCCTCAAGTGCACGATTAACTCGATGTGCCAACTCGTCCGGGTTTTGCATCGTGCCCAGATTGGAAGCAGTAATCAACACAAAAAAGAGCGCAAAAAACAGCGGCAGCCATTTCTCAACTTGCTTCCAGAAAGTTTTCATCACAAAACGCCCCTACTCGTCCAAATAAATAGCACAGGCTTCAATATCGTCGCGCGGCACCAGCAACTGGACATACACATCTCGCAGCGTAAAGAGCGGCTCGTAAAAACATAAAGTCGGGGCGGCCACCCATGTTGTCCACAAATCTTCTTCGATCGAAAAAGAACCTGATTCTCCTAGCTTTGGCACCTTTATCGGCTCTGAAACAATCAGGCTGAAACGTTGTTCTGCCAGATCTTGATAATAAATCTGAAAATAAGCCTGGTTGCCAGCCAATGCTTCATTCATCAAAACTTTCTTCTCATATTCAACAACCAAAGGAACTTTCGAGACATAACCAAAGGTTAATAACTGGCGCTGGTCGATAAAAAGCACTTCCCCTAAGGGGGCATACTCCTGTACCCCACGCTCAATTGCCCACAATGCATCATTTATCTTATTTTTTTGCGGCAACGTCTCTACAATCTTTTGACCGGTCAATATCTGTACATGTTTTATTTCAACTTCATTCAATGTTAACAGCGGTCTCAAACCACGAAAAGCAGGAAAAGCAGGTAGCACAAAAGCCAAAATCATGACCACTTTTATCAAAAACGATGGAGAATCCCAACTTTCAACAAAACTGTACCCACCATTTTGCCAGGCAATTGCAGCAATAAAAAGCAAGGTAATCAAAAACATATCCATATTATGCAAATTGTTCCCCCCACCGGCTTTCATGCTTATAACAACTCCCATTACCCCAAGCCCTAGCAGAGACAACCACACAGCGACCTTTTGACCAGAAAGAAGCGTCCAAACATCGCGTTTATATAGGTAAGCAAGCAACATGCCTAAAGGCAAAATCGCAATCACCAAAGCACCTAAAACCCCTTCGGGATAGGTCGGACTAGGAAATAAGCGCGTCCATACCAGAGGTTGCGTGGTCAATAATGCCAAAGCACTAGAAAAAACATCAGGATCTCTATCTACAATGGGCACTGCTGTTAGCTTTACAGTATTCTCAGCAGTAGCTTTCAGGACAAAGCGGATAATCCACGGAAACAAGCCTGCCACGCCTAATAAAATGCCGTAACCCCAATCGCGCAAACCCGGACGCACGCCTTTCAACTTGCTTCTATTTAGAGAAAGCATCCCGGCCCAAACAGCCGGCGCTAAGAACCAGGTAAAACGGGAGACTTCCGCATAATATCCTGCCAGCGCGATTAATGGAGCCGCTAACCAGAAGGGACGTTCCCAAGCTAATACGACAAGGATTGCGCTGAGCGTTAACGGTGTATAGATCGGCCCCTGATTAAGAAAAAGAAACGACCACAAGCCCAAAAGGAGAGCGTAGCGCCGCTTCCCATCTTTACTGGAGAAGGCGAACCATCCTAAAATCATGGATGGCAACGAATACAAGATCGCGCTCCACAAACGACTTAACCAGATAGTGTTATTGGGTAGCAAAAACGGGAGCCCCCACAAAATCTGCCGTCCATAAGAAGTTAGCGAGGGAATTTTCTGCCCGGCCGGGTAATCATAGAGATGCTTGCCAAAGATGAGCGAATAATCCCACAAGCGATTACCATCAGACCAATATAAGCCAAAGGGATAGGAGACAATATTGGAAAAAACGCTTGCCAACCCAAAGGCAACGCTGGTCGCAACAACGGCCCCAAAGAGGCTGCGCCAGTTCGACCAATCTTCACCATCTGCCAGCAAGAACGCCACCAAATAAACAAGATTGAGCCAGACAAAAAGCTTAAAATAAGTACCGCGAAAAACCAACCCCCATAACGAGTATTGGAAAAAGTAGATCGTAGTAACAACGAGAAACAGAGCGAGAACATAACGTCCCCAGCCTAAGTGCTGACGCAGCATAGGCAGATTGAATTTCTTTTGAAATGAAATCTTGTTTTTTTGCCAAAGTTCCCTGCGCCAGCCATAGGTCAAATTCGCAACAACAAAGAAGATCGTATAAAGGCTCGCCGCAATAAAGAGTGCAAGCCATTTTGACGAGGGTGCATTACGATAGTCATTAGGCAAAAAGACGATGGGGTAAAAATCCACCAAACTTTCCACAGAAATCCATATCAAAAGCAATGAAAGCAATATTTTTCGATACATAAACGTGTACTTAATTGAAAAGGGACGACTAACTGGCTCTATTGTACAGCAGAAGAGCGACGAAAAGCAGTGTACAACGGTAAATACAAACTTGTGAGTGTGTTAAGTAAATAGTTAAGCATACGTATCCCGATCAGGGTGGCCGCCAAGCTCGCGCCCTGGCTGGAGAATAGCCCTAACAAATACATCCACATCCCCTCTGAAAGGCCCAGACCACCGAAAATATAGATCGGCACCCATGAGGCAAATTGCAGCAAAGAGAGTACAAAAACCACCACGAAAAAATCCAGTTGAAGCGAGAAACTTTGAAAACGAGCATACCCCCAGATCATTGTCATCCCCATATAGGCAAGCGAGATCAGACTTGCCTGTCCAATGGTGCGCAATATTTCATTACGCGGATAGGCAACCAGTTTTTCAAAATAGCCAAGCATTTTTTTGACAAGGCTTATCTTTTCAAGTTTGAAAATTTTTATTAGCGTCTTCAATGCAGCTAAAAATTTGTCGCGTAAAAAGAGCGAACCGAATAAAGCAAGTAAAAAGAATAAGGCAACCAGAGCAACGACTATCATAATAGGCAATGCTCCTTCCGGTAAGGGTTTGATAAACAATATTGAAAGCAACAAATAAACCAGAACTGCGATCACATCGCCGATTTTCACTAAAACAAAAGATTCGGTTGCTTTCCCCAGACGAACATCTTCTTCGACCCCGAGCATCGTCAGGTACGAGGCAATCCCAGCGGCTGTAGCAACGAAATTCATTAACAGATTTTGGATGATAACGATTTCCAGCAAGTGAAAATAGTCAAGCCTACGTCCGATAAAGACATAGTATTGATAAGTCTTAATTGCCAACATCAATAGGGAAGCTATAAATGTAACCCCAAACCAACTCCATGAAAAACGATCTTTCAGCGCAATAAGCTGCTCATAGTCGGTCTGCAAGAGCACATAGGCAAAGAGTGCAAACGCGAAAATAATCTTTATCAGATTCCAAAGTTTTGAGTTGAAAAAATCTTTTTTCAAGGTTATCGTCATAGCATGTGTTAATGCTCGTTCAGCAAATCTTCATACTGCCCGACGATAAAATCGAGTGCAAAAAATTGCGATTTGGCGACACTTGCCTGACGCATTTGCGTCAACGCTTCAGGCGACGATAAGAGAGTACGCAAATTCTCTGCGTAGGCTTCAACATCATCAACCAAAAAACCATTGTCGCCATCATCTACCAGATCGACAAATCCGCCAATATTGCTAACAACCATTGCCAAGCCCATAGCTAAAGCTTGCACACCAACGACAGGCAACCCTTCTGATAAAGAGGGCATAAAAAGAATGTCGCTCTTTTTCATCCAATCCTGCACTTCGGCAGGCGTGATCCAGCCGGGGAAGAGAAAACGCTCATCCATGCCATGTGCGTACACTTCGGCTTTCATGGCTTCGCCGAGATGACCGTCACCAATCAGGACGGCTTCCCAGGGAAGGTCTTTCACTTCCGCGAGGGTACGCACAATTTGAAGGGGATTTTTCTGTTCGGTAAAACGCCCAGCAAAGACAATGCGCGGCGGTGTGTTAACAACAATCTCATTTGGCGCGAGTTTATCCAGCTCGACACCATTGTGGATAACCTTGATATCAACGTCATAATGATTTAATGCCAGACCGCGCGTAAATTCACTCACTGCGACCACATTTCTGGCATCACGCCAGATGCGGTGCGTGAGGGGGAATATCCAACGGAACCATTTGTCGGTTTTTTCAGGCGCACCGCCTGGCACGTCGCCAAGATGCGCGGTCAGCAGATAGGGAATTTTTGTAAGACGGGAAAAAGCCCAAGCCAGCACCCCGCTCGGTACCGCAAAGTGAACGTGGATCACGTCGGGACGCCAATCTTTCAACAAACGGAAACAAGCCCAAAATCCAGAGATGATATACGCTGCCATCGAGGCAAAACTGGCGTGAAAGGCTTCACGTCGCAACGCAGGCACACGGATGATTCGCATCCCATCCACAAATTCATCTTTTGGCAGATCGCCAAAATGTGAAGTCAGCAACACGATCTCATGTCCACGCTTCGTCAAACCGCTGGCAATATCAAGCGCAACTTGCCCACCGCCACCGCCAACAGGTGGATATTCGTAAATGAGAACCAGTATTTTCATCAGAGCTTTTTTTTTACTGACCACAGTCTTTAGCTGTGCTATTCGGGATGAAGAACATTAAAAATCTCAATTCAGCTTTGTTGATTAAGCAAAAAAACAAGGAGCCAAGAGCCTCAAGACTGCTCAGCACCTTGGAAATTTGTTGGTGTTTTTTCTGAATACCGTTACTCATTTTCTTCCGAAAGATTGAGTGTCTCCCTCACGGTATAGGTCGGCTTATGCTGGGATTCGTGATAAGTACGCACCTGTAACTCAGCGATCAAGCCCATCAGGATGGATTGGAAGCCCAAAATGAAGAACATGGCGCTCATTTGAAAGAGGGGCGAGCCAAGCACAGAAATTTGGTAGAAGACGCGCCGAATGAAAAGGAAGAGCAACAAAAGTGTGCTGGCGCCGATCAGCCCAATACCTGTCCCGCCGAAGAGATAGATTGGCTTGGCGGCATAGGTCATCAGGAATTTGACGGTAAAGAGGTCGAGGACAACTTTGAGAGTTCGCTCCAAACCATACTTGGCGACCCCAAAACGACGGGCGTGATGGCGAACGGGGACTTCCAATATTTTCGCCCCGACCGAGTGAGCAAAGACCGGGATAAAGCGATGCATCTCGCCATAAAGACGAAAGCCGGTAATCACCTCGCGACGATAGGCTTTGAGCGTGCAGCCGTAATCGTGCAGGTGAACGCCGGTCACTTTGGAGATCAAGCCGTTGGCGATGCGTGAGGGGAGGGTGCGCGTGATGGCATTGTCTTTGCGATCTTTGCGCCAACCGCTGACCACATCGTACCCCTCGTCCAACTTTTCCAACAGCATGGGGATGTCGGCAGGGTCGTTTTGCAGGTCAGCGTCCATCAACACAATCACTTCACCCTGTGCGTTGTCGATCCCCGCCGCAATCGCGGCCGTCTGTCCAAAATTGCGCCGGAAAGATACCACGCGAATATGCTCGGTATCTTTCGCGGCGAATTCTTTCAAAACTTCAAAGCTCTTATCTCCGCTCCCATCGTTCACCAAGATCACTTCCCATGAATGCGGTAAAGGTTCCAACGCCGCATAAAGGGCATCGAAAAGCAAGGGCAAGGTTTCTTCCTCATTATAAACAGGGATGACGAGAGAGAGATAAGGTTTCATTATTTACTCAGTCTTTCCAGATCGGCTTGCACCATCATTTCGACAAGCCCTTTGAAGCTAACTTTACGTTCCCAGCCAAGCTCTTCACGCGCCTTGCTAGGATCAGAAATCAGCAAATCCACTTCCGCTGGGCGGTAGAATTTTGGATCAACAACCACGTAATCATTGTAGTCCAGATCGACATAACCAAAGGCATGTTCACAAAACTCGCGCACGGCATAGGTTTCGCCAGTGCCAATCACATAGTTGTCGGGCTTCTCCTGCTGGAGCATCAACCACATCGCTTCGACATAGTCGCCAGCGTAGCCCCAGTCACGGCGGGAATCCAAATTTCCCAAACGCAACTCATCTTGCATCCCTAATTTGATACGGGCGACAGCATTCGAGATTTTTCGAGTCACAAACTCCATACCACGTCGCGGACTTTCATGGTTAAAAAGAATGCCCGATGTCGCAAAAATATCATAGGACTCACGATAATTGACCGTGATCCAATGCCCATACACCTTTGCTACACCGTAGGGGCTGCGTGGGTAAAAAGGCGTACTTTCCTTTTGCGGCACTTCCATGACCTTGCCGAACATCTCGCTGCTCGAAGCCTGATAAAACTTGATCGAACGATCAAAAAGACGAATTGCCTCGAGCATCCGCGTCACGCCTAAAGCGGTTACTTCAGCGGTCAAGACGGCTTGGCTCCAGGAAGCAGGCACAAAAGACTGCGCAGCCAGGTTATAGACTTCGCTCGGTTTATGTTCTTCCAATATTCCCAAAAGCGAACCTTGATCGTGTAAATCGCCCTGAATGATAGTTATTTTGTCGAGTAAGTGGTCAATACGCTCGTAATTCACCGTACTTGAGCGACGCGCCATTCCGACGACGTTATAACCTTTTCCGATCAGCAGTTCAGCTAAATACGAACCATCCTGTCCGGTAATTCCGGTAATTAATGCAGTAGGCATTTGTTATCTCCTGTAAGCTTGTATTTTCAAAACTTGGATTATAAGGTTTCCCTTATTCATGTCAAGTTGCATATTAACAAAGAGAGGGTAACTTTCTATTTTCCAGACATGGCTTCCCAACGCCAAATATAATCCACATGATCCCCGGACACATCACCAACATAAGTTATCTTTGTCTCTTCCAGTTTGAAGTCAGCTAGCGGCAAGACACTCTCATAAAGTGAATAGTACTTTTCGTTCACAACGATCCAACCTTGACGATGAGTCCTAATAATAGGGGCAAGCGAATCTCCTTGCATCCTCGCTGTATAAATTGCAGAAAATGACGGTTCACCTAGAAAAGCAGCGCTCCTACCGTAATCGTAAGCGATCAAAGCATCTTCAGACGAAACACGTTCAGATAAAAAATCATGCACTGCATCAAAACTTTCATGACTCTGTAAAGAAATAGGCATCACAACCGATGATGTAGGCAATTGCGAAAGAAACACTTGGCAAGGATTGAATGTCACCAACACAATCCCAAGCACCACTATCCAGAATATAATACGATTACGAATGTTCTCGTTCAAAATCACAAAAGCACCATAACATGCCATAGCGATCAAAAGAATATGCCACAGTTGAACGTGAACGTAAAAACGCACACCCTCTACAAAACTAAAAAACAACAAAAATAACACTAACGACAACAAATACAAGCAAGACAGAAAAAAAAGAATCGTGTGCTTCCTATTCAACAATCCATAGAGAAGCACAAAAAACAAACCCATCACCGGTAAAAGAACCAGACGATCATAATACCATTGCTGTGCCGGGTTATAGAAAAAATAATTAAGGGCTGTATTAAAATCTCCTTGAGAAAAAGGAATAAGGTAATTATTCAAATGAATAAACATCACTCCTTTTTGAAAAAACAAGACCAAAGCTCCTGCGCTCAAAATCATAAGAATACCAAATCCGATCCAATACGACATTTTCATTTTGAAACGCACTTTTCGTAGAACAAAAAGGGAAAAGAGCCCATATGGAAAAACCAGAACCTTCGCTGTAGAAAGAGGGTCAACGAATACATAAATTGGAGGAATTAACAAAAACAAGAGCACTACTAACTGTTTTCTGTCAAACAAAGCATCTGCCGCTGGTGATTGTTTGTAAAGATATTCAAGATATCCGACCATCAAAAGAACGATCCCATAAAAATAAAAGGGATAATACGCATATTCACGGACACTGCGGGAAAACGCAATCATATAAGGGCTGGTGGCAAAAAGAAATGCCGAAAAAATTGCAAGCCGCCGATCCATTTTTCGCATCAGAAGATAGACAGGAATAACAGCCAAACTATTCGTCAAAACACCGGGCAAACGGGCAATAGCCACATCAACCCCAAAAAGAGAGAAAAAGAAATAAACAGGCAACGTAACAATATAAAGGCTACGAGAGTAAACATCTCCCCAAGGCACACCATTCAGCATCTGTTTTGCAGCGTTTAAATGCTGATATTCTTCCAGATGGGGCGGCAGATCGTCCAGATTAAAAACTCTTAACCCCACGGCCAAGAAAACTAACCCCGCCATCCAGAAAAGATCACTTCTGGTCAAAGGAGCACGCCTATTCGTATCCAAACTTTCAGAAAAAGTCTTAATGAAACACCCCCGCTGCGGCCACAATAAGGACAAAAACGTAAATATCCCTACAAAAAAGAGAATGTTCCCAAGCAGCAAAACAGCAGAACGAGAAGCCAACCACGGTTGGCGGCCAACCACCTTATGGACGATCACTTCTGATGAAAAATCGTAGCTTGTATCCAAATCTGCATTGGAATGTACCAATATCTGTCCCTTGCCCTTGGTTCTGAAGTGCATTTCAATATCTTCGCCGATCTTTCCTTTCCAGACCAGAAGATTATCCACTTTATCGGTAAGCAGCAGATCCTTACCCCCACCCCCACGCCACCAGCCTTCATACTGGAGCGTATCAAAAGAAACTTCGCCAAAAGAGTTTGAGAAGTACAGCACTTCAACGCTCATATCCGGGCTTTCGGGAGATACCGTAATCTCAAAGGTGTAAGTTGGCAAAAAAGGATACCCAAACAGATCGCTTCTTTGCCACTGAATCGATGACAAGAAAAACAAAAATGGCGCCAACACAGCAGAAAACGTAAAAATTTTCCAGAGATCACCCTTCTTCAAAAGTGTTTTATGCGTGGCAAAAAGAACATAGTAAAACAAAGCACTCAAAAAAGCAGCTGCCAGGCTCAGCGCAAACAAACGCTTGCTCCCATAAGGAAAACCGGCATAGCTGTACACGAACAGCCCTACACTCACGCCAATGATTACCGAAAAAGCGCGTTTAAAAAAGATCATCTTCTCTTTTCCAGAAACAAGCTGCTAACAAGATAAATGCCACTCAAAATCAATATCCACGCCACCATTGCCCCGAAGGATAAAGTACCGAAACGGACATAATATCGGCTTGCGTACCAGTGGGTAAAGAATGCCAGAAAAATAGCTTCTACCGTTAAAATGCGCGGCAGCCAGGCATTTTTTCCTACCCGATGCTGGGTCCACGCCCAGCCAGCGAAAAGGGCTTGTAAAGCAATAAAGATCACACGGTAGCGAGGGTTGTCCCATTGATCGCCACCAGCGCGTAGGGCTGCGAAAATGATCCAGAACCAGCTACCCAGCCCAAACCACGTCCAGACACGGCGCGTGAGGGCAGAATCCGCTTTGGGGAGAGTAAAAAGTCCATAGAGCAGCAGCGGCACAAGGGCATACCATCCTACCGCGCGGAAGATCGCTAAAATATGCCAAACCTGTGTGGTCGGCTCAACGAAGGCGGCGGGCAAAACGGGCTGCGCCATCCCATACCCCGCGACAAAGGGCAGGTGCAGGGATTGGGGCATCTCGCTAAAAAGTTTCTGTACCCAGCCCGAACCGCGTTCGAGCTGATAAACATCCCAAAGAATGGCACGCTGAGTCCACTCGACGATCACGCCGAGAGGATTATTGGCATTAAGATTGGTTTGCCCAAGCGCGGATGAAAGCAGGAAGAGGGAAAGAATGAGAACGACAACAAAGGCGACGATGGCTTTCGGAGAAAGTTTGGTATCTTCGCGCTGAAGCAGGGTGTATACGCCGAGAAAGATTAACGTTACGAGCGCCATCGCAGGCGAGACGAGCAACATCCCAATGAGCGCAACTGCCATGCCAATCTGCGCTGCGCGATTTTGGCGGTCTTGCAACCACGTTATCATCGCCCACAACGCCAACGCGACGAAGGTGATGAGAAAGGGCTCACGCATCTGTGAACTACCAACGAGAATACTTTCGGGATAAAGCGCAAATATCCACGTAGCAGAGAGGGCGAGCTTTTCGCCGCCGAGGGCCTTGGCCGCCAACCAAAAGAAGGGAATACCGAGTGTTGCAACGAGCGCGCCAATTAAGGCAATGAGTAAGGGGCGATGAGCATCGGGCGAAAGAACGCGGTAAACGCCCGCGCTAAATGCCAGCAATCCGCCATATTGATCGGTGCTGTAATCTTTGCTAAAGGCACTGATGAGGGGCTGGTCACTTTCAGCAAGTTGCCAGGCTTCGGTGTCACGCCGAAAAGCGTCGAAGAAAACGTAGCCTGATTGCTGCTGTTCACTATCGGGATAGCCGTTGATTGGCAAATAAACATAAAAAGCCACTGCCGCTGCCAAACGCAAGAGCAGCGCAAGCGAGAGCATCCACAATAGCAGGCGGGGTTTGCCTGCCCAATCCCAAAGTTGATAGAGGGCGCTGATGCCGAGAAAGAAGATCAAAGCAGCGGGAAGGAAACTAAAAAGATAGGCGCCCTTTTCAAAGAGCGCAAAAAGACCTGCCAAAAACAGGCTGAGGGGAAGGATGATTTTTGTTTGCTTGAACACAGGGGAATTGTACTGCAAAGCAAGGCTCTATAAAAAGACTTCCGAAGTTTTGGAAACTTCGGAAGTCTTGATTTCACTCTTCGCCCGGCAACCCGCTGGGCTGCTCAAAGTGGATGACTTCTCCATGCACGTTGACGACGATCTTGAAACCCATCATGCCCATATAGCTACGCCCCTCGGCAGGGATACCATTCTTGAGAATGGTTTCAAATTGCTCATCGATATTTTCGAGTTGTTTCTGGATCATGGCGCGTGAAAAAATATCATCCTGACCGAGCATTTTGGCGGTTTGCTCACCAAGTACATCTTCATGTCCATCGATCTGCTCACGCATCATATTCAACACCTGACGGTCAATCTGCTCGGCGGGAATGTGACGGTTAAAGCCGTCATCGTCCACAACGTAGCAAAGCTCACTTCCCACAAAAGTGTGCGTCACGGGACGATCAAACTCATCCACGACGAGACCAGCAAAAAGGGGTTCGAGCGCCATCTTAGGACTGGCGTCCTTCCACTGCGGCAAGCAAGATACCGGCAGCAATGCCGAGGCGGCGATCCAGTAAATTACCTGCATCCATCGTAAAGTCGAGATCAAGCTCATAGCGGAAGAGATTGAAACGCTGTTTCAAATCCGCAACGCGACTTTCGCCTATGCTAATGTCATAGTTCTGGGGCAGAAAACTGCCCAAGAGGAGACGACGCAACATAGCGAGCGCCACGCTGTCTTCAAAAAGAAGCCCAATAATTTGACCTTGCGGGTTAAGGACTTCCCACTCATCACGAAACATGGAACGCAAGCCTTTGCGACGCAGCGTACCAATATGTTCATTGGTGGTTGCGTCAACAACATCATAGGCAGCCGAAAAGTCGACAATCTGGCGCGCTTTGATACTAAGGACTTCCTGCGATTTGGTTTCGTCAGAGTAAACACGAATATCTTCGCGCAGTTTGAACATTTTCTGTTCACTGAACATGACCAACTGTCCACTTGGATCGTAGAAGCGGAATTTACCGGTCATGGCAAGAGCTTGTCGTTTGAGCAGATAGGTGTTGTGTGTAAATGCAGAATACATGATTAGAATCTCCATATAAAAAATTGAATTACTTTATGGCATTTTATCCCAATGCCAGACAAAATTGCTTAGTCCGCTGGTAGGGTCGTGAAATTCTCCAACATATTCGATTGCCACATGATCGACGGAGAAGTTTTCCAACAAAAGGTCTTTACGATAAGACCAATAACGCACCTCATCAACCACGATCCAGCCGCTCTTATTTTCTGTGATCAGAGCAGGATCATAGGAAGTTTCATAGATCTTTGCAAACTCAGGTTGATCGTAAAAGCTCACATACCTGCCATAGAATTTTGCGAGCAAAATATCATCAGGTTTTACATTCTGGCGCATGTAGCTATCAAGCTCATCAAAACCTATGTGGATGGCATAAGTCACCGGCAGCGCATCATTCTTGAAATGGACAGCGAGCTGCCGGGCATTGATCGTGACCAACAAAATCAAAGCAAAGAACGCATATCTTATTCTCTTATCTTTGATGACTATTTTCAAGACCAAATACCAACCAAATACGCCGATCGCCAACAGAGGCACATACCAAAGTTGAATATGCAAGAAAAAGCGCGGCGCATAAATATAAGTGTACAGCAGGAGAAATGCCGCCAGCGAGACGCCAAATAAAACAACAAAAAAACAGGGGATGGGATTTTGCTTACGCGTACGCTTCGCCCACCAGACGGAAAAGAAAAGGCTCAACAAGGGGAATAGCAGGAGACGCCCGTAATACCACTGGGTCGGCGGCCGAAAAAAGAATTGCCCGAAGAGCAGCTTGGCATTGCCATTCCTGAAATTCCTAAGCGGATCGGCAACCCGCAGCGCCCGAAAAGGATTGCCAACCATCTCCGAAATGGTTGGATTGGTCAACACGAGAGCAGAAAAAACACCAACAACAACGATACCTGCTCCCACAACAATCGCCAAAATCAGCCTGTTGTTTTTGTCTTGAAAATCCAGCCGCGCAACAAAGAAAAGCCCAAGGATCAAATACAACAAAGCGATAATCTTAAAGCTCGAAAAAGGATCAATCAAGACAACAAAGAGCACAAAAAAAGCAAGGATCGTCAATGCCCAGACATTCTTTTTCACGAAGATCGAACGCCATTCGGCCAGCAAAAATCCTCTGGGAATATTTTCAAGCAGATAAAGCGCGCTCGCCAGCACGAGATAATAAAGCAGCGGATGATAGGCATATTCACGCACCGTACGAGATAAAGCAATCACCCACGGGCTGGTGACATAGAGTACTACGCTAATAATGGCAACTGTCTTGTTATAACGCCGCATCAACCAATAAAGCGGAATCAACGCGAGGCTATTCACGATCACACCGGGCAGGCGCGCCGCCCAAATCTGCATACCGAAAAGCGAGAAGAAAAGCTTGACAGGCATGGTTACCAGATATAACCCGCGTTGATAAACTTCATCCACAGTAACGCCAGCCAGCAATTGCTTGGCGGCAATCAGATGTTGATATTCTTCAAGATGAGGAGGTAAGGCTTCGAGATTGATGACGCGCAAGATAAAGGCAAGCATCACAAAACCTGCAATCAGAAACCAATCTGATTTTTGCCAAACGTCGGGGATTGAAAATTCACTTGGAGCATTTTTTGAAAGAGATACCCCCATGTTCCTTTCAAGCGTATCTAATATTTGCTCTTTTTTCGGGAGAAGCAAGGCAAAAAGGAAATAAACCAGCGTAGCGTAAAAAACTACGCCCGTGAAATACGCCATCCCAACCGAGGCGTACCACGGGACGAGAAGCTCATAGCTGATCGGCAAGGTTGAACGGACATAAAATTCCGGTTCGAGCCATAGGCTGGTATTGGTAAAGAAAAGAATTGCACCGAGAAAAAAACTTAAAGCAACGTGCTTGACGGCAGAGAATGCTGAAAAACGTTTCTCTGCCCAAAGCAGCCCAGCAAAATAGAGTAACGTCCCCGCACCTGAGACGAAGAGGCTGTAGGCAAGCATCCGCGTGCTACCGATGGGGATGAAAACAGGGCTGTCTTCGAGATAAGCTGAAAAATAAAACGCCAGATTCACGCCCAAAAGGATGGACAGCAGGAACAATCCTTTTTTGGTGGCTAACGTTTCAAGCAGGCGTTTTAGCATGGTGATGTTTTGGAAAGCTAATCTCTGTCACGTTGAAAACGTGACTTGCAAAATCAGGTGTTGCTTGAAACAGCAACAGCGTAGGCCGTTAGATACGCCCTTCGCCTACGATCTCTACGCGTGTCCCTTCCCCGGGTAAGTGAAGATAATCTTCGCCAAAGGGGACAGTGGGCGTTGTCCATAGATAGATGTATTTGGCAACATTATCGGGGGTGTTAATACAGCCGTGGCTGCGCGGATCGCCAAAATCGTTATGCCAGTAGGCGCCGTGGAAGGCATCACCGTTCCCGGTAAAAAAGGAGACCCACGGAACGCCCGGGAGATCGTAGTTGGCTTCATCACCCGCACCGTCCGTCATGTGGACGGAGGGTGCCTTGTGAAAGGTACTGAAGGTGCCCGTTGGAGTTTTCGTCCCGCCCCAGCCGGTGGCTACCAGCGAGGTGATGACCGGCGTATCGCCTTCGTAGGCGACCATTGTTTGGGTGGTGAGGTCAACGAAAATATGTTTGTCTTCAGGCGCCACGTTCGGGGAAAGGGGAGCAAGCTCCTCTTCAGGGACGATGCGGAGACAATAGCTGGGGAGGTAAAAATACTTCTTGACCTGTCGATCCCAAATGCGGTACCAGTATGAGCCGTCGTATTCATCCTGAATAATCTGATCGACCCAGTGAGTGGTGCCGTAGTAGTAACGCAATTTGGGCTTGAAGGCAAATCCCCAGCCTTCACGTACAGAAATCCAAGGCACTGTTAATTCGGCGAGCGCACCGCTTTCGGGGATGTCGAAAACGGGCATATTGTAGGAGGTGTAGACCGGCTGAAGGTAGGCGGAGTGAGCAAAGCCTTCATCGCCAATGCGGTACCAGGTGGAGTTCCAGGGAAAGCGATATTCGTCTTCGACACGAAGTTCTTCGGTGATGGGCAAGACGACATCGCGCCCGTATAAGTGGAGAACTTCGGAGTCAAACGAGGGGCTTTCGTAAATGGTCAGACTGCTCCAGGTGGTGCGTCCCTGACGCCGAAGGCGGGGCGCACCGGCTTCGACTTTGTCGAGGCCGAGGTCTGCCATCAGCAAGCCGAGCAAACCTGCGGCGCTGAATTTGAGAAAATCTCTACGGGTAAAGGTGGATGGTAAGTTTTTCATATTTTATTTCAGATTACAAAAGGCGGGGTAAGCCCGCTCCTACAAGATATTTTTCGGTAGCTTGTTATTTAAAACGAATTGTTTCCTGCTTGTTCCTGTATTTTCTGACGATA
>JBNKMO010000222.1:0-2145 GCA_050293165.1 Anaerolineales bacterium | reverse complement strand
ATCTTACTCCATCATACTCAATAGTGTCGTGGCTTCATCTTATCTGCATAGGGATTGAAACCGTCGAGCAAGCTTTTGGCTTTTGCATCATCTTGCGCAGCCGTTAAAATCCCCGCTTGGGTTAATAAACACAGATTAATGATGAATATTCGCGCCCTGCTACAAGACCGTGTTCGCCAGATCATGACTGAGATCGGTATTCCCGCTCATTTCAGTGCTCATGTCGCACCCAGTAAAAATCCGAAATTCGGTGACTACCAAGCCAACGGCGCCATGGCTGCCGCGAAAGCGATGGGCAGTAAACCCCGTGACCTGGCCCAAGCCATCTGCGACAAACTGTCGTTAAACGGCATTGCCGAGAAGATCGAAATAGCCGGACCGGGTTTTATCAATATCTCTTTGAATCAAACCTGGCTGGCGGCCCAACTCAGTGAAACCATCCAAGCCCCGCATCTGGGTATTCCCCGGAAAAGTCATTCCGACTGTGTCGTGCTTGACTACAGTTCCCCCAACCTCGCCAAGGAGATGCATGTCGGTCATCTGCGCTCGACCATTATCGGTGACGCCATTGCCCGGGTACTCGAATTTTCGGGAGACAACGTCATTCGCCAGAACCACGTGGGGGACTGGGGAACGCAATTTGGCATGCTCATCGCCGAGCTTGAAGACAAAATGGACGAGGGCGACTCTGCGGAACTGGCATTGAAAGACCTCGAGCAGTTCTATCAGTCGTCAAAAAAGCGGTTTGACGAGGACGCGGATTTTGCGGATCGCGCCCGGGAGTATGTGGTGCGCCTTCAGTCCGGTGACGCCGGGGTGCTAAAACTGTGGAATCAATTCCGAACGGTCTCCCTTTCGCACAGCGAAACGATATACCGGCGTTTGAACGCCACGCTGAAGGAAAGCGATGTACGCGGTGAAAGCGCCTACAATGATGACCTCGCCGTTCTGGTGAACGAACTCACGACCCAAGGACTGGCCACGCAAAGCGACGGGGCGCAGGTGATATTTTTGCAAGAACTGCCGGGTAAGGACGGTGAGCCGGGTCCGGTTATCGTGCAGAAAAAGGATGGCGGATATTTATATGCCACAACCGATCTGGCGGCGTTGCGCTACCGCGCGGGTGTTCTAAACGCCGACCGGATACTCTATTTCACGGATGACCGCCAGTCGCTGCACATGAAACAGGTCTTTACGGTTGCTAGAAAAGCGGGGTTTGTCCCCGAATCCATGCGCCTTGAACACTGTGCCTTCGGTAAGATGCTCGGTGAAGACGGCAAGCCTTTTAAAACCCGAACCGGCGGTACCGTAAAATTAGCCGAACTGCTTGAAGAGGCGGTCGAGCGGGCCGCTGCCGTCGTTAGCAACAAAAATCCGGATCTTTCAGCAAGTGAAATGCAGGAGGTCAGCCGTAAGGTTGGCATCGGCGCGGTCAAATACGCCGATCTCAGTAAAACCCGGACCAACGACTATGTATTCGATTGGAGCGGTATGTTGAACTTCGAAGGCAATACCGGACCCTATCTGCAATATGCGTACACGCGGATTGCCAGTATTTTCAGAAAAGCGGAGTTGGATTTGGATCGCTTTCATGCGCAAATCCAGCTTAATCAAATGCAGGAAAAGGATCTGGCGTTAAAACTCATACGCTTTTCGGAGACCATCGAGCAGGTTGTCGAAGACGCGTATCCTCACGTATTGTGCAACTATCTGTATGAGCTTTCGAGTCTGTTCATGAGCTTTTACGAAGCCTGCCCCATCTTGAAACCCGGCATTGATGAGTCCACGAAACTCAGCCGTTTGCAGTTGAGTAAGGCAACGGCGATGACCTTACGTACAGGGCTGGATTTGCTCGGGATTGAAGTGATGGAGAAAATGTAAGGACCTTCAAGTTAGCGCTTTCGAGACTCCCTGCCATTGAGAGTAAAAACACCGTCATCCCGAGCAAATCGCTAAAACGGACACATGAAAAAGCCCCCGTGCGGGGGCTTTGAAATGCCGAATGGCTTACTGAACGCGCAGACTTATTTGTGCACGCCCAGCTTTTCGCGCCAGCCCGGGAACAGGGCGTCCGCATCGTGGGGGAAGGACTCGAAGGCGCGGGCGAACTCTTTGTGCTCCTTCGCGTACTCGATCGGATCAGCG
>JBNKMO010000221.1:0-12005 GCA_050293165.1 Anaerolineales bacterium | reverse complement strand
GATCCCAGCACAATTGGCTCGTTAACAAAGGCAAGCGCCTGTTCATAGAGATGCAAAAGATCGTTCGAAAAAATGCGAATTTGTGAAAGCAGTTCTGGGATAAAAAATACAGGCGAAGCCAAAACCAGAGAGAGTAGTACAAAGTAAATCAAATTGACCGCCAGTTTGTGCTTCACTTTCAGCTTCTCTTTAAGAAGATTTACGGCAGGCATCATGATGTAGGCGATCAATCCTGCCGCAATTAGTGGTTGGAATACCGGGCGCACATACCAGCCCAATACCAAAAAGAAAATGATCAACAAGACCAGTGTCAAATAACGCGCTGGCGTACTCCACTTTTCTCTCATAGAAGTTCCTTCACTGCCTCCAAGGTCGGTTGGATGATCGGTGCCTCGCCGACGGACTTCATCGCAGCTTTGACATCCTTCAGCCCACTGCCCGTATTCAGTACAAGGATGGGATCATCCGCACTCACAACGTCTTTTGAAACTGCTTCCACTAAACCGGCATACGCCGTCGCCCCGGCAGGTTCCGCAAAAACGCCCACCCGACCGAGTTCCGCTATGGCAGCATAAATCTGCTCATCGCTGACGATCACATATCGTCCGCCGGTCTCGGTCGCCGCGCGCAGAGCGCGCACGCCGTCACTGGGCATATCGACCGAGATGCTGTCTGCCATCGTCGTCGCCGAGACCGGCGTGATATTCTCTGTCCCGTTATGGTAGGCATTTGCGATGGCGGCTGAGCCTTCCGCCTGCACGCCGATGATGCGTGGCATTTGTCCCAGCCAGCCTAAACGCTTAAGGTCTTTAAAACCCTTGTGTATGCCCGAGATGATATTCCCATCCCCTACGGAGACGAAAACCGTCAGTGGTTTGCTATGTTCGGGGAGGGTCTTGAGCGCCCATTCCCAAATTTCAAAGGCTGCTGTTTTCTTGCCTTCGAGCGTGAAGGGGTTGTAACCTGTGTTGCGGCAATACCAGCCAAATTCATTCGCCGCTTTGACTGCGAGTTCAACCGCGTCGTCATAATTTCCATCCACGAGCATCACTTGTGCGCCGAAGACCAGCAACTGCGTGATCTTGGCGACAGGCGCGGTCTTTGGCGCAAAGATGACTGCTTTATGCCCAACAGCCGCACACATCCCTGCCAGTGCTGCACCCGCGTTACCCGTGGATGCCGTCACGATCACCTCCGCGCCGATCTCGCCCGCGCGTGCTACCAGAATAGCGCTGGCGCGATCTTTGAAGGAGGCGGTTGGATTGCTGCTCTCATCTTTGAGCCAGAGATTTTTCAATCCCAGTTTGGTTGCCAGCCTGGGCAGTTCAAATGTTGGTGTCCAGCCGACAGCGTAGAGGGGGGTATTCTCGCCCTCGGGCGCAGAGACGGGCAGCAGGGGTAGATAGCGCCAGAGTGATGTCTCGGTGCGTGAGGTAATATCATCAGGATGGTATTTTTGCTGGATAGCCTCATAATCCAGCATGACGTTCAAGTTTCCCCCATCCTGATAGCAGGTATAGGTGATGTCGGCTGGTGCATATTTCTTTCCGCAAATGGAGCATTCGTAGCTGAATGAGTGGTTCATATCCGATACCCTTTTATTGGTTGGTTAGTATGCTGAATTTTATCATTGAAGCCTAAAAATAAATTGTAGTCCCTGTTTTCGATCCGGCTTAGGGGCGGGAATTTAATAACCTTCCCGTTTGCAGTAGAAAATTGCTTGGTTTCGATACGGTTGATGATGAAACTGTCAGTCTACGGCACTATCTTCTTGTTTGGAAATGCGCAAGTTATTGTTTATGGTTTGTTCCGTAGCATTATAATAATCCCCTTTGCTACATTGCAACCAATAAAGGAGAATGATTTGGCTGAAATATTACGCATGTGGGTGGAGATCGTTTTTGACCTTGTCTATCTTTTCATCACTTGGATATTGATTGGCATCATGTTCCGCTCCAACGTGAAGTGATCGCACAAGCGAGAAAATAAACAAAAACTTCCGAAGTTTTCAAAACTTCGGAAGTTTTTTGATCGTCTAAGAATTTCCCTTACAAACCGCGTTCACCGCGTATGTAGGGGATGCCGAGCGCAGCGGGTGAGCCAAGTCGTTTCTTGGTTGCAGCGCGTGAGCCCCAAACCAGAGCAATGATGGTCAGCACGAAGGGCATCATCTGGAGAAAGAAGCCGTAGTTCGAGTTGACGTAAAGCGGATTGGCAAAGCCGAAGAGTAAAGCTGGGCCTTGCAGGTCAAGGATGAAGCGACGCAACATGCCGAAGAGGTAGCCGCCAAAGGCCGCACGCAGCGGATTCCACTGGGCGAAGATGACCAAGCCAACGGCGATCCAGCCCTGCCCGGAGGTGGTCTGGGTACTGTACCAACCCGGCGAAATGGAGAGGGTGATGGTCGCGCCTGCCAGCCCAGCCAGCATCCCGCCGACGAAGGTATAGAAGTAACGCACGCCGTAAACGTTAACGCCGAGGGTGTCGGCGGCAGATGGTTTCTCGCCGACCGCGCGCAGGTGCATTCCGGGACGGGTTTTGTAGACGTAGTAGGCGGAAAGCGGGGCAAAGATGTAGCCGATGTAGACCAGCACGCTGTGCTCCGCGAAGAAGACCGGCCCCAGGAAGGGGATCTGAGAGAGCAGGGGGATGCTGACGGTGGGAATTAACGCCGGATTCTGACCGGTGAGTCCCTCTCCTAAAACGAGGGCAAGCCCTGTTCCAAGGAAGGTCAGCGAGAGGCCGCTAACGACCTGATCCGCCTGGAAGTGGATCGTCACCAATCCGTGTGCGAGACTCAAAATCCCACCGGAAAGCATGGCGACCAGCAAACCGAGCCAGGCACTTCCCGTTGAAAGGGACGTGCTGAATCCTGCCATCGCGCCGAGCAACATCATGCCTTCGACGCCGAGGTTGAGAATGCCTGCGCGTTCGGCGAAAATCTCACCGATCGCGGCAAATAGGAGAATGGTGCCGGTCGCTAAACCAGCGTGAAGAATGATCTCTAGATTCATGCTACCTCCTGCTCTGTCTGTTCTGTGCGTACGATACGGATCTGGTAGCGCAGCAGAACGTCACTGCTGATGACCATGAAGAGAATGATGCCTTGCAGGAGGGAAGATAATCCTGAAGGCTGAATTTCGCGTCCGGCAACGATAAGTGCGCCGAAGAGTACCGAAACGAGGATCACGGCGAAGGGGTTGAGCTTTGCCAGCCATGCGACGATGATGCCCGTAAAGCCGTAGCCGGGGGAGATGCGCTCTTGCAGGCGGTGAACAACACCACTGATTTCAGCCATGCCTGCCAAGCCTGCCAGGGCGCCGGAGAGCATCATGACGAGGATCAGGTTGCGGCTGATGTTGAGACCGGCATAACGCGCCGCCTTCGGGTTATCGCCGATCAATTTGATCTGGTATCCCCAATGGCTGCGTTCCAGAATCCACCAGATGATGATGGCGGCGATAATGCCAAAGACCACGCCCAAATGGAGGGTGATGCCGGAAAAGACTTTGTATTCTTTGGCCAGATCGGAAAGACGCGGCAACCAGGCAACTTTGGGGAAGGTTGGGGTCATCTGGAACCCGGCATCACTCCACTTGTCGAAAATCCAGAAGTTGTTCCAGTAGAGCGCGATGTAGTTGAGCATCAGCGTGGTGATGATCTCATTGACTTTGTATTTGGCTTTGAGATAGCCCGGGAAGAAACCCCAGACCGCGCCGCCGATCATGCCCATGATGATCATTAAGCCGATGACAATGAACTTTGGCGTGGTTTCAAGATCGACCATCGGGATAAGCACAACCAGGCTGGCTGCGAAGGCACCGATATAGAATTGGCCTTCCGCGCCGATATTCCAGAGTTTCATCTTGAAGGCAACCGAACAGGCCAGACCGACCATGATGAGCGGTGTCGCTTTGACGAGGGTATCGGAGATGACAGGCCACGAGCCAAAGGTGGCGGTGAAGAAGAATTTCAGCACGCGCAACGGTTCGCCGCCAATGATCTTGAGAACAATGCCGCTGATGATAAAAGCGACGATAACGGAGCCCAAAGCTGTCGCTGCAGGGAGCCACTTTGGCACATCATCGGTGCGTTTTTCAAGAATTATTTTAAAGGGCAGGTTCATGCGTTGCTCCTTTGTCCGGTCATCATGAGACCGATCTCGTTGATATCTGCATTTTTAGCATCGAGAATGCCCATCACTTCACCTTCATAAAGAACGGCAATCCGGTCGCTGAGGGTCAGTAACTCATCCAACTCTTCCGAGATCAATAAAATGGCGGTGCCCGCTTCACGCTGTCCAAGCAGCAGCCGCTGAATGGATTCGATTGCGCCCACATCCAGGCCGCGTGTTGGCTGCATGGCCACCATCAATTTCGGCTGGGTGGTGATCTCGCGCGCAAGAATTACTTTTTGCAAGTTGCCGCCAGATAGTTTGCGAGCCATCGTGCGCACATTGGGAGCGAGAATATCGTAGGCTTCTTTCAATTCACGGGCGTGATTGCGCGCTTCCGTGAAGTTGATGCTCCAACGGCTGCCGATTGGTTCCTCGCGATAATTCTTCATGATAGTGTTTTCTGTGATGCTCATATTTGGAGCGGATCCAACTCCGGTGCGATCTTCGGGAACGTGTGCGACGCCGCTCGCGATAGCTTTGCTTGGTTCCGCGTTGGCAACATCTTCTCCGTTGATCAGGATACTGCCCTCACAAGCCCGTAACCCTGTAATGACTTCTGCCAATTCACTTTGTCCATTGCCCGCAACACCGGCGATGCCCAAAATTTCACCTTCCCGGACGTCCAGCGAAAGATTATTAAGCGCCTTTACGCCCTTATTATTTTCAGCGCTTACACCGCGAATATCGAGTACCACCTCGCCCGGCTCTTGCTCTTTCTTCTCAACATTGAAAATAACCTTGCGCCCGACCATCAATTCGGCGAGTTTTTCACCTGTCAAGCCTTCAATGCTGATGCCTTCTGCGGTGGCAACGCCTTTGCGCAAAACGGTCAGCCGATTGGCGACGGTGGTCACTTCGTGGAGTTTGTGGCTGATGAAAATGATCGATTTCCCCTGCTCTGTCATGGCATGCATAGTCTTCATCAGGTCATCAATCTCTTGCGGAGCGAGAACGGCAGTCGGTTCATCCATGATGAGAATATCTGCACCGCGATAGAGCACTTTCAAAATTTCAACGCGCTGCTGCTCACCGACTGAAAGCTGCCAGATTTTGGCAGTCGGATCGACGCGCAAACCAAATTGATCTTGAAGGTCTCTGATCTTCTGATCGTATTTTGTCAGGTTCATAAAGAACTTGGGTTCATTCAATCCGAGCAGAATATTCTCTGTTACGGTTTGGGTGGGGACAAGCATAAAGTGCTGATGTACCATCCCGATCCCTTTGGCGATGGCATCTTTGGGTGAGTTAAAGCTGACAGTTTCGCCGTGTACCTTCATTGTGCCTGAAACGGGTTTATATAGACCCGAAAGGGCATTCATTAAAGTGCTCTTTCCAGCGCCATTCTCGCCCAAAAGGGCATGGATCTCGCCGTGTTTCAACGTGAGATTGACGTGGTCATTTGCCAAAACGCCGGGAAAGCGAATGACAATGTCTTTCATTTCAACAGCATGTGGGGGAGGAGATGAAGTCATAGGCAGCGCTCCAGTATCAAGTTGGATTGACGTAAAAAATCATACCATGATGGAAATAAATAATTGCTAAAAAAGAAGAGGCGACCCAAATCTTGGGTCGCCTCAATGTTGCTAGATTTTCTTACTCAAGTTCAGGCAGTTCTGCAGTGATGTTTTCATTCCACCAGTACATACAAGTGGTACATTCGCTGCCGAATTGGGAGAAACCATCGAGGTCAAGCTGTTCGAGGGATTCACCTTCAGCAAGGACAACGTTGCCCTGATTGTCCGTGATCGGACCAGAGAAGACATCGAAGCGGTCGAATTCACCGGCCAACATCTTGGCAAGGGTATCTTCGATCAGAGCCAGATCTTCTGCGGGAAGATCAGCAACGCCGGGTTGCATGGTTTCGCCTTCCATAAAGCCGTAAAGTCCCATTGCGCCGGAGTCAGCATCGAAATATTCCCAACCGCCAACCCAGGTTCCTGCACGGGAATCTTCAACGATTTTGCCGTAAACAGGACCCCAGTTCCAGTACATGGAGGTTAAGCAGGCGGGGACGGTGCAGTTGCCGCTGTAGTCATAGGTGATGCCCCATTTGCCTTCAGGAGCAACTTCGGCGGGAGCGGGGGTATCAGCACCGGTCATTACGACCTGTGCGCCACTATCAAAGAGCGATGAAGCAGCTTCTTTTTCCAGGATGGGATCATGCCAAGTGAAAAGCCAGCGAACGTCGATGGTGCATTCGGGGCAGGTTTCTTGTACGCCCAAAGCGAATGCATTACCCAAGCGAAGTTCTTCGGGGATTGGGAAAGTAGCGGTATAACCCAGTTTTGGATTGCCATCTACCATAGCACGAGAGCCAGCTAACATACCAGCAAGATATTTTATATCTTCCATTGCGCCCATCAAGTTACCGAAGTTGGCGCCATTGGCTTTGAAGCCACTAATATGGATAATGTCGACATCCGGGAATTCGTCGGCGACGATTTCAGATGCGTCCATAAAACCGAAGGAAGTGGTGAAGATGACATCGAAGCCTTTGCGGGCCAAGGAGCGGATCACCTGTTCGGCATCAGCGCCTTCAGCAACGGTCTCAACATAAGCGGTGTGAACGTTTTCTACATTCTCTTCCACCCACATACGACCCACGTCATGCGCCTGCGACCAACCACCATCATCGTGGGGGCCAACGTAGACGAAAGCAACATTGTACATGCCATCTTCAACGGTCGGAATCTGATAAGCGCCTTCGGGGGCCGCTTCTTCGGCCGCAGGTGCTTCAGCGGCGCCTTCTTCAGATGCTGTGGGTTCTTCAGCAGCGGGGGCTGCTGCACCGCCGCCACAGGCAGACAGTACAAAAGCAGCGATCATCAAAACACTAGCGAGCCATAAAACTTTTTTATTCATTTCTACTCCTTTTAAGTTGAATAAAATATTGAGCACATAGCCGAGATTTTACATGCTTCAATTTTATAGAATAAGGTTTTCGGAACCTTAAGTCGAATGCAAGACATCCTCATTCAGGATGATAAATCGCATCTCTTAACTTGTCTAGTCACATGTTAAAGAGGTGCGTAAATTTATCAGGAAGGCTTCATTGTCAGGATTTTCAGGAAGTGCAGCGCCAACTTCTTCCCAGAGCGGACAAAGCATTTGGCGCATATAATTTTTGGAAACCCGATACGCTCTTAAGGATAGTTGCTCGGCCTGCGCCCAGTCTCCTGTTTGCGCATATCCTTCGATGAACGGGAAATACTCGGTTGGGTCGTTGGGGTAATCCCCGGCATTAAAAGCCTGAGCGCCCAGGCGGGCAACTTCATCCCAATCGCCGAATTGACGGGCAAGGTCTGCTTTCTCGTAGTAATAGCACCAACCGTGATTAGGCTCCGTGCCATAGAGTGTAGGCATCACGGGCGCGCCGTCTGGCAAGATCAAGTCTGGGCGCGAGTAAGCTGCGTTCTTGCGGATAAGCAGATCGGCGATGAACTTATTATTCTCATCAAGGGCAGGATTAACGATATGCAGACAACCCGGCGGGTCGAAATTAACCAGCAACATCTGATTGGAATTGCCGTTCCATTCGCTGGCGATGAAATCATGGGATAAAGGCATATTAGGCGCTAAATTTTCGGCTTCCAACCCGAAGCGGTTGCGCGGATAAAAAAGCATATACGGGATGCGCTCTACGGTTGTGCCGGGTGCGTAGACCCAATTCAACGGGGCGGCGAGGGAGTTATCGGCATAAAATTTGAGCGCACCTTCGTTGAGCAGAATTGCTGTGTCTTCTTCGAGGGCGGGCACACGCCACGACAACTGCCAGAAGAGATTCTTCTGTACGCGCCAGTCACGCCGGAACTCGTCCCCCCACAGGAATTGTCGGCCTGCTGAGAAAGCGATCAGCAGCGTTAGCAGAATGGTCGTTAATGTTTGGCGCGGGATCAAGCGCAAGATGCCAACCAGAACGAGCGTGCTGCCGAAGATGAAGGGCAGTGTAGCGCGGTTGGCAGGAAAGCCGAGTGTGATGGGCAGGTCAGTCAGCCAGAAGGGAACGCCAGCGAGGAGCATGGCGAAGATGCCGATGGTTATTAAAGGTATGCCAGTTCCTGAGCGGACGCTGAGTAGCCCTGAACGTAGTAACGGGCGTATCGAAGCGGTAGTCGAAGGATGGGATTTGTTAGCACCGCTCTTCGACTGCGCTGCGCTGCGCTCAGAGACTGGATTCTTTTTGTATAAAGAAAGAAAGGCAATAAAAAAAGAAGCAAAAATAATGCTGAGATAAATCCCGATCGTCACTGTACCTTGTAGAGCAAAATCTGGCAGAACGAAGGCTTGTCCCCAAGCAGAGGCGAGGGTTGTCCACAGGCTGAGAGCAACGGTTTGGATCAACACCCAGAGCGCAGGGAGGGGGGTGGCTTTGAAATTGTCGAGCAGGGAGTAACCGTAAACCTGATTGTTGAAGACGAGGGAACGCCCCAATACGCCAGCCGCGAAGATGATGAGATATGGGAACCAAGCCCAAAATCCGCGTTTGATGCGTTCTTTGGAATCAGGTATTTCTGCAAGGGTGAACCAAAGCAGAACCGGGCGAATCAAATCGAGAACAAAGAAATATTCCCCCATGATGAGATTGAGTGCAGAGGCAAGTATTCCCAAAATAGTGATGGTGAGGGATGGACGGCGCAGCGTCCGCAGCATGGCGTAGAGCGAAAAAAGGAAGAGGGTATAAACCGTGAAATGATAGCCGTAAACGAAGGAGACGGACTGTTGGTTGAAGCCCGGATAAAGCAGGAAGAGCAGGCTGGCTCCGATGATGAGTTTGTTTTCTTTGGGGAAGAGTTGACGTAGGACGGCGAAGAAGGCCAGGCTGCTGAGCCAGCGCCAAAATATGGCAAGGATTTGCCACGGGAGTGGCGCGTGGGGAATGAAACGGGTTAGAAGGCCGTACCAAATGCCCCAGGCAGGGCGGTTGGTGGAGAAATATTGTGTGAGCGCATCCTGCCCAAGTTCGTAGCGCAGCCAACTGATGGGCAGGTCGTCCCAATAGAAGCCTAGCTGGGGCGCGAGCAGGCCATAGGCGAGGGTGGCGACGAGCGCCAGAATGATGGGGGGGGATGAGACGAGTTTCTTGATGCGGTTCATAAGGGTAGGGGCGGGTCTTAGACCCGCCCTTACAGTTGGTTAGGGAACGATCCAGGTACCGGTTTTGCCCTTGAGGGCGCGCCCGATATTTTCAGGGTTGGTGATGAGGGCTTCTTTGCCGCCATTTTCGAGGAACCAGATAATTGCCTCGATCTTGGGCGCCATTGAGCCTTTGGCAAAGTGCGTGCCTTCGGCGAGATATTGCTTGGCTTCTGCAACGGTCATTTTGTCGAGCCATTGTTCGTTGGGCTTACCGAAGTTGAGGGCGACCTTTTCGACCGCAGTCGAGATGACGAAGAGATCCGCGCCGATATTCTGCGCCAGCAAGCTGGATGCGAAGTCTTTGTCGATGACAGCGGCGACGCCTTCGTAGTTACCGTCGCCCGGGTCGATGACGGGGATGCCACCTCCGCCTACTGTGATGGTGATAATCCCTTGCGCCAGAATGGTCTGAACCGATTCGAGTTCAACGATTTCTTTCGGCTTCGGGGAGGCAACTACGCGTCGCCAGCCGCGCCCTGCATCTTCGACCATTGACCAGCCTTGTTCCGTTTGGCGGCGTTTGGCTTCTGCTTCATCCATAAATCCGCCGATTGGTTTGGTAGGGGCACTGAAGGCAGGGTCGTCTTTGTCGACCAGTGTTTGGGTGATGATGGTGACGACTTTCTTTTTGATATTGCGCTGGTAAAGTTCATTTTGCAGGGTTTGTTGTAAGGCATACCCGATGGCGCCTTGTGAATCTGCGCCGCAGACGTCCAAGGCAAGTTCGTGGATGCCTTCGACTTTTGCGGCGATCTCGGAGCGGCGTAAAATGAAGCCAACCTGCGGTCCATTGCCATGCCCGATGGCAATATCCCAGCCTTGCTCGACCATATCCGCGATGTGATAGGTGGTCTCTTTCGCAGCTTTATATTGATCTTCAACCGTTTGGTGGGCTTTATCCTTGATGAGCGAATTGCCGCCGATAGCGACTACTGCGAGTTTGCGTTTGATTTCTTCTGCCATTAAGTTGTTTTCCTTTGGATGGTAGGGATTAGTAGACTAGTAAACCAGTGGATCAGGGATCAAGCGAGTCTTCTATTGCATAGATGGCATTTTCTTCTTTGATAGCACGTTCGCCATATTCTTTGAAACCTTGTTTTTGCTGGTAAATGTAACGGATGTAACCGTTTAGCGCTCGAATAGCGTTGCCGTACAGTTCTCTTTGTTTTCCAAGTTCGCTTTTTGTATAGCCAAGTTCGTTGCAAAGAATGAAAGCACTGAGAGTTTCTTCGAGTGATCCACGCGCAATATAGTAAAAGCGCAAGCTGTCCAGATAGTGATAACGTCCATATCCTTCAGCAATGTTGAGTGTGATGCTGGTAGAGGCACGGCGAATCTGACTTGCCAAGTTATATTTCTCTTCAACTGGCAAAGACTTCGCAACGCGATAGGCCTCTTTGACAACCAGCAAAGCCAACTTGTAAGCATCTAAATCTTCAAAACCGCGCTTACCACGCATCACACTCTCCTCAATACGGATTCCCTGTTTTACTGGTTTCCTGACACCTGTTCTACTGAAACCTAGTTCATTGTCAAAGCCATGACAGCTTTTTGAACGTGAAGACGATTCTCTGCTTCGTCGAAGACAACTGAGTTAGGTCCGTCAAGGACTTCGCTGGTCACTTCGATGTCACGGTCTGCAGGCAGCGGGTGCATATAGATCGCATCTTTCTTTGCAGCACTCATCTTGTCCTGATCGACGAGCCAGTCTTTGTATTTATCTTGCAGTTTTTTGCCTTCGTCGGGATCAGTAGTGGTTAACAATGGGCCCCAGGATTTTGCATAGACGACATCTGCATCGGCGAAGGAATCTTTCATGCCATCGGCACGGTCGATGATCTCGAAGTTGGTACCGGCGATACGCGCCTGTTCCTGGGCTTGCTCGACGATCTCGGGCATCAGCGGGAACTCGGGCGGATAGGCCAGAGTTACGTCCATGCCGAAACGTGGCATTTGCAGAATAAGCGATTGCGGAACAGAGATCGGTTTCAGGTAGGATGCGGCATACGCCCAGGAGACAACGATCTTCTTCTTGCGCAGGTCTTTGCCTTTCTTTTCCTGAATGGTCATCAGGTCAGCCAGACATTGGAAGGGGTGGTAAACATCGCATTGCATGTTTAAAACGGGGACGCGGCTGGCAGAAGCAACATCATTCAGGTAGCGGTTACCGTCGCCATAATCGCAGTGGCGGATGGCGATGCCGTCGAAATAGCGCCCAAAAATCTGGCCGATCTCACGGGTGGTATCGCCGTGTGAGATTTGGGTGGTCTTCGAGTCGATGAAGGCACCGTGCCCGCCAAGTTGGGCGATACCAGCTTCAAAGGAGCTGCGGGTGCGCGTGCTGCTGAAGAAGAAGAGCATGGCTAATACTTTGTCGCGCAGGTAGGGATGTAGTTCGCCGAGGGCACGTTTCTTCTTCAAGTCCCAGGCTACTTCGAGGACGGTTTCTACTTCTTCTTTGCTGAAATCAAGGTCGCCGATAAGGTTGCGACCGCGTAAGTCTGATTGCATTTTAGATCTCCTGTTTTTTGTGAAAGTGTGGTGGTTTTGATTATCACCCTCATCCTAACCTTCTCCCTCAAGGGAGAAGGGACTGTCCCCTCTCCCCTTAGGGGAGAGGGCTAGGGTGAGGGGTGGATTTTAATTATTTAATCAAGGAAGGCAGCATCGCATAGAATGCAGTCGCTTTGAC
>JBNKMO010000220.1:0-12559 GCA_050293165.1 Anaerolineales bacterium | reverse complement strand
GCATGGGATTGATCCACCGTCAGACGAAGCTCGGCGACCGCAAGGACTATTATGTCGCAGAGAGTGATTTTTACAAAGTCGTGCGCACGATCTTGAAGGGACGTGAGAACAGCGAGTTCGACCGTGCCCTTGCGTCGGTTGGGCAGACACTCGACATATTGGAAGCAAGCCCGCCATCCGAGTCCGATGCGGAGGAATGGGAGTTTGCACGCAACCGTGTGGCAGAGATGCAATCCTTTTTCAATGGACTGGACAATCTCGTCCGCGTCATCACCACGCTGGAAAATATGAATCAGAATACGGTCCAAAAAGTGATCGGTTTCCTGAAAAACTGAAAGCCTGCGCCCAATGCTCTGCGTTGGGCGAAATTGCAACGCAGAGCATTGCAATTAGAGAAAATATAATTAATTTTCTGAAAGGATGAAAAAATGAAGATCGCAGTGACTGGTGCGTTTAGTTATACGGGCAAATACATCACCCGCCGTCTTTTGGCACAGGGGCATGAAGTGATCACGCTCACTGGACACCCTGATAATCCCGATCCGTTTGACGGGCAGGTAAAAGCCTATCCCTTCGACTTTAATACCCCCGAGAAGCTGGCGCAAACACTCGCTGGTGTGGATATTCTCTTCAACACCTATTGGGTGCGCTTCTCACACGGTGAAAATACGCATGAGCGCGCGGTGGCGAATACAAAAGCACTTATCCATGCCGCGGAGCAAGCTGGCGCAAAGCGGATCGTGCATACCAGCATCACTCAACCCAGCCTGGATTCAGACCTGCCCTATTTTCGCGGCAAAGCCGAGTTGGAGGAAGCGATCAAGGCCTCGTCTTTGGGATATGCGATACTGCGCCCGACCGTGCTTTTTGGGGATGAAGATATTCTGGTGAACAACATCGCCTGGATATTGCGCCACATACGTGTATTTGGCTTGCTCGGCGATGGACAATATCGTCTGCAACCGATCTTTGTCGAGGACTACGCCGACCTTGCGGTGGAGATGGCACAGCGCGAAGAAAATATCATCGCCGATGCGGTCGGCCCCGACATCTTCACCTTCGAAGAGATGGTGCGCCTAATCATGGCAGAGCTCAGCATTTCGGCATGGCTGCTAAAAATGCCGCGCAAACTGGCGCTCTGGGCGTCGCAAATTATTGGCTTTTTCGTTGGCGATGTAGTACTCACCCAGGATGAAGTCGATGGCTTGATGCAGGGTTTGCTGATCTCAAACGACCCACCGCTGGCAAAAACGCATCTAAAAGACTGGCTGCGGGAGAATAAGGATTCGGTCGGGAAGAAGTATGCGTCGGAGTTGAAGAAGCATTATTAGCCCCCTCTGTCCTTCGGACATCTCCCCCAAATTCCAAAAGCATGGAATTTGGGGGAGAAAAGCTGACAGTCACTTTTGAAGTGACTGTCAGCTCCCATTTATCTTAAAGAACCTTATAGGGAAAGAAATTTCAATACTTCTTGTAAATCCTTTATTTGAGATTCAATCTGCGCTTTCTCATGAGAATGGTCTAAAAAAGAAACAGCATCTTCAAGAGACAAAAATTGTTTACCGTGTTCAAAATGAAATTTAATAAGGGCATCTACATAAACCTTCAATTGAAACAGGGTTTCTTCTTGGACATTGTCTGTAGGATCTCTATGCACTAAACTATTACGCATATCGCGTAAGAATTGCAATATTTGGTAATGGTAGTCTCGGTTTTTGAATAAAAACGCTACCCTTTCTATTGTTTTTTGATGGTTTACTCTCTCAGGTGTTGTCAGCCACTCCAAAATATTCCATAGTTTATGGTATGAGGTACTCCAAAGAGTTTCATTTAAAGCTTCAAAATATGCAATAAAAACCTTCCGCATGGAATTCGCATAATTGTGTTGTTTTAGCCTACTTTGGATATATTTCAAACTGTTTCGATAACTTTCTACCTTGTCATGCTTGAAGGGCTTAACGGGACGAAGATACCTTGGCTCATACCAATACATATTTGTAGCAGATTTTCCAGATGGTTGAATATGTAAAGTGTGAACGGGACCTAATACAATATTATTCACAGGTTTTGGTACCCCATAGGTTTTACGGAGTGAATCTTGAAAGAAAATCCAATTCCAACCTCCTGACACAAAACTAAGCATATCATACGCTTTACGCTCTGCTGCATGTACTGAAGCAGCTGAAACATGTACTCTTACTTTAGCATAATTACGAGGCAGTTGTTCTGAATGCAGTGCCCCCTTTAAATTTTCAAGCACCTTTTCCCTTGCTAATTTAATGTGGTCAGGAAAGTCTTTCTCAAAAACAATATACGCGCCGTCTAAACGAATGGTAGCGGGTAAAGCATCACAAGCTATTGATATTTCAGTAGCAAACACATACCTTCTAATTGGAAGAGCCAGATACTCACGCTCAAACCTATTAACTTCTTCCAGAAATCTCTTAGTCGAAAGGTTATTTCGTTTCAACAAACTGCGTAAGGCTTTATTAACAATTTCTTTTGCATCATCTTCAATAATATCAGACGAAAAATCAAGCATGTTATAAAGAACTTCCGAGTGAACTCTATAAAAGAAGGTATATGTAACTGGATGACCTTGATTGTCCTTGTACCTTTGAGGGATTTCTCGTAGAAGAATATCCAATATGCCGCTCTTATTGTTTTTCCATTTTACAGACATCTTTGTTTGTTCTACCTTCCCTTTTGGCATTCAGAATAGATAATCGTATTTTACTACGAGATAATGACAACTAGAAAACGCCTGAAAACTGTAGTTTCAGGCGTTTTTTGCATCACAATAGTAGCAGATCAACTTCTCACTAACCAATCCCCAACCCCGATCCACTTATACGTCGTCAGCTCTTCCAAGCCCATCGGTCCACGCGCGTGCAGCTTTTGCGTGCTGACCGCAACCTCCGCGCCCAAGCCAAACTGCCCGCCATCCGTAAAGCGCGTGCTGGCATTCACATAGACCGCCGCCGAGTTGATCTCGTCCACAAAGCGGTTGGCGTTCGTCAGGTCATTCGTCAGGATGCTCTCCGAATGCTCCGTGCTGTGCCCGTGGATGTGCGCAATCGCCTCGTCCAAATTCGGCACCACTTTAATGCCCAAAATCAGGGATAACCACTCGATATCGAAATCTTCCGCGCCCGCAGCCTGGACATCCGCCCCAGCCTTTTGCAAAATGGACAGTGCCTTCGGCGCCGCTCTCAACTCAACTGGGTAAGTTGCCAACCGAGCAGCGACTCGCGGAAGGAATTCTTCCGCCACTGCTTCATGCACCAGCAGGGTATCCAACGCATTGCAGACACTCGGTCGTTGCACCTTGGCATTTTCGACAATATCGACCGCCCGCTCTAAATCCGCCGATTCGTCGACGAAAATATGGCAAATCCCGATCCCACCCGTAATGACGGGGATACTCGACTCGTCGATGCACAGTCGATGCAAGCCCGCTCCCCCACGCGGGATGAGCATGTCGATATATTTATCCAGTCGCAGCATCTCACGCACGAGGGCGCGGTCGGGATTGTCGATAATCTGAACCGATTCGAGCGGCAGATCCGCTTTTGCCAGCGCCGCCTGAATAACCTTTACCAATGCGAGATTGCTGCGCAACGTCTCTTTGCCGCCCCGCAAAATGGATGCGTTGCCCGTCTTCAGGCTCAGTGCGGCGATGTCGATGGTCACATTCGGGCGGGCTTCGTAGATCACGCCGAGTACCCCGATCGGGATGCGGCGTTTACTGAGTCTCATGCCGTTCGGCAAGACTTTGGCATCCATAACGGAACCAACCGGATCGGCAAGTTTGGCAACGTCACGCGTATCACTCGCTAACGCGGCAACCCGCTTGTGGGTCAGTAACAAGCGATCCAGAATAGCTTGACTTAATCCCGCAGCTTTTCCATCCGCAATATCTTTTTCGTTTTCGGCCAAAATAAGCGCTGCCTGGGTTTCGATTTCATCCGCAATCAAATTTAGGACAGCGTTCTTCTTTTCCGAGTGCAAAGTCGCCAAAATACGACTAGCGGCTTTTGCTTTTTTGCCCATTTCAGTTAAGTTGGTCATATCATCTTCCTTTCACAAAAAGTGACTGTCACCTACAAAGGGATTCCAGAACTGACTTGTTCACCATTTTGGAACATATCACAGGTTTAGCATAGTTTCAAAGGTGACAGTCACTTCAACTTACTCATTCAACAAAATCAGATCATTGCGATGCACCACGACAGGGCTGTAAAAATAGCCCAAAATGCCCGCGATTTCTTCTGACCTGAGACCTTTGATTTGAAGTATATCTTCGCTGCTATAGCGTGCAATCCCGCGCGCTAACTCATCCTTCTCTTGATTCAAAATCGAGATAGTTTCGCCACGCACGAACTGCCCTTCAGCGGCCAGAATGCCAGCTGGCAAGAGGCTGCGTCCCTGCTTTGTCAGTGCTTGCGCTGCGCCGCTGTCTACGATCAATTTACCAATGCCTGAGGATGCACGTGCCAATATCCAACGTTTACGACGTTCGAGCGGGGATGAAAGCGCAGGGAAACGCGTCCCAACCGATTCACCGTTGAAAACACGTACAATAACGTTTGGCATCGTTCCCGCCGCAATGACCACATCCGCGCCAGAGCGACGAGCGTAATCGGCGGCTTTAAGCTTCGTGATCATCCCGCCCGTGCCCAAACCGCTTTTGCTGGCGGTGACGTCAACACCATCAATATCGCTGATGTGATTCACTTCCGCGATGAGTTTGGCATCGGGATTCTTGCGGGGATCGGATGTGAACAAACCGGGCTGGTCGGTGAGCATGATGAACAGGTCAGCGTCGACGAGCATTGCAACCATTGCAGAGAGATTGTCGTTGTCGCCAAGTTTGATCTCATCAGTAGCGACGGCATCATTCTCATTGATGATCGGGATCACTTTTTGATCGAGCAGGGCATTGAGCGCGTCGCGCGCATGAAGATAGCGAGATCGCCCTTCAATATCCGATTTGGTCAGCAAAATCTGCCCGACCTGCAAACCGTAAATCTCAAAGAGTTGCTCCCAAACCTGCATCAGGCGACTTTGCCCAACTGCGGCAAAAAGTTGTTTGCTTGCGACAGTGACGGGCAGGTCTGGAAACCCCAGGCGGTGTTTACCGACCGCAATTGCGCCAGAGCTGACTAAAACAATATCAATGCCCTGTTGATGCAACGCCGCGCACTCACGGACGATATCCAGCATTTTCGGGCGATCTAATTCGGGGCTGCCGCCTGTCAGGGTGCTGGTGCCAATTTTGATAACAATGCGTTTATAGTTTTCCATAATCGTTGCTCAATACTAACCTATTCAAAAAAATACTGTAGTTCAAGTTGTTCGACTTGCATTGCACTTGCAAACTGGATTTGCAAGGCCCGCTGTGCAACGCATCCCATTGGATGCAATGTACGCTTTCATGATTTTCAAGATAAATACCAAGTTGGAATAAAACCTGACAGTCTTTGGGACCAGTCAGGTTTTATTCTGCGTTTTTTTAGATAATCGTAGATATTGTAAAAAGAGCTGATCGCGATACCCAGGTTTAGTTCTGTTTAAGATAGGGATAATACTTACTTGCCATATCTTGATCAACTTTTAAAGTGATCTGCCCACAATTACGACAATAAATCCCTTTTGCAGTATATCCAACCCCAAACCGCCATTTTCCAACAGGGACGCCATCTCGAAAGAAATTGCGAAGGCGCTCTTTGAAACCAGGTTGACCTGTTTCCCAAACCAATCCATAGCTTCGCCCGCCTGTGCTCAAAAAACCATCTTCTGCTTCGCCGCTACAAATTGGACAAACCACCTTTTTTTCCATCACAGCCCCTCCTTCAACAATCTCTCCAACAACTCGGCTTCATCATCCGCTGTCTTGATCTCGCCATCCAGCCAGGCAGCCCGCAATCGGGATAATATCTCACGGTAACGGGGACCAGGTTTCAGCCCACGCTCCTGAAGATCTCTGCCAGTTGTGTAGGGCTGGATATTTCGCCATTTGGCAAGGTACTGCACAATCGCAAAACGGAGCGGCTCGTCGATCCCGCACAGGGATGCCGCGTAAAGAGCAAGGGGCGGGATGCCATCCAGGCGAGCAGCCCAAACACTGTTCTTTGCGTCCGCAAAATCGGGCAAGTCATCACAAAGTTTACGCGTTAGCAGCAGCGCGTCTTCCAAGCCAGATGAGAAGCGCAGTTTTTTGATGACGGCATGTAAATCCTTTGCGGGGAGAGGCAGAAGCCAGACCATATATCCCAGCACGCGGCGGTTTGTGAGATTTGCTATCGACGGAAGGTTACCAAAGTCACGAGGAACAGGCGTGTTAAGAGCTTCGTGCAAGCGGGGCACCAGACCATCATCCTGCTTCAAAGATGCATGGATGGCTTCCAGTAATTCCAATTGTGAAAGGCGAGAAAACATCGCTACAGCGCGCTCTTCGTCGATAATTAGATCCAGTTCGTGGCGAATACGAGCACCTGTGAGTTTGCTCAAAAGTGGCAGGGCATCGTGCATTAATTCCTGCGTGCGTGCGCTGAAGGCGAATCCGAAACGCTGCTCAAAACGGACACCGCGCAACATGCGCGTGGGATCGTCGACGAAGGAGAGCGAGTGCAAAACGCGCACAGTCCCCCGCTCAAGATCAGTGAGACCGCCCCAATAGTCGTGAAGTTCACCATAATGCGAGCCATCCAAACGAAGAGCAAGCGTATTGATGGTGAAATCACGGCGATGCAGGTCAAGTTTGATACTGCCGCTTGAGACAGTTGGTAAGGCGGTCGGTTTGGTATAGAATTCAGTGCGGGCAGTGATAAAGTCCAGGAATGTTGGAAGGTTAGAACTTTCAAACGTGGAACCGTCTAAGAACCATTTGGCTGTGCCAAAACGGGAATGGGTGGTTACGCGCCCCCCATAGCGTTCTTCAAGAGCATGCGCAAGGGCAATCGCATCGCCTTCGACGACGATGTCGAAATCAAGGCTGGGGCGTTCGAGGAGGAGATCGCGCACAAAGCCACCGACCACATAGAGGGCTACTTGTTCTTCGGCGGCCATTTCCGCCACGCGTTTGATCAAATCAAGACGGGGTTTGGGGAGCGCCTTTTCAAGGCGAGCCGCAAAGTTACTCTCCACGCCATGCGGGGTCGTCGGAGCGAGGGTTTTGAGCAGATCAGTACGCGTCACGATGCCAATCACTTCGCCATCTTCCACGACGGGGATCTGTCCCCAACCGCTGTCAGTCATGCGGTTTTGGAGGGTATTGAGCGAGTCGCTCGGAGCAACGGTGACTTCACCGGCGCTCATCAGGTTGCCTGCCGTCAGGTTGAGATGGTGGGATTGGGCACGGTCAACGGCACGACGATTGAGCAAGCCGACGACTTTGCCGTCTTTGACAATCGGATAGCCCTCATAACCAAAGCGCTGCATGAGCGTCGCGGCTTCGCCAACGGGCGTTTCAGGCGAGAGTAACTGTGGCCCACGCGACATGATCTCGGCGACCGTGATGGGTGGGATGATGTAGTTCGGAAGCAGTCTGAGCAAATTTTGTTTAACCACGGAGCACACGGGGTTCACAGAGTTTTTCTCTGATTTTTCTCCAATCTCAGTGGTCTCTGTGCTCTCCGTGGTAAATTCCTTACGAATTAATGCCGCAGCAGCACGTGGATGCCCGCCGCCGCCAAACTCTGCCGCGATCTTGCCGACATCAACAGCGTCGGAGGTTGAACGCGCAACGAGGCGAATACCTTCGAGCGTGGTCACAAAGATAAAGAGCGCATCGGGGTCGAGCAGGTCGCGCAATTTATGCGCCAGCGATGAGATTTCTTCTTCCAGTTCGCGGGCGTCGGCGCAGGCGGTCACGATCTGGTGACCGTTGATCTGGTGGTGCTCGGCGACTTCAACGAGCACATCGTAGACAAGACGCTGTTCGGGCGAGAGCGGTGCGTTCAGGTAGTCGGCGGCGATCTTCAGGCTGGCACCCTGTTCGAGCAGCCAGGCAGCAGCACGAGCGTCGCGCGGGGTGGTGCTGGCGTATGAAAGCGAACCCGTATCTTCGTAGATGCCGAGTAGCAGCAAGGTGGCATGGAGCGCAGAAAGCTGTCCTTTGGCATCACGCAAGTTTTCGGTCAGGAGCGTCGCGGTCGCGCCCACGGGGTCGAGCGTCACATCCCAATCATCCGGTAAATTTTCTCGGCGCGGATGATGATCCAAAACGCGGATGCGCGTCTCCTTTCCCATCCCCTTAAGCGTCACCAGCGATTGCGTATCGACGAGCAGTACCGATTCGATCTTCTCATTGGGCAGGTCGCGCGGGTCAACGAAAGGGAATTCGCGCCCGTAAATGGTCAGAAAGGCGCGCACATTGCGATTGCGACGGCGCGGCAAAACGGGCAGCGCCTGCTCGTTGAGCAGGGATGCGCCAAAGAGCGCGGCAAGGGCGTCGAAATCGGCTTGTTCGTGAGTCAGGATAACGTGCATGAGACGATTTTATCATGTAGAATAGGGTAGCCACATATTGAAGAGAGGAATCGATGCAGAAAATTCTTGTAGAACTCGGTCGTTTCGGCAGTATATTTGCGCTCATCCTTGTAGGGCTTTTGGTTGCTTTGCTGATCACGATGGGCATGGCAACACTCACCAATGATGATGGCAGTGGGGCCTCCATACAACTAACTCTACAGGTAGCAGCGATCATAACCATCGTTGGCGCAATTACCTTCGGGGGGTATTTAGCCAGTTTAGCTTTCAAAGTAGATGCGCTGGAAAAAGAAGTAAGCCGACTGGCAACCTACGACGAGCTAACGGGGCTGCTCAACCGGCGCGTGTTCATGGAGAGAGCCGAGCATCTCTTCAATATCGCACTGCGCAAGGAGGAAGCCTTTTCAATTGTGGTCATCAATATTGACTATTTCAAAAATATCAACGATATACATGGACATACAGCCGGAGACCAGACACTGGCTGCATTTGCAAAACGCCTGAACGCTACGCTGAGAAAAAGCGATCTTTCCTGTCGTTACAGCGGGGAAGAATTTGCACTCTTTTTGCCCAACACCAATGAGCAGCAAGGCTGGGTCTTCTGTGAGCGCATCCACCAAGTTATGAGGGAGGAGGGACTTCACTATGAGGGAATTGAAATCAACCCCACACTCAGCATAGGGATTGTGTCCTTTCCGGAAGAAAGAGCCAATACGGCAAAAGCATTGCTGCGGCTGGCAGACAAGGCACTTTATCACGCAAAAAAAATCGGGCGAAATCGAACCGTCAATTATATGGAGGGGATTTAGCACCACATCCCCCGGCACAATTCTCATAACGGATAAGGAGCAACGATGGACTTCAAAGATAAGAAAGTGCTCATCACCGGTGCATCACGCGGAATAGGACGCGCCTGCGCGCAGGCTTTTGCAGAACGCGGCGCACAGGTGGCGATCAACTATGTGCGCAATATGGACGCAGCAAACGCGACCCTGGGCTTGCTGCCGGGCAAAGGGCATATACTCGTCCAGGCAGATGTCTCCGACCCGAACGCCGTCGAGGGGCTGATTGCTGAAACCGTGCAGGGATTGGGCGGCCTCGACATCGTCGTCAACAACGCGGGCGTTTCACAATATCACCCGATCAACGAAGTCAGCTACGACGAGTGGCAAGCCAGTTGGGATAAGATCATCAACCTGAACTTGCGTGCCCCCGCTAACGTGATCTACTGGGCCGTCCAGCACATGCGCGAACACGGCGGCGGACGGATCGTAAACGTCTCGTCGCGCGGCGCTTTTCGCGGCGAACCGGAGATGCCTGCCTACGGTGCGAGCAAAGCCGGTCTGAATGCGATGACGCAGTCACTGGCGCAAAAACTTGCCCCCGAAAATATCTATCTTGGCGTGGTCGCGCCCGGCTTTGTGGAGACGGAGATGGTCACGCATGTCCTCGAAGGCGAACGCGGTGACGGCATCCGTAAACAAAGCCCGCTGGGGCGCGTCGCCAAACCCGAAGAAGTCGCCTACGCGGTCATCTTCCTTGCTGCCGAAGGCTCGAAATTCTCGACCGGGACGATCATTGACGTCAATGGGGCGAGTTATTTGAGAGGCTAGATAGAAATATATAAGTGCTTATGCCGCGATGCGCTGTATAATATCTCTATGCAGGGTTATATGCGGAACAGGTCTGTATAAACCATAGTTAGGCATCTACTATGAAATTTGGAATTACAAGAATCGCCTTGGGGTTTCCAGGTTTTATCGAAATTGATAGAGCCGAATATGAACTCGTCAAAGTTGCTAGAACAAATCTGCTTGAATTGCTGTTGTTAGAAGAAACCTTTGATATTTTGATAGAAAATTTTCAGGAGTATGAGGCAGAACTTCTTTCAATAGCTTCCCGAGATATGATTTTTGGGTTCACTGATGATATCTCGTCGAGTAATGAAAGGATTATTGTATCCAGGCGCATCGTAAATTTGCTCAGTGCATGCACAATGTATTTGGATCAAAGCCTTCACCATTTAACAACCATTTACAGCAAGGATTCTGAGAAGGTTAAAATTGCCATAAGTAAAACCAATTATTATTATGATAACAACTTCGGCTATCGGGTTATGGAAGCTTTGAGAAACCATGCGCAACATCGTGGTTTTCCAATTCATAGCATTATGTTCTCAGGGGAGTGGCTTGATGCCGAAGACGAAGATCGAAGCCGCCTTCATCATACAGTAATTCCTAGAATTAGTGTTTCAGCACTGGAGCTTGATGGTAAGTTTAAACAAGCTGTATTAAAAGAAATGCAACATGCTCAAGGTAAGCACGGTTTAGATGTTAGACCATTAATCCGAGAGTATGTTGAATGCATAAGCTTATTTCATGAACATATTCGAGAGATAACCCGTACTGATTTGATGACGTGGGAAAGCTCTTTTGATAGAGTTATCGAAAAGGTTCAGCAAGAATACGGCCAAGATGCACCTCTTACGAGTTGGGCAGTTGCAACAAAAAATGAAGAGGAACAAATAATGGAAAGAATTACTGTCCATAAGGAATTTGCCAAAAGAAGGCAAGCTCTTGAAAAAAAGAACGCAATATTTGTGAACCTTAGAAAAAGATATGCATCCAATGAAATCCGAAGCAAAGATGCCTAACAATGCGTGCACGCGGACGGCTGGATTCACACCGCTAAAATGGCTTTTTTCGTGGCTTTGAGTTTGTTCCGTTGCGTGGGCAAGTCTCGTCCCGCCAGCCGCCGGTAACGCGAGCCGTTAGGCGGCAAAAGCACAAGAGCAACACTGACAATGATTTTCGGGGTCGCATTAAAACTGGAGGTTCTTTGCGATGAAAAAAGATAGAAATAAAAGTGAGATTTATGACATAGTTCAATGGTTCAAAGTGCTTCTTGCAATCGCTGGCATAATGATATTAATATTGGTTTACTTTTTTGTTGAACCAAATCCTGAGAGCAAACTTATAACACTATTACTCACAGTTCTCCCTGATGGGATCATGATCCTCATCGCAATTCCCATTATTTACCTTTTATTTTATCGCCGCGGTCTTTCAGAGTCGCAATTAGAAACCAACATTGATGCCCAAGAACTGGCTCAATATATTGCTGAAAATTTATCTAATCCCAAATCCACGAAATCTACTCAACAACTAATTGCTTTTTACGAAACATTTAGGCTAATTGAATGGAACACCCTTTTGACAAACGCTCAGAGTCATATAGATATAGTAGTATATTACTTTGATGTGTGGGTTAACGTAAACTACGAAAATTTGGTGCTCTTTTTCAAGAAGCCACGAACGACTATACGAGTATTTGTTCCGAACCCCTATGATGAATTTAATTCAATAACACTTCAAAACTTATTTCCAGAAAACAATCTGGAAACATTAAGAGAAAAAATAAATCAAACCAAATATAGACTTGCAGAAGCATTAAAGGAGGCTGGCGGAGATTCATCAAGATTAGAGTTTTACTATATATCTCGCCCATTGAATTATTCAGTTCAATGTATTGACAATAAGATTTTAGTGATGTCAGTATTTGAAATGTTTCGAAAAACTAAAGTAGATTCTCCAGCAATAATAGTGGACTTAAATAAATCTCAACATTTGGCTGATTATTGGGATAAAGAGCTTAAGGGTTTATTGACTATATCAAAAAAAGACGCCAAACCCTAAATGTGCTTTTGGGTAAAAGCCGCCTAACACAGCGTTCTCAGAAACCCACCCACAAAAGAAGGTGTCTGCACTACAACCAACAAAACAAAAAAGTCTTCCAGCAGGTAAAAACCGTCAAATTCCCCGTTTTTTATGAACAGGTTTAAATGCAAAGCAAGCGTTCTCCATCTGGAGGACGCTTTTTCATTTGCTGCAGGCTATCTCAAGCCGGGACGAGTTGGTATCCCAGCTTGGCTGCCTTCTTCTGCATATACTTCAGTTGCTGTTCCTGATATTTCTTCTCGTACTCTTCCACACTGATCGTCTCATACTCAACCTTGTATTTCAACATGCGATAGACAACACGCGCAAGTGCATGTGCGGCCGCAACT
>JBNKMO010000219.1:0-7017 GCA_050293165.1 Anaerolineales bacterium | reverse complement strand
AGCACACTGCTTCCAGATGCGATGTCCGCCAAAAGCAGGGCATGGTTCACAATCAGGATATGCGCGGCCTGAGAGGCCTGTTTGGTTTGATGGAAGGGACAACTGCCGCCGGTGTGCTTCATACATGTCTCGGCTGTACAGGCATCGTCTTCGGCGGAGACACGCCGCCAAACCGCGCGCTCGCCGGGGCCAGTCAGGTTGATCTCGGCGCGGTCGCCGCTCTGGTTGGTTTGCAGCCAGACGAGAATCTTGGCAAGTACGCGTATCTCTTCTTTAGAATTGGGGCCGCGTCGTCTCAGGATACCGAGCAAACGCGGACAGAGGTAGTTTGAGCGGCCCTTCATCACACTGGCGCGCAGATCAATATCCAACGCTGCGGCGAGATCGGGGATGTCTTTGCGGATGAGTTGGTCTTGCAGGTTGATGGTGTTGGTCGAGATAACCACGCGCGTATTGTTCTGGACAGCCCAAAGTGCAGCGGGGACGAGATAGGCGAATGATTTCCCGACGCCTGTGCCAGCTTCGATCATGTAGTGGCGGCTATTTGAGAGGGCATCTGTGACGACTTGGAGCATCTCAACTTGCTCAGAGCGGTATTCATAATGCTCAAAATAATTCGAGAATGCACCGCCATATTCGAGCACGGCAGAGACTTCTTCGGGGTCAAGTTTGATCGGGTCGGAAACAGGTTGCAGGGGCGGGTGTTTCTCGCTTGCGCGATCAGCAAATAAGGGGCCACGGGCGGAGCCGCGTACGCTTTTAGCGCTGATGCCCTCTTTTGCGCGCGTCCGCATGATCTGCTGGAAGACCCATTCTGCATCCCAATCCAGCCCTTCGCTGAGGCGAGTGATCTCGGCAATCATCTCAAGGGGTAACATCTCGGCACGTTCGTATAAGCGTGCGAAAACACCTTGTGTGGCGCGTGCGTCATCGAGGGCGCGGTGCGCATTGTACAACGGGATGCCGAGCAATTGGCTGATGGCGCCGAGTTTATAGCGTCCCGCCGAGGGCAGCAGGACTGCGGCCAATTCGTAGGTGTCGATGACGTCGTTGAATTTGAACAAATCGTAGCGTTGGACGAAACCGAGGTCAAACCGAACATTATGCCCGATGACGGGGACGTCGCCGACGAAGGCTTCAAACTCGGGCAGCACATCGTGAATATTGGGTGCACTGCGCACCATCTCGTTGCTGATGCCGGTCAATTGGGTGATAAAGGAGGGTATGCTGCGCCCGGGATTAACGAGCATCGAGAATTCGTCTTCGACGCGCTTTTCATTGAAGCGAATTGCGCCAATCTCGATGATGGCGTCTCTTCTGGGGTCTAGTCCGGTGGTTTCTAGGTCAAAGGCAACAAGTGAGGGCATGGGGCGTGTCCTGATGGTGGGTGTCGGGAAAATTAGTAAGAGTGAGGAAAGAAGAAAGATCGGTTGATAAATGATACGTGACGAGTGATTTTTTTGAATATCACTCGTCACGTATCATGTCTTATGCTTGTAGAGCTTTATTCACTGCGTCAATTTCTTGTTTCGTAATGAGCGCATCTTTCGCCTGTTTGCGAATAAAGGGTTTGAGTTGCTTCAAGTGCATGGTCGGGGTGGGGGCATTTTCCGCTTGTACTTCGGCATTTTGGCTGGTAAAGACCAAGGCTGCCAGAATGGGTGGTATTTCATTTTCGTTCATATGTTTTTTGAGATAGCGCTTGAGTTTATCGGCTTCTGCGCCGGCATCCAGATCAGGACGGCTCATATTCTCCTGCCCGAAGATGCGCATGTAGCTCTGTGCAAAGCCGCCCTGTTTGGCTTGCCACTTTTTGCCGGTGTAGGTAATTGTGCCTTGTTGGTGATAGGGCAAGATCAACCACACGCCAGCGGGCCCAACGAGCAAGTTCGGGACGGGGCTGCTGTAATGGTACATGGTGTACTCTTTGGTTAATCCCTTCAAGCCCTGGTCAATCAGCTCATCGGGGCGCGGGGAGCGTCCCCAACGGTTCCCGAAATAGATGCCAACTTGCGACATGATGAAGCCTGCCAAAAGTGCCCCAATAGAGAGATTAAAAAGCTCCGGTTTGGTGAAGGAGATATACATGCCGCCACCGAGCACGAGCAAGGAAGCGAGGCTGGTGTACTGGCCGATCTTTGCGTTACGGTTGATCAGTTTTTCATTGGAGATGATATTCATTTATATTAAATCCTGTTGTTGATGTGATTATTGCGTATTGGAGACTTACACAATACGAAATACGCAGTATTTGTTATTTCTTTTCAATTGCCTCGCGCATGGCATTCAGCACATCGGCTTCGACGGCTTCTTTTGCTACACGGATGGCATTTTTGATGGCATTCGAATCCGAGCTGCCGTGACCGATAAAGACCAGGCCGTTTACGCCCAGAAGCGGGGCAGCGCCCACGTCGCTGGGGTCGAGCATCTCTTTGACAGCACCCAGCGCAGGTTTGATCAGTAGCCCGCCGATCTTGGCGAGAATGCCGCCATTCATCACAGCTTGCTTGATCTTGGAGATAATCAATTTGGCGATGGCTTCAGACGTTTTCAGCATGACGTTGCCCGTGAAGCCATCGGTAACGGCCACATCGACTTCACCGTTGATGACGCCTTTCCCCTCGACGTTGCCAACGAAATTCAGGCTTGTTTCTGCCAAAAGTGGATAGGTCTCGCGCACTAACTCGGACCCTTTGCCTGCTTCTTCCCCGTTGGAGATGATGCCGACCTTTGGGTTGGTTACGCCACGCACCTTCTCGGCGTAGACACTGCCAAGAATAGCAAACTCGACCAGATTGCGCGGTTTGCAGTCGGGGTTGGCGCCCACGTCCATGACGACGCAGGAGCCCGTGGCGGTGGGGAAGACGGGAGCGAGGGCAGGGCGGTGGATGCCTTTGAGCTTGCCCATGCGGAAGTATGCCGTTACCATCGCAGCGCCGGTGTTGCCAGCCGTAACAAAGGCATCTGCTTCGCCACTTTTGACGAGGTCTATGGCGATTGCCATCGAGTTTTGGGCATCTTTGTGACGCGCCTTGCGGACAAGGTCGTCATTCTTGTCGTTCATGGTGAGCATATCAGGGGCGTGGACAATGCGAATGGGCAGGTTGCCCGGGGAGAGCGAATCTAATAAAGGGCGTAATTGTTTTTCGTCGCCGACCACAATCAGGTCGAGTTCGTATTCCTGCGCGGCCATTACGGCGCCACGCATATCCACATCCGGGTAGTTGTCTGATCCCATTGCGTCGAGGACAATTGTCGTCATTTTTTCATTCTCCTAAAGGGTAAATATGCTTCTGCGAGGCGTGTTTTTCGATGAAGTTGTCTTGTTTTTTAGAGATTGCTTCATTGTTCGAAAACTTTCCTCGAGAGTTTATCTTTGTTTTAAGATTTGCTTGACAATGCGCAGAACGTGATTATAATACCATCTGCGTTTGCGCTGGTGGCGGAATTGGCAGACGCGCTAGGTTGAGGGCCTAGTGAGGGATAACCTCATGCGGGTTCAAGTCCCGCCCAGCGCATGAAAAAATGCCCGACAATTTGTCGGGCATTTTTTATTTAATTTAGTCCCTGTTCAGTCTCTCCTGAAGGGGGAGGGGGTTAGTGTTGCAAAATCTGTGAAAGAAAGAGTTTTGTGCGCTCTTCTTTGGGGTTGTTATAAAGGTCTTCGGGCGTGGTGTGTTCAACGATCATGCCACCATCCATGAAGATGACTTCGTCTGCTGCCGAGCGGGCAAAGCCCATCTCGTGGGTGACGCAGACCATTGTCATACCTTCTTTGGCGAGGTCGAGCATCACGTCAAGCACTTCCTTAATCATTTCTGGGTCGAGGGCGCTGGTCGGTTCGTCGAAGAGCATGATCTTGGGGTTCATCGCCAGCGAGCGTGCGATTGCCACGCGCTGTTGCTGTCCACCGGAGAGGTTGGTGGGATAGACATCCGCCTTCTCTGGGATGCCGACTCGACGTAATTGCTTCATTGCGATCTCTTGCGCTTCTTCTTTTGAGCGTCCGCGGACAACTTTTTGCGCGACGGTCACATTCTCTAAAACAGAGAGATGCGGGAAAAGGTTGAAAAGCTGAAAAACCATGCCCACTTCGGCGCGGACTTCATTCAGGTCTTTTTCGTTTTTTCCAAGCTTTACCCCGTCGATCCAAATCTCGCCGCCGGTTGGTGTTTCAAGATGATTGATACAGCGTAGCATGGTCGATTTACCCGAACCGCTTGGGCCGATTACGACAATTACCTTCCCTTTTTTTACGGTCAGGCTGACACCATTGAGGGCTTTTACTTGCCCAAAATGCTTATACAGATCTTTGATAACGATCATATCGCGTGGGTGATCAGTCATGTTTACGTAACCGCCTTTCCATAAGTTGAACCAAGAGGGATAGCGCTACTGTTATTGAGAGATATAAAACGGATACGGTGATGTACGCCTCCCTGAACCGGAAGGTGCCTCCGGCATACAGGCGTGAGACCTGGGTAATATCTCGTACCGCCAAAACAGAGACCAACGATGAGTCCTTGACCATTGCGACGAAGTCGTTGCCCAATGCCGGAAGTACGTTCCGTACAGCCTGTGGCAAGATGATGTGTCGCATGGTTTGCCCGTAGCTCATCCCTAAAGACCGACCAGCTTCCATTTGTCCGCGTCCAATAGATTGGATGCCTGCGCGGAAAATTTCTGCCAGAAACGCGCCATAAGTAATCGCAAGGGCAAAAATAGCACGACCGTTCATGGTGAAAGCTTTGTTGCCCAGTTCGCTTAATGTTTCTCCTGCAGAAGCCAGCCCGAGGGTAGTGAGCCATGCGCCGAAAGCATTTATCCCGTCAACAAGCATTGGAACGCCTACAAGAGCAATAAAGAAGATCAACACGAGCATCGGGATGCCGCGGATCAACTCCACATAAAGACGTGACAGGTTGTTGAAGAATAGATTTTTAGAAATTCGTCCCAAGCCTGCTAAAAGCCCCAGCATGATAGCAAAGGTGTACGCGATCAGGGATGTTTTGATGGTGATTTGAATCCCGATTTTGATGAATGCAAAGGCCTCTCCGTAACTCCCCGGCGTGGATACTTCAAGCGCCCCGTCTTTCTTGACGATGTAATAGATTTTTAGATTATCTGCGATCTTCCACTTTTCCCCCGGTTTTTGAACGGTAATCTCCGCAGTTGGCTTAAGGTCTAAGTCGTTTTTGTCAAATTCTTCTTGTAGAGCCTCGGTTAAAGTGCCAGCGTTTAGGCTGCTTTCAAAATCCCCTGTAGTGGAAAATAAGAAATCTTTGGACGAGAAAATAAAAATTGCCCAAACAAAAATCAGAATAATTGCCCAAAACCACCAGGAAATATCTTTTGCCTGGAAGCCCTCTTTTTCAACAGGAATGGGGGATTTTTCTTCCATGTGGGTACTCCCTTGTCTAGAAATCTGGATAAAAAGGAAATGGGTGTAGAGGCGAGCCTCCACACCCATTTGATCATGTACTAATTACTCAAGGTCGTCGTAGGTGATGTCGAAATCTGGCCCGAAGTATTTGGCGTTGACTTTAACGAGGAAGCCATTGCTCATCAGTTCCAGCAGTGCTGCATCTACAGGCGCAACTAATTCGCTGCCCAAGGGGTAGATGAAGCCAAGTTCGTCACTGGACATGGATTCGCCGACCAGTTTCAGGCTTTCGGCGTTTTCGCCCAGATAACCCTGACCAGCAGTTTCGTCCATGATGACGGCGTCGATATCGCCAGCCAACAATGCTTGTACGGCGAAGGGGAACTGCTCGAAAGCTTCGATACGATCAGCAGGCAGGTAGTTGAGAGCGGTTTCGTAATTGGTGGTACCGGTCTGGGTGCCGAGTTTCAGGTCGGCGTTATCGACGATATCCTGAATGCTCTCAATGCGATCTTCGTCAGCGCGGACGAGCAAACGCTGTTCGATGGCGACGTAGCCCATTGAGAAGTCAACGATTTCGGCGCGGTCTGCGGTGATGGTGATGCCATCGGCGGCGGCGTCAAACTGACCATCAGCAACAGCCTGAATCATGCCTTCCCAGGCAGCTTCGGTGTAGACAGGGGTACAGTTCAGCAGAGAGCAGATTTCGTTCCAAACATCATAGTCCCAGCCAGCGCCTTCGCCGGTTGTGGGATCAATATAGTTGAAGGGCAAGTAAGCGTTCTCAATGGCGATGGTAACTTCCATTCCACCAAGATCAGGCAAGCCGCCTTCTTCCTCGGGTGGGAAGAGATCATCATAGGTCACATCGAAATCGGGGCCAAAGAATTTTGCATTGACTTCAACGAGGAAACCATTGGACATCAATTCTTCGAGTGCGGCGTTAACAGGTTCAACCAGATCGCTGCCCAAGGGGTAGATGAAGCCAAGTTCGTCACTGGACATGGATTCGCCGACCAGTTTCAGGCTTTCGGCGTTTTCGCCCAAATAACCCTGACCAGCTGTTTCGTCCATGATGACGGCGTCGATATCGCCAGCTAACAATGCTTGTACGGCGAAGGGGAACTGTTCGAAAGCTTCGATGCGGTCAGCAGGCAGGTAGCCAAGAGCGGTTTCGTAGTTGGTGGTGCCGGTCTGGGTGCCGAGTTTCAGGTCGGCGTTGTCGACGATATCCTGAATGCTCTCAATGCGATCTTCGTCAACGCGAACAAGCAAACGTTGTTCGATGGCGACGTAGCCCATCGAGAAGTCAACGATTTCGGCGCGGTCTGATGTGATGGTGATGCCATCGGCGGCGGCGTCAAATTGGCCATCGGCAACGGCCTGGATCATACCTTCCCATGCAGCCTCGACGTAAACCGGGGTGCAGTTAAGCAGGTTGCAGATCTCGTCCCAAACTTCATAGTCCCAGCCAGCGCCTTCGCCGGTTTCAGGATCAATGTAGTTAAAGGGCAGGTAGGCGTTTTCCATCGCAATAACGATTTCACGACCACCAAGGTCGGGCATGCCACCTTCTTCGGCGGGTTCTTCAGCAGCCGGAGCTTCCGCTGCGGGCTCTTCTACAGGTTCGGGGG
>JBNKMO010000218.1:0-9163 GCA_050293165.1 Anaerolineales bacterium | reverse complement strand
GATAAACACCGAGGAGATAAGATGATACGAAATATCATTTGGGATGTAGATGGGACTCTCTTTGATACTTATCCTCCCATAGTCAGGGCGTTCAAGAAAGCCATCGAATATCTTGGAAAAGAGACTTCCATAGAACAGATTGAAGAATTAACAAAAATATCGTTAAGCCATTGCATTGAAACACTGTCAACTGAATATCAACTGGAAAAAGATGATATTGGGCAAGAGTTCATGCGCTATTATGGAGATGTTTCAGCCGAGGAAAGCCCTCCATTCAGAGGGGTAGTAGAAATATGTGCTTATATCTGTTCGATAAACGGGAAAAATGTAATTGTGACGCATAGAGGTAGAGCAGGCACAGTTGAGTTGCTGTCTACCCACAGGCTGATGGACAAGTTTTCAGACTACATTGTTCGAGACGATGGGTATCCACGAAAGCCAGATCCGGCAGCATTCATTGCAGCACTTGAGAAAAGCAATTTAAACAAGGAAGAGACGATCAACATTGGAGATCGAGAAATAGATATCGTAGCTGGTCAATCAGCGGGAATTTTCAGTTGCTTATATGGCAGCAACGCAAGCAATGTTGAGCCCGATTTAGTCATTGATGATTTTGCTGATTTGTATCGGTTCATCTTAGACAAGAACGCAGAGTTGGAAAAGTGAATAAGAATCGGGGGAGAGAGCTGCCACCTGACCTCAGATAAACCTTGATTTTGCTACACAGCAGGATGAGCGGCGCGATTTTTGGTCAATTTCTTCGGGGTAAAATTGGGCTGCGTTCGTAAAATCGGCGGGCAGGTTACGCCATTGTTGGGCCGCTACCAATATCGACAAAAGTATGCTTACAGTTTAGGAAGGATAAACTCTTTGGATAATTTCTGTTGTCAACGGATGAAAGATGCTGTAGTGTATAAGTGTAAGGATCATCCAGACCCTTTTGATTGCCCTGATCATCTCATATATTACTCAGAAGCAGATCGTGAATATGGTCTCATCATTCATGATGGTGGCTCATCGGTCATAAGTATCTTCTTTTGTCCGTGGTGTGGGAGAAAAGTGTCGGGATCTGACCAAACGAGTGAAGATAAATAAACTTCGCTGGAGCAACATTCAACGTGTGATTTATGAAGTATTTTATGGTAATTGATGGTGCAATAAATAGCACTTACGAAGTCTATGGCGTTGATGAGGCCATATTCGGAACCATTTTTCCTGAAGATAATGATGTTGCCTTTATTGACGAAGTAGAAACAAGGTTCCGAGTGCTTGGGAAGAGTGAAATTGACATATACGATGCACTGTATTCAATGCCAGTCGACAAGAAGAGTATTCACGGCTTACATGGGATTTTACATCTCACCGGAAGTAACTGCCAAAAGGAATATTTTCCAAACCGAAAAGAATCAGATGTGTTCAACAAGCGAGATGGTAGTTAATCATAGTCTCGAAATCAAAGCGGCCCAACCCCGCGTTAACTCTGACTGGCGGGATTCGTGCGCAAAAATTGCATTGTCGCTGGCTTTTACTTTTGTGCGTTTATTGGTTTTGTTGCCGCTCCCCCGTCAGCAGCTTACGCCACCGTTAGCGCAGGTCTTGATAACCAAGATCAATCATCCATTGACAGATGACGGGGCCGCCAAATGAATCGAGGGTTGGTGTGCCATAAGTTTCAATGGGAAGGCCAATGTAGCCCCGGAAATACCCAGCGGGGCCGGTGAGTTGCTCCTGTGCAGCATCGGAAAGTTCCTGGTCGCCAATCGCGATGGCATGAATATGGTAAGCCGAGTCTTGATATAACTCGCCATAGTCGCGAAACCAGGCGGCGAAGCCCGCTGTGCGCAGCGCATGAATCAGCGCTGGCAGATCATCCCACAAGATGGTATATGTCCCACGCCGCATAACGGAAATATCCACTGCGCCACCGCCCAAGTGTGTGCCAAAGGAAGCTGAGCCATTATCATGGTAGCTGCCTTGTGTGATGGCGTAACCTGTCAGTTCGATTTCCCCGCCATAGAGTTCCTGCGCATGTGCGAGCATTGCCATTGTGCGCTGATTTAAAGTCCAGCCATTGATCTCGACCCGCGTGTAATCGTCGGGCGGTTTTTGACATCCCAGCGGTTCGGGCGTGGATATTAGGGTAGGGATTGTTGTGGGAGTAAGAGTAGGCGGGGTATATCTCTGGGTGTCGGTCGGAGAAGGCGTGACTGTACTCAAGGGTTTTGTATTCGTGACAGGTTCAGATCTGTCGCGGCAAGCAACGGTTATGGGGAATAGAAATAGCCAGATAAGGATGAATCTGGACAGGATGTTGATCGTCTTTTTCATGCGGCTATTCGTGGGGAGTTGCTGTATGTTCTCTTTTGCTTGAGAAGATGTCTTTTTGCAATGACCTAGCTTAGGCACGGACGCTTCGTTTTGTCCGATTTGTGAATAATTTTTTAACAGCAGGTACTCGTAATACAAGCAGGAGCAGAACGATCATCCCATAAATGAGGGGCTTGATGACATCACCTTGCAGGGTAAAAATGTCGCCTTTGAGTGACCAGGCAAAGTGGACAATAACCAGCGGGGCGATCAGATAGATGAACTTATGCAGGCGTTTCCAGTTTTTGCCGAGTTTGCGCATCCACCAGTTGAAGGAGGTCACTGCGAGCGCCAGCAGTAAGATAAAGGCGATCGAACCGACGAGGGTGTAGCGCTTCTCGAAGGTTGCTTCAAAGAGCAGGTCCAGGTTGAAGCCGTAGTCGATGGCGGTAAAAATGATCACGTGCAGCAAGGCGTAGAAAAAGGCGTATAAGCCCAGCGCACGGCGGTGCTTGGAGGGTTGACGCCAGTTGAAGACAGTCCGCAGGGGCGTGGTGGTAAGCGAAAGTACGAGCAGGGTAACGGCGGCAAGCCCCGTTTGTTGCTCAAGATATTGAATGGGATTGATGGTGAGATTGTTGGCAAAATAATCATAGATCAGTTTCGCCAAGGGGAATATGCCGATGATGTGGATGGCGATGCGCAGCGGGGTGAGTTGGATTTTTTTCATTTTAGATCTCGTATTTGACGTTGGTCAGTTCTTCAGAAACCTGCCATAGGCGGGCTGCGATTTCTTTGTTGTAGGAAATTGCCTTCGATTTGGTTTTTACGGGATAACCACGCGAACCGCCGAGGGCATGTGGGCCGATATAGTCGCCGCCATTGACGTCGGGGCTGATGGCAGCATAGAGGCTGGGTAGGGCGCCCATTTCCTGTGATTGCGCCATGAAGGAATTCATCCAATTGAAGATACCGGAATGTGCTTGTAAATTTGTGGCGGCATAGCCGGGATGGGCGGCTACACTGAGTGTGTCTTTGCCCGCGGATTCGAGCTTGCGCTGGAGTTCGTAGGTGAAATAGAGATTGGCGATTTTGCTTTGCCCGTATGCTGCCATACGAATATAGCGTTTTTCACTTTGCAGATCGTCGAAGTTGATCTTGCCCATCAGGTGTGCCAGACTGCTGACATTGACAATCCGAGAATGGTCTGTTTTCAGTATCAGGTCGAGGAGGAGACCGGTCAGGGCAAAATGACCGAGATGATTGACACCAAATTGAGTCTCAAACCCGTCTGCGGTTTTGCCGTAGGGCGGCACCATAACTCCGGCATTGTTGATGAGCAGGTCAATGCGTTTGTATTTGGCATGCACTTCGTCGGCAAAGTTGCGTACGGAGGCAAGGCTGCCGAGGTCGAGTTGTATGAGTATGAGTTTGGCTTTCGGACTTTCGGTTTGAATTTTCTCTAAAGCAGCGTTGCCTTTTTCAAGGTTACGGCAGGCCATGATGACTTCTGCATCTTTGGCCGCTAGTGCGCGCGCGGTCTCATAGCCAAGCCCGCTATTGGCGCCGGTGACGATGGTCAGTTTTCCGCTCAGGTCGGGAATATTGGCGCTTGTCCATTTTTTCATGATGATGTCTCTTCACTTTTTACAAGGTTCTCCCCTTGTGTACGGGGGGGGGAACTGGAGGGGGGTAACAAAAGTTCCTCCTGGCCTCCCTCGCAGGCGGGGAATGAACTTAATGGCCTAATAATACTTCGTTAAATCCATATCGGCGTACATGTGAGCAACTTCTTCGGCGTAGCCGTTAAACATGAGCGTTTCGCGGCGCTTGAGTTCGCCGATGCGACGCTCGCTGGATTGCGACCAGCGCGGATGATCGACATTGGGATTGACGTTGGCGTAGAAGCCATATTCGTTCGGGGCGATGGTTTCCCACATGGTGGCGGGTTGCTCGTCGGTCAGTTCGATCTTGACGATGGATTTGATGGATTTAAAGCCATATTTCCACGGGACGACAAGCCGGATCGGCGCGCCATTTTGGCTTGGTAACGCTTCCCCGTACAGCCCGGTGGCGAGCAGCGTGAGATCGTTATATGCCTCATCCAAACGGAGTCCCTCCTGATAAGGCCAGGGGTAAAGTTTGTTATTTGCACCCGGCATTTGACTTTCATCCAAGAGGGTTTCAAAGCGGACATATTTTGCATCCGAGGTTGGTTCCACTTCTTTGAGCAAGCTGGCGAGGGTGAAGCCATTCCACGGGATGACCATGCTCCAGGCTTCGACACAGCGCAGGCGATAGATGCGTTCTTCCTGTGTGAAGCCGCTAAGCAAGTCTTCGATGCCGTAGGTTTTGGGGTTGTTGACCATGCCGGTAACTTCAACTGTCCACGGGGATGATTTGAAGTCTTTGGCGAGCGGGGCGACACCTTCCTTGTCGGTGGTGAACTCGTAGTAGTTGTTGTAGTTGATGACGCCTTCGTAGTCGGTTAATTCATCGGCGAGGGCAGATGAATCTTGCGCGGAAGCAGGCTGCGGGTTCGCGGGCGAAGCGGCAGATGTTTCTTCGGGGAGATCGGTGCCGCAGGCTGCCAGCAGGGCTGCGCCTGCGGTGACGATTCCCATCTGTTTGAGAAAAGCACGTCGTGAGAGATAATCAGATTTCGACGTGATCTCAGATGATTTTACGGGTACGGATTTGAATTTCTTGTCCATTTTCTTTTCCTCGGTCATCGCGGATAAATCAGACTGAAAATAGCATAATTGGAAGTGAAAGTCAAATAATAGTATTTTAATTATGGCATTTGGTAATGCTTTAATTGAAGTGGTGTGATGCTCCTGTGAGGAGGAGGACAACCCGGCGTAGCAATCTCAAAATAGTGGGTTTATTCCATACTTGATTTGCTCGCAAATTCAGGCCATTTGGTTTGACCCTGCACGGTTATTCTTCTATATCCAAATCCACCGCGCAGCGAAAACCGATATAGTTGAAGGCCGAGTTTGGGCTGAGATGCTCGCGTGCAAAGGTTTGTACCCCGTCTTGATCGCTGTACCATGATCCCCCGCGTAAGACATGGTGGACGCCGCTCTCTGCCCCTGACGGATTCAAGATCGGCGAACTGCGATAGTAATTTGACGAATACCAATCTGCGACCCATTCCGTCACGTTACCAGCCATATCATAGACCTCGTAGCTGCTTTTGCCGGCTTCAAAACTTCCTACTGGCGCGGTGCTGAGATAGTGATCGTTGAAACCCAAGTGCGCCCAATCATTGCCGCAATTCACATCGCAGAAATTCAGAAATTCTCCGTAAAAGGTATTGCCCCATGGATACGTATACCAAGTTGTGCCGCGCGCAGCTTTTTCCCACTCCGCTTCGGTAGGTAAACGTGCTTCCCGCCAGTTGCAGAAGTTGACGGCGGCATCCCAGTCCACGAATACGACGGGGTGGTCTCTGTAGCGTTCATTAAAGAAGAAGGTCGTGTTCGAAGGCCGATCACAAGCCAGATCGTTGAAGCAGTCACGGTATTGAGCGTTGCTCACTTCGTATTTGTCGATATAAAAACTACCCAACTGCACCATATGCGCTGGCTTCTCATCCGATTGCCCGCGGTCGCTGCCCATCATGAAATTCCCGGATGGGATCAGCACCATCTCGGCGCCGTGCGCATCAACGATCTCAGTCGGGATTGGTGTTGCGCTTGGCACCACGGTCGCTTCCTGCGTGAGAGTTGGTGCGATTGGGGTCTCCGTATTGCTTGGGCGCGGCGTTTGGGATGGGGTTGGGGATGGCGCCTTTGTTTCTGTTGGGATGATTTTGGTTGGTATAGTTGTCGCTTCTTTGGTTGGCTCTACCGGTGTTGTAGGCGCTGGTTTCAACGCAAAGACCGCCAAAAGGATCAGCGCCAAAAGCAGCCCGCCGCCTATCCATAAGTTTCTTGGCTCCTTCAGTATCGCTACAATATCCGTTTTTTGGGGTGGCGCCAGCGGTGTCGTTTTGCTGCTAAGTACGGCGACAATTTTCGCAAGGTTCTTCTTGTAGTTGAACTTGTTGCGCATGTCAATATATTGAATATCCATCAGCCAAAGAGGAAGTTCTGCCTCACAATCATCAAAAAGGATCGGGATAATTTTAAGCCCCTGATTGTTCGCAAAGAGAAACTCTTTTTCCACCCACTCCGATTCAATCGAATTTGAAGAAACCACGATAATGAAGTCTTCGCTCTCTTCGATCCCTTTTTGAATTTCATCCGCCCAGTGATCGCCGCCCGCAATATCGGTCAGGTCAAACCAAACATCGTACCCTTGCTCTTCAAGGTCTTTGGCAAGCTTTTTTACAAACAGGATTTCCCTGCGCGAGTAAGAAATAAACACTTGTGCCATATCAATTTGCCTCAGCTCTTCAGGAAGAAGAGTTCTTTTCTAAATTCGATTATATGCCATAAAAAAGCGAGCTGTCTTTAGAAACAGCCCGCCGTATCATTTTTTTAAATCAGATACGCTATTTTGCCAGATAGCCCACTCCCAGCGCCCCCGGGCCAGCATGGACAACAATCGCAGGCGGCAGTTCGTAAAGCGGAATATTTTTGATTCCCAAACCGGATCGGATCCCTTCGATCAGCATTTGGGCATCTTCAAGTGCGTCGGCATGCATCACACAGACGTGCGGATCGCCCTCCTGTTCGGCTTGATCCTGCACGAGAGAGAGCAACCTGGCGAGGGCTTTTTTCTTCGTCCGTGCCTGTTCGAAGGTTTCGATCTGCCCCTCCTGCATGGTCAAAATCGGTTTGATGCTCAGTATCTTGCCCAAGCTGGCGCGTGCCCCGTTGATGCGGCCACCTTTTTGTAGGTAGTCCAATGTATCGACGAGGAAATAAACTTTTTGTACGGCGATCAGATCTTCGATGCCGTCGAGGATGATCTCGGCGGGGATGCCATCCTTTGCCCATTGCGCAGCGAGCAAGACCAGGGTCGCGAGCGGTCCGGCGATGGTTTGCGTATCCACAATATGGATATTGGCATCCGGATAGTTTTGTTTCGCCATCGTGGCCGAGCGAACGGTCCCACTCACTTTGGCTGAAGGGTGCAGGCAAATCAGGTCTTCCCCGGTTTGGTTTACTTCGCTAAAAATGGGATCGTAGAGCGCGGGCGGTGGCGCGGCTGTTTTGGGCAATGTGTCACCGGCGCGCAACTTTTGCAGGAAAGTGGTTGTATCGATCTCGGTGTCGTCGTGATAAGTTTTTTCGCCAAAGTTGACGATCTGCGGGATGAGATGCACGCCAATTTCCTGTGCGTCTGCCAACGAGAACCCCGCTGTGGTATCAGTTAGGATTTTGACCATAACTTGCTCCTGTCTCTGGATGCCTCAACAATGCCCTTATTTTACACGACCTTTTTGCCTTTTTGACGTGTTGGCGGTGTGCCCATCGCAGCATCAAGCGCCTGATGAATGCCGCGCACTTCGACGATCTCAATATCTTTTGTCCACGGTTCAGATTTTCGTAAGCGTTTTGGCACAATGGCGACCTTGAACCCGAGCTTGGCAGCTTCGCGCAGACGCAGCGGCATTTGTGAGGGCATACGTAGTTCGCCTGCGAGGCCGAGCTCGCCGATCAACACGGCATCAGCGCGGACGGGCATATCGCGCATTGAGGAGGCAATTGCGGCGGCGATGGCAAGATCGGCAGCCGGTTCGTCGATCTTCAAGCCGCTGACGACGTTGACGAAAACATCCTGTTCAGCAAGTTTGACGCCCGCACGACGTGTGAGTACAGCCGCAATCAGCAAAAGGCGGTTGAAGTTGACGCCGTTCGGCGTGCGACGCGCGTTCCCGAAGTTGGTCGGGCTCGTCAAGCCTTGTATTTCGACGAGAAGCGGACGTGTACCTTCCATTGTCACTGCAACAGATGAGCCGGGCGCATTTACCATGCGTTCGGCAAGGAAAGCTTCGGAGGGATTGGAGACTTCGACCAAGCCGCGTTCGTGCATTTCAAAAACACCGACTTCAGCGGTTGCGCCAAAACGGTTTTTGATCGAGCGCAGCAGGCGGTAGGCTTGGTAACGGTCACCTTCGAGATGCAGGACGGTATCGACGATATGCTCCAGCACACGGGGCCCGGCAATCGTGCCTTCTTTGGTGACGTGCCCGATCACAAAGACCGAGATGCCGCTGGTCTTGGCGAGTTCGCGCAGTTGTGAAGCGCACTCACGGACTTGTGTCACAGAGCCAGCCGATGATGTCAGTTCGGGGATATAGGTGGTTTGGATGGAGTCGACGATCAGCAGGGTCGGCTTGACCTCTCGAACATGATCCATGATGACACCGAGATTCGTTTCAGTGACAAGGAAGAGTTCTGCGGGTAATTTGGCATCTTTTCCTTCACTGGTCTGGATGCGCGTGGCGCGCATCTTGATCTGGCGTTCGGATTCTTCGCCCGAAACATACAGTACACGATGTTTATCTGCCATGCCCATTGTCATTTGCAGCAACAAGGTCGATTTGCCGATACCGGGATCGCCGCCAATCAAGACGATCGAGCCGGGTACGATTCCGCCACCTAAAACGCGGGCGAACTCGCCGATCGGCACGTGGATGCGGTCTTCGGCTTTGGCGTCCACATCCGGTAAACGGCGTGGCGTGGAGCGTCCGGTTAATCCGCGCGGCGCACTGCGGGATTTGGGTGCGGCTTCTTCATGCACAACTTCTTCAACCATGCTGTTGAAAGCATTACACTGCGGGCATTTGCCCATATAACTTGCGGAGACGCGTCCACATTCCTGACAGACGTAGCGGGTAAGTGTTTTTGCCATAATAAAATTCCGATTGTTGTTTGTAGGGGCGAACGGCCGTTCGCCC
>JBNKMO010000217.1:0-16374 GCA_050293165.1 Anaerolineales bacterium | reverse complement strand
TGAATACCAATATCACGGAAGGGGTCATGGTCGCTGCTGATGCCGATACGATCACGGTCAAAGAGCACATCTGGCGAGAAGGGTTGTTCGCCACGCTCCTCGGGGAAAGAAAGCTGCAAGCGCCCGCCCAAAAGACTTTGCGCATGTTCGATGGAATAGAGCAATAGCCCTTCGTTTTCACGCGTTCCTTGCGCATCAAGGTGATAAGCGTTCCCGCCAGCAACAGCATCAAGTTGGAGCATGGCAACCACATCATCAAGCGGATAGAGGGGGTTCTTGATGTAATAGCGCGAACCTTGTTCACCCAACTCTTGTCCACCCCAAGCAACAAAGAGAACGCTCCGTTCTGGGCGATAGCCGCTTTCCTGCCAGAGACGGGCAATCTCCAGCATCGTAGCAACGCCGCTGGCGTTATCGTTTGCGCCGCTGTAACGTCGATCCGGGTCGTCGCCGACATGGTCGTAGTGCGCACCAACGAGGATAATGTCATGGCTCAGCACCGGATTACTGCCGGGCAAGTAGCCAAAGACATTCGCGGTCTCAGCAGCCGTATCATCGTTCAGAGCAATGCTCAGACGTGTATCGAATCCGAGGAAAAGGGCTGGCGGCGCACTATAAAGGCTGGCAATGCTTTCGCCGCTTATTTCAAGCAGACGCTTGAAGCCATCGCGCGTCAACTCCAATACGGGGATCGAGCCTTCGGGAGGCAAGGTACGCGCCAGATATTTGGCGCTTAGATCTTCGGCACGGTCGCGGTCACCGACCAGCAGCAGTGCACCCGCACCATGTGCGGTGGCCAGCGCAATCTCTTCATCAATCGTTCCGGTCGGCTTGCGGACGGCGATATTTCCATCCAGGTCCATGCCCGTGTAATCCTCATCCATAATCCAGACCAGATCGCCGCTCAAGGTGCCCCCTGTGCTGACTGCCTGTAAGATCAGGAAGTCTTCACGGTAGACAAAGGGTTCTTCCGTGCCGTCCGATTGCAGGGTTAAGCTCATCTGGGGCGTCTCAAGATAATACTGATAGGTCACGGGGAAAAGCTGCCGCTCAACCTGCAAGCCATATTCAGCGAATTTCTCGGCAATATAGTCGGCCGCCATGTCTGCTCCAGGGGAGCCAGCCTGACGTCCTGCCAACTCCGGGCTGGTCAAAAAGTCGATGTGAGCAAGGGCGCGCTCCTCGTCGAAGCTTTCGGCAATGGCAGCCCAGTTATCGGTGCTATGTCCAACGGCGAAAGATGTCTGCCAATTGGAAACAAATTCGGGTAGCGTGCGACGCGTGGCTGTCCGCAGCGCAGTCTCCACATCGCTGGAACGCATTACGCTCCAAAGCGCATCCTGACCGTAAGTTTCCGCTAAATATCGAACGCTGTTCCAGGCTTGTGCGACAGCAAGGTTGTAGTCATCTTCGCTCAGTCGATACAAGATCGGGAAGTTGGCAAAGTCGAAGAGGGATTCAGATTCAATGCTCTTGCGAAGGGCATAGAGATTAGCAGCCGCGGCCATTTGGGATGCGTTCGCGTTAACACCCCGCGCGAGGTAACTGACTCCGCCTGTCAGCAGCCATTCATCCTGAACGCCATTTTGCAAGAGCAACTGACGGGCAAGATGCGCGGCGAGAACAGGTCGATAACTCTCGGCAGATGCGGGCGACTCAAGCAAAAGCTTAAGCGAGTGTCCCTGCGCCGACCAGCCGGGGGCCCAATCGTTGTTAGGATAAGAAAGGAAAACGGATGTGCGATAGGCGTTTTCATCGCTGTAGAGATTGATGGTCTGCCAAGCCGGGCTACTGATGCCCATATCGGCACTGAGCTGCTTATAAATCTCCTGTGCATTGGTGAGCAGGGCGGTAGCCAGCTCTTCCTGTCCTGCCGGATAACGTACACGCACTCGGTCTCCGGCGATGATCTCAAGCGGAACACCCGCCCAGCGGTAACTTACGCCATTGCGTTTAAAAAGAACCCTAAACGTGGATGTGCCACTCGCCCAGCGCGCCGAACTGCCTTCAAGATGGTAATTCAACGTAACCAGGGCATGAACGTTACCGTCTGCGAGAATGGCAACGGGTTTGGCGCTCAACGAAAAAGATTCGACCGGATACTCGCTCAGATCGGCAAACCAATCGGTTTCTTCGCGCAGCAAATTGGGCGTACGACGATCAACGGTAGCAAGGAAAGCATCCAGATCACCGGCAAGGACCGCGTCACTGCGTGCGCTGAGTAATTCATCAAGGGCAGTTTGGGTATTAGCCAGCTTGCTCGACCAATCTTCGCGCCAGGCGCGTTGGAAAGAGGCGGTCTCCGTGCGCAGGGCAGCAGCAAGAGCAGTATCTGCGCCAACTTCCGTGAGACAGTCGTTGCTCTGGCAGGCGCGCCCAAAAGCTGTGATGAAACGTCCAAGACCATTCCAGCCCAAATTTTCGCGCAGGTAATCGACGGCAGCCCAGGAAGTTGCCGCATTGGTCGGAGCAGCATCGCTGACGGATAAATCGCGCAGGGATGTCAGAAAGCTTGCCTGAACAGTAAGTGGATCACTCTCAGAGGCGATCACAAGCGGCAATCCATCCCAAAGCCAGGGCGCGGCAGATTTAGGAACGCCCGCATTCGCGAGCGCCAGATGAACAACCGCCTCGTCCAGGCGCTCGCCTTCTGCTATCTCCGCGCTGTAGGCTAATTTGATGGTATGCGGCATCGTTGCAGCACTCTCATCTCGTGCCAATGACATAGCTGTGCTGGCACGCAGAGCCTCATTTCCATCAAAAAGCAAAATACGAGCATCTGTTTCGGCAGGCAAACCAAGCAAGTCGACAACTTCGGCAAATTGCGTGGCTACTTTCTCGCCCAATCCGTCCAGGCCCTCCGTTTTCCCGCGTGGATAGGCAACCGAGAAACGCGGGCTTTCGTCATCTGCGGGAGCATCCTGCCAAAGCAAGTCTGATCCCGCCCAGAACCAACCATCAGCCGTGTAGCGGAACTGCGTTGGCATAGTCAGAGAGATGACCCGCGAACCGCCATTATCGCCCGCAGCTTCAAGATTGATCGTCACATCCGCGACAGCGCTATCGCTAGCCACACGCAAACTCTCAAAGCTCATTTCGCAAGAGAGCGGGGAGAGTGACTGCGCATCGGCGTACCAAAGACGATCATTCTCCTGCTCGGCAGCTACAGAGGTTTGCAGAAAAGCAGCTATATCTCCATCAACAACTGCTTGTGCGCGGCGCGTGAGCAAATCTTCAATTTCAGCAGAGCCTTCCGCCAACCCCAACAAGGTCAGAGAGACGGTCTCACCTGCCTGCATCAACTTCTCAGAGGTAATATTTTCAAGTGTATCTTCCGGCACATTTGTGACTGCATCAGACCATGTTATGCGGTTAGCATTTGCAAAAGGCAGCGTGGGTAGATCGCCCGTCAACTGCACAGGCGCACCCACCCCATCAGCCGCAGCGCGGATAGCCTCAGCGATCTCGCCTCCACCGCCAACCAGCAGCGTATCGCCACCTGCGCCAAGCGCATCCAGTTGGATGAAGGCCAGGACGCTTTCAGGAGAAAATTGCGGGTGTTGGGCATAAAATTCTGCCCCAAGCGAATCCTGCTCTTCAGCATCCCAGGCAACGAAGAGAACGGTCACGCGCGGGACGTAGGCTTGCTGCTGCCAACTATGGGCAATCTCCAGCAGGACGGCGATACCGGAAGCGCTCGTATTCGCGCCATTCCAGACCAATCCATCCGGGCTACTGCCGAGTGAGTCGTAATTTGCTCCGACAACAATTACCTGATCTGTGAAAGCCGGATCACGCCCCGGCAGGACACCAAGCACATTACGCCCGACACACCCACCCGTTGGGCAGGCATCCGTTATCATGACGGATAAATCCGCTCGAGATGGTAAGGCCAATGGCGAAAATAAAAGCGATAAATCGGCTAGCGAAACCCCACTGCCTGCCAATAGCACCTCGACAACATCGGAATAAACACGGAAGGCCGGAACAGGCTGCGGTATCCAAACGGGCTGAAAAGCTTCGCCTGCATCTGGCGGAGCCACGTTGGAGTCAGCCAATAAAAGCAAGCCTGCCGCGCCATTCTCAGCAACATTGCGTCCGATCTCGGCAAGATTTCCATCTTCACAAAAGACGATCTTGTCAACCACGTTCAAGCCAGCAAAGGCAGCATGGCTACAATCGTTGACCCAGATCACATCACCACTACCGCTACCTGCGCCAAGATAGGCACCAACCAGCGGCGAGAAATCCTGATGAAAAACATATTCGTTATGAAGTGTGCCATCCGCACCGGTGATGGAAAGACGCGGCAAAGCAGATAGTTCAGAATAGTTAACCGGAAATTCCTGAAAGAAAGATCCATCCACGCCAGCAGGCTGCAAGTTGTAGCGCCTAAATTGCGACGCGATATAGTCCCCGGCAGCATGTCCTCCAGCCGAACCAGCCACACGCCCAGCGTAGCGTGGCGCGGTCAGAGCTTCGATCTGGGCACGGGCAGTGTCCGCATCAAATGCGGCGGCAAGGGTGCGCAAATCGCCTGCTGCGGCGGCGGGGCCTGGAGACACATCCACAAATTGGGTGACGGGGGTAGCGATGACATATTCTTGTTGGGCATCCGCTTCATCAGCGAGAACAGCTTCGGGCACGGGCGTTCCGCGCAGCGCCATCTCGATCGGAGAAATTTCCCGCCCGTCCGCAAGATTCTGTGACCAACGGAAGAGGCCCCATCCCCAAAGGAGGATGAGTGCCCAGACAATGCCAAAAGTAATCATACGTCGTTTGCGGGTCTGCTCAGGGGAGAGTTGCACAGTGTCCGATAATAGGCGGACGCGGCCATAGGTCAACTTACGCCAGCCCCACTCCAGCGGCCCAAACTGGTAGCGTTCAAAGTACCATTGACTGAATCTGATCTGGAATAAATAAACGACGATGGTCAGAAGCAAGGCAAAGGTCGGGTCTGTCTCGCCGTATAATCCCAAACCGTAGCCATAGAAGAAAAAGGTTAAAACCACGGAGTGGGTAATATAGTTGGTAAGCGCCATCCGTCCCACATAGGCCAGCGGGGAAAGACGCTCATGCCACTTTTCTTTTTGAAAGAGCAGCGTAATACCGCTGATATAGAAAAGCGTCATGGCTGGAGCACCGAGGGTGCGTGCGCCAGTGCGAATCAGTGAATAATATTTACCCGCAAAGGGGTTTGCTGTGTAGTAGGTAAATACAGCATTGAGCCCAAGACCAACAACCAACCCAACCCACATCACATTGCGAAAGAGTTTTTTGTGCTCGTCAAAATTGGCAAAAAGTCGGCGTTTGCCCGTGTATAAACCAAGCAACATCATCGCAAAAACACTACTCGTATAACAGGGCAACCACCAAAGAGCACCGATAAATTCCTGATAACGAAGTTGAGTCACTTCCCAGTAGGTGCCAGTCGCATAAAGACTGGCAGAAAGATTCATATTTGGCGAAAGACACTCAGACAAGCTGAGGCACCACTGGCGAGTGTTATCCATCCACTCACCAGGCAAAGTCATTTGGATGGCTGAAAGCAGCAATAGTCCAGCCGCAATAAGCAGGGTTTTCGGCGAGGCTTTACGGAAAATGAATAGCATCAGGATGCCAATAATGGCATACATACGTAGGATGTCGCCTGTCCAAAGCAGAACACCATGCAGCGTACCGAAAACAAGCAGGATCAGCAGGCGACGCAGGTAAATGGGGAAAAATTTTGTCCCTTTGGCTTCGGCGCGGCGCATCTGCACCGCCATACCCCAGCCAAACAGGAAGGAAAAGAGTGAGTAGAATTTGGCTTCTACGAAAAATCTAATCAGTGCGGGGATGGCGCGGTCTAATGGCTCGACCCAGGCGTTGACGTTCATCGACTGTCCGGCAAAACTGCGCATATTGAAAAGCAAAATACCGAAGATCGCAAAGCCGCGTAAAACATCAACGGTCTGGATACGTTCTTTTGATTGAACGGGAATAGGGGTTGTTATTTGACTCATGGTTTGACGTTCTCTAAGGTTTTTCAAGACTGATATATTCGGCTTGTACCCAGCCTAAAAAGGTCCCGTCGATGTTGATCTTGTACCAATCCTGCCCGCTGCGACGCAGATAATCGGTAACGACAATTGGGGTATCGCGCTCCTGGATCGAAGCGACGATGCTGCGCGGATTCGCTTCCTCGAGCACGATGACGAAAGGCTGCTCACTTGTCAGATACGCACGTACATTTTGGCTTGTTTCCCCGCCCTGTGCATTGGATTGCACGAGCAGGTTGATCGTCATCACGAGCAAAGCCAGTGCCGCAAGCGCTGTAATACGCCATAAAATTTGATCTGCTTTTTTCGACATCATTTTCACTCAGCAACTGCCAGATAAATATCACTCCCGGCAGCATTTCGATTAGGAGCTCCGCGGAAAAAGATGTAGTATTTATCGTCACTATATAAAATCTTTGGCGAAGTAATAACCTCCAGAGAGGGAATATCTTCATCGCCCAAAACAGGGTTTTCAGCTGAAGCTACCCATGTAATGCCATCTTCACTGGTTGCATAACTGAAATTATTGTGCGCGGAGGAGCCAGATGTATAGATCATGCTCAACCCAGCAGTGCTTTTCCACACAGACGACGCCCACATGAACTCTGACGACAAACTGCCTTCAGGCAAACGGAAAACAGGATCACTTTCTTCGAACCTTTCATCTGTCGTTGGGTCGTTGTACTTTTCCCATGAAACCCCATCATTAGAAGTCGCCACGCCAATGGCTGAAAACCCTCGCGGGGTATCGTGAACATTGTTGTAGTACATCAGAAAGCGTCCTTCATCTTTTATAACAACAGGAGCGTCCACGCCAGATGAATCCCACATGCCTGAACTGCCGGCTTCCAGCAATGGCACATCATCAAATACCCAAGGGCCATTCGGAGAAGATGCTGTCGCCCTAAAAATAGATGGAGCCTCTCCCACTTCAAAGCTGCGGGATGCAAGATAAAGAGTCCAAGTACCATCTTCATCAATTAACACACTGGAAGCACGCAAAAATAGACCAGGTCCAATTGTCTCATCCCAGGTAAATAAAGGCGCATCTGAAAACCGATACCAATCATAACCATTGGTCGAGATAGCATAGCCAGTACCGCCTGATATCTCTCTTCCTGCCAGAGCTATTTTAAAACCTGTATAAAACATATGATATAAGCCCTGACTAAAGACGACAGCATCAGGAATGATCAAAGAACTATCCCAAGCATCGGCTTCTCCGCGATACAACACGGGCTTATCACTATGCAATACCACTTCCCCGCCGAATGGTTCCGGCAACGCAAGCGGCTCATCCATAACTACTTGTGGCAGACGAATCCCGTTAGCGCTGTCGCCGGGAGTCTGGGCGGTCTCGTCCCTTGTGACACAGCCCGACAGCACAAATAATCCCAAACCAAGAAGAAACAAGCGAATTCGCATTTTAGTAATCCGTTTCACGCACGATTTTGGTTAATGCCAACGACAGAGTCTCGCCCAGAGTGCGCACTTTCTCCGCTTCGATATTTTCGAAGCCATCTTCAGTTGGCAGCATATTTGCATCTGCCCAGCGAATGGAAAGCCACGGAATTGCTCGCGAAATCACATCACTGGAAAAGTCCGCTGCCCCCATCTCAGTGCTGATCGGCAGTTCAAATTCCTGTGCCGTCTCTTCAAGCAGCGCAATCAGCGCAGGCGACGAATCTGGATGGATCAGCAACGCATCCCCGCCTGCGCCAATATAATCCAATTGCAGCAGCAGCGCTGGCTCCACACGGTCATTGGGATTGGTTGTGATCAAATGCCTGAAATTAAAGTTATCCTCGAAGAATTCTCGGGCACCGGTTTCATCCAGTTGAGCGCCACCCCAAGCCACAAAAAGCACTGAGCGACGCGTATCAAGCTGCTGCTCATCCCACAAACGCGCAATCTCCAGCATCATGCCAATACCAGATGCATCATGATTGGCGGCAGGGAAAACGGTCCCGTCTGGGTCGGTGCCCAAGCCATCATAATTAGCGAAAATAACAACTAATTCAGTTGCGATTTCCCGATCCGAACCAATCCTGTAGCCCATAACGCAGGGGATTTCAACTTCTTCCGGATCGGCAAGTTGCAGGGACATGTGGATATTCAGATCAAGATCGGACGCAAACCAACCATCTCCTTGCTGGTTGATATTGACCGCGCCCGAAGATAGCGCATCCCACGTGACCTCAGCTTGCTTCAGTATGGACGCAGCTACTGCGGGACGAATGCGGAAGATCGGCATCGTCGGCATTCGCTGATAATCTGCTTCGGGGTTTGCCCACTGTATCTGCGAGCGAACATCATCGCGCCCGTCTCCTGCAATCCACAAAACGCCACGCGCACCATGCAGCATTGCTTCGGTGGCAAAATCCGCAGGAGCATTTCCGCGTTGCAGCAAAACGATTTTATCTTGTAGATCAAGGTCTTTATAAGCATCCCAGAGGGGCGCATCTTCCTCGTCAAAACCGATGAAAGTGAGCGGGAATTCGGCATCCCCGCTGCCACCATGCCCCGCGATAACGAACCCAAAGTCGATCTGGTGCTGAAAGCTCTCGATAACGGAACCAGTTTCATCCACAAGGGCGAGGACGGGTTGAGCCAGCGGTTGCGTAAGTTGTGTCGTGAGGGGATAGGTGTAACTCAGGCGCTTCCAGCCTGGTTCCAGTCCGTATTCTTCAAATTTGCTTTGGATATAAGCAGCAGCTTCTACGCCGCCCTCTTGTGTAACGCTGCGGCCTTCCATTTCGGAGAGGGCTTCAATATGCGCCAACGCTTCTTCGCCGTTGAAGGCTTGCGCCACCTTCGAGAACCAAGGTGCGGCGCCCGTATTATTCATAATAAAGATCGTCGCGAGAGTCAAACCTGCGATGATGAGCAGCATCCGCTTCTTGAGCAAGAAGGATGTGTTTAAGCCGCGTTTTTCGACCAGACGGCGCAGCCCTTCACCCAGAGAAGTAAAGCCGATAATCGAGACAAAGAAGGCCGCCGCTGGTGGGACAACTACGAAGGGTTTTGAGCGCAGCCAAACATAACCTTCAGCGAGCATCGCGCCCCATTCCGGAACTTCAGCGAGCGTGAAGACCTGTGTGGGAGCCATCATCTCGACGAGTGCGATTTCTTGTCCGCCGCCAATATAGACGCCGACAAAGCCAAGCTCGCCAAGCAGCATCAGCACCGCACCCATTTCAAGGAAGGCAAGCACAAGCAGTTGCGGCAAAATGTTCGGAATGACGTGCCGCACGGCAATATGCAGATTTTTTGCGCCAAGCGATTGGGCGCCCTCGATAAAAGGCATCTTGCGCAAGACCATGAATTCGCTGCGGATATACTGCGCGATTTCTGTCCAGCCGATAACGGATAGTGCGATAATGAAAGTCGACAGGCCTTTGCGAATGTCGAGGGCATAGATCAGGATCATGCTGCTAATCAGCATTGGGATGGATGTGGTTACCCCGATCAAACTCATAATAACACGGTCGGCATTTGTACCTTCGTTCCAACCGGCATAACCACCAAGCATTAGCCCAAGGATCAAGCGCACCATCGTGATAAAAGCTGAGGCAATGAGCGTATTACGTGCGCCATGTAATAATAAGCTCAGCAGATCGGTGCCCCAGCGGTCGGTACCAAGCGGGAATTCAGCATCGGGAGCAAGCGGCGGACGAATGAACTCTTCTTTTTCCGCATCATAGTGCGGGACGATATGCTGTCCGGCAATGTAGGGGTTTTTAGGAGCCCAAACAGGGCCGAAGAGGACGATCACGAAAAGCCCGAGGACAATTAGAACGCCGAGCATGAGCGGGAGATTAGTCAGTGTTTCGCGCCAGGTAAGCCGTCCACGCGCGCCGCCGGGAGCTTCTCCTTCGGCATCCGTTGAGATAACGAGAGCAGGCATCTTATCCAGGTTCGCGCGCGGATTCAGGATCTGCTTAATGAGTTTGGTCAGCCAGTTCATGCTTCCACCTCCCGCAAACGAGGATCAATCAACCGATAGGCGATATCCAAAAGAAGATTGATGAGCAGGAAGGTTAATCCCAACGCGAGAGCGAGGGTAACGACGACATTTATTTGGCGAGCGTTAATGGCTTCGAGCAAGCGTAAGCCAACACCAGGCCAGGCAAAGAAAAACTCAACGACGGGCAGGGTGCTCAACGAAAAACGCAAAGAAACCCCGACAGCAGTCAGAACCGGAACAGCAATATTACGTAGTGCATGGATACTAACAACCCAGCGCTCACGCAAACCTTTTGAATGCGCGGTGCGAATATAATTCTCGTCCATAACGCTGCTCAGAGAGAGAAAAGATGAGCGAGTCAGGTATGCAAGAGGTCGTGCCATTAGCACGAGGATTGGCATGAGCATATGCTCAATATCCCAACCGAAGCCAGCCATTTTGACGAGTTGCTCCCCCGTCGCCTGGAAATACTTCATCTCACCTTGCTGCAGGAGCAAGCCCGCAAAGAAAGATGGCGTAGAAACCCCCAAAATAGTCAGGATGAGCAATGCCAGTACGATCTGCTGTTTTTTGACCAGTGCGGCGAAGGTACCGAGTGATAGTCCGAGAATCGAGGCGATTATCAGAGAGACGAGCAAAAGCCCCATACTTTTGATGTAGGTGTCTTTGAGCAAATCCCAGACCGTGATAACACCAAGCACTTCGTGGTTGACTGTGCCAAGGTCGCCTGCTATGGCAGAGTCGATGTAGGCACGGGTATTTGTCCAGGCATCCTGACTGAACTCAACCAGATCGTAGCTTGGCTCCTCGACACTGGAGTTGCGTCCCATATCCATGCCCATATTGACCGCAAAGATGATCAGCACACAGACCGAGAGAATAAAAATGATGCGTTTTCCGATGAATTGAAACATTCACTTTTCCTGTGACAAATGAGTGAAAATTGTACCGCGTTTCATGCGAAGGGTTATTTTTTGTAACACGCTAGTATCTGGCAAATAATTCTTCGGTATTAAGTACAATTCAGAATAATGGTTTTGTCACCCCTCTACAGAGGGGTTTTGTCAAATTTGCATCTTATATTGCAACAAGGCGTCGATGGAAATCCACTCGCTAATGAAGGCGTTTTGGATACCGATTCCGAAGCCGCACTCTTGACGCGGCTCTTTTTTTACGCTACACTAATTTAGGTTATCCTAAATATATATATAGGCTAAGCTATGAAAAAAGACATCACACACGCAATTGAAGACTATCTCAAAGCGATCTACACGCTCAGTCGAAGCGGACAAGCCAGCACCACAGCCCTCGCCGATGCGCTTGAGATCGCACCCGCCTCAGTCACTGGTATGCTCAAACGCCTCGCCGAAACCACCCCGCCCCTCATCGAGTATCGCAAACGGCAAGGTGCGACCCTCACTGCCGAGGGAGAACGCGCAGCCCTCGAGGTCATCCGCCATCATCGACTGTTGGAGACCTATCTCCACGAGTCATTGGGATTCCCATGGGATGAAGTTCACGAGGAGGCTTGCCGATTGGAACATGTTATCTCGGAGGCTTTCGAAGAACGGATTGATGCCGTTCTCGGGCATCCCACTCACGACCCGCATGGCGATCCGATCCCGGACCCGAACCTGGTGATGCCCCAAAAGGCATCTACCCCATTGTCGACGCTGCGTCCGCCACAGGTGACAATGATACAACGCGTCAATGCTGACGATGGAGATCTCCTGCGCTATCTCGAGGAAAAAGGCTTGGTGCCCGGTAGCAAGTTGGAGGTGAGAGCGTTCTCGCCTTTTGACGGAAATCTGACCCTGCTCGTCGAGGGGACAGAGATGATCGTCGGGCCGGCTATCACGCATCATATTTTTGTTGAAGAAGAATCCTAAGAAAGAGACCTTCAAAGTTTTGAAAACTTCGAAAGTCTGATCATGGAGACAATATGCTATATCAAATTTTATTCGTAGCGATCTTGCTCGTTTTGGGAGCCATCTTCCTCCCCAAGCAAATCAACACGCGCCGTGAAAATAAGCGCCGCGAGGAGGTCGAGGATGCGCTCAAACATCTGCTCGACCGTGAGCAACAAGGACGCCACGCATCGCCAGAATCATTAGCAGGCAGCATGGGCTTGTCTGCGAAAACAGTAATAGGTATCCTTGCGCGCATGGACGCACAAGGCTTGATCGAGCACCACGGTACGGAACTACATCTAACATCCGAAGGGGAACGCTGGGCAATTCACGTGGTTCGCGCCCATCGCCTGCTGGAGCGCTATCTGGCAGACGAGGCACGCCTGCCTTTAGAGAAAGTTCACGCCGAGGCACATCGCCGCGAGCATGGCATGACGCCCGCTGAAGTGGACGCCATGGATACCGCGCTCGGCTATCCCAGCCGTGACCCGCACGGTGACCCGATCCCCAACCGCGACGGGGTACTCAGCGAAAGCGAAGGCCAACCATTGACTTCCTGGAAAACCGATATAGTCGGGCGCATCGTGCATCTAGAGGATGAGCCAGAAATGGCCTTTGCCCAAATCCTCGCTGAAGGGCTGCGGCTCGGACAACGCGTCCGCATTTTGGAGAAAAGCGCTGAACGCTATCTGCTCAGCGATGGCGAAGCCGAGTACCGGCTGGCACCCGCCGTTGCAGCAAATGTCTATGTCACCCCGTTGCCTGAAAGTCTGCTCGCGCTGGCCGATGCAATCCCGCTCGATGAGTTGGCACATGCTCAAAAAGCTGAGATCATCGCACTGGACGAAGCCTGTCAGGGCTTCACGCGGCGTCGCTTTCTCGATTTGGGGCTGACGCCCGGCACGACCATCTTCCCCGAACTGAAAAACTCATTCCGTGACCCGCGCGGCTACCGCGTTCGCGGCACGTTAATCGCCTTGCGCCGCGAACAGGCAAATCAGATCTGGGTAAAAACGCTAGAAAGTTAGAGAAAATACTATGAGTGAAAAAAACAATCTACCTACCGAACATTGCGAGACTTGCCCTGCCTTCACACAGTTAGAGCAAATGGGCATCGAACTCGATAATTTTGACCGCGTGATTGCGCTGGCGGGCAACCCCAACACCGGCAAATCGACGCTATTCAACACCCTAACCGGCCTCAAACAGCACACTGGCAACTGGCCCGGAAAGACCGTTACGCGCGCTGAGGGCGGTTTTGAATTCAATACGATCCGCTACAAACTGGTCGATCTGCCCGGCACCTACTCCCTGCTCTCCGCTTCGCAAGATGAAGAGGTAGCACGCGATTTCATCCTCTTTGGAAAACCGGATTGCACAATCGTCGTCACGGACGCGACCGCTTTGGAGCGAAACTTAAATCTTGTGATGCAGGTGACAGAAATTACCAGTAATGTTGTTGTTGCTGTTAATCTGATGGATGAGGCTAGAAGGAAGGGATTGGAAGTGGATACGCGAAGTCTCGCTCGTGATTTAGGCGTGCCCGCCATCCCGATTGTGGCGCGCAGCGGAGAGGGAATCCACCAACTCCTTTCGACAGTCGCTGAGGTGATCGAGGGCGGTATCGCCACCAAACCGCGCCGCGTGCAAGGGACACCTGAATTTCAGCGAGCCGTCGAAGAACTCGCCCTAATGATCGAAGGCACAGCCCCCGGCATCCCGAACGCCCGCTGGCTGGCGATCCGCTTATTGGACGGGGACGCCAAAGTTGAGCAAGCCCTGCGCGAAGGCAACCTAACCGAACTCGTCAGCCGCCAACAGGATGCAGACGTCCAATTCAGCAAAAAAATGGCTGTTGACGGGAGGCAATAAGATGAGCGCAACTCCTAACGAAATCATCAACAAGGCCGCCGAACTGCGCAGCACTCTCTCGAGCAGTTTCCGTGATGAGGTCGTCAAATCGCTCTATAGCGAAGCTGAAAGCATTACCAAGCGTGCCGTTCACCCGAAGGGCGACCACGAATACGATCTCGACCAGCGTATTGACCGGATTGTGACTTCACCGATCTTCGGGTTGCCGCTCATGCTGCTCATCCTCGCAATCGTTATCTGGATCACGGTTGTTGGCGCAAACGTGCCATCGAACATGATCGCAACCGTCCTTTTCTGGATCGAAGATCAAGCCGCGACACTCTTCACCAATATCGGCATCCCGTGGTGGATCACGGGCTTCATTTGGCATGGCGTCTATCGCGGTTTAGCCTGGGTCGTTGCTGTGATGTTGCCACCGATGGCGATCTTCTTCCCCCTCTTCACCTTTCTCGAAGACTTGGGTTATCTGCCACGCGTCGCCTTCAATATGGACTTTCTCTTCAAGAAAGCGGGCGCGCATGGCAAACAAGCCCTGACGATGGCGATGGGTTTTGGCTGCAACGCCGCCGGAATTGTGGCAACGCGCATCATCGACTCGCCGCGTGAACGCCTGATCGCGATCTTAACGAACAACTTTGTCCCGTGCAACGGACGCTTTCCAACCCTCATCATGCTCGGGACGGTATTTGTCGCCGCATCCTTTTCGCCGGTATACGCATCCATAGCGGCAGCAGGTTCAGTTGTCGCAGTGGTCGTGCTCGGCATCCTCTTCACGCTGGCTGTCTCATGGGCGCTGTCCAAAACAATCCTGAAGGGCGAAGCATCCGCCTTTACGCTGGAATTACCGCCCTACCGCAGCCCGAATTTTCTGCAAATCCTGTACACATCGCTGATCGACCGCACCTTATTCGTGCTTTGGCGAGCCATCCAAACAGCGGCTCCGGCAGGCGCGATCATCTGGGTGTTGGCAAATATTCAAATTACGGGCATGAGCCTTGCACAACACATCGCTAACTTTCTCAACCCTGCCGGGTTGCTGCTCGGGCTGGATGGCGTGATCTTGCTTGCTTATATCATTGCTATTCCCGCGAACGAGATCGTTGTCCCGACCATGCTGATGGTTTATATGGGCACGGGCATGATGATCGAGCTCGACTCGATGAGCGCCCTGCGCACACTGCTGGTTGACCAAAACGGCTGGACGATGCTGACGGCGGTAAATCTGATGCTTTTTGCGCTGCTACATAACCCCTGCGCAACGGCAATCATGACGATCTACAAAGAGACCAATAGCCGCAAATGGGCGACCGTTGGCGCGCTGTTGCCACTGGGTATTGGTATCGTGGTGACATTCCTGACAGCGAGTATTGCACGCTTATTTGGGTGGGTCTAACCCCCCACCCTATTTCAATTTATAGCTCACCTTGTTGATTATGCGCAAAATAAAAATTGGTTTTTTACACCCAGGGGCGATGGGAATCTCGCTCGCGGCATCCGTACAAAATAGCGGACATGAAGCCTATTGGATTTCAGATGGACGCAGCGCGGCAACACACAAACGTGCCGAGGAGCATGGTCTGATTGATACAGGGGTGCTGGCGCACCTGACCCAAATTTGCGAGGTGGTTATCAGCATCTGCCCACCCCACGCAGCTGTGGACGTGGCTCAAAGCGTAGCAGCGCTATCTTTTCAAGGGCTCTACCTTGATGCGAATGCTATTGCGCCCCAAACAAGCATCCGGATTCAAGAGATCGTAGAGCGCGCAGGCGCACGCTATGTTGACGGGAGCGTGATCGGTGGGCCAGCTTGGGAAAAAGGAAACACTTGGCTGCATCTCTCTGGTGGATATGCGCAGGAAATTGCAGTACTGTTCGAATCTGGCCCCTTAGAAATAAATATCACTGGAGAGGAGATCGGCAAAGCATCGGCGCTCAAGATGGCATACGCCGCTTACTCCAAAGGTACAACCGCGCTATTGGCGGCCATCCTGGCCCTAGCGGAAAACTTTGATGTGCGTGAAAGTCTCGAAGCAGAATGGGCAAAAGACGATCCCACCTTTGTCGAGCAAGCTCATAAACGCACGCAACGTGTGACCGCCAAAGCATGGCGCTTCGCGGGCGAAATGGACGAAATCGCCAAAACCTTTGCGGAAGCAGGCCTGCCGAGCGGTTTTCACGGTGCAGCCGGATATATCTACCGGCGTATGGCTGAATTCAAAGATGCTAAAAAAGAGCCTGAGTTAGAAGAAGTGCTCAAGAAACTTCTTGCTGATGAATAATATCGTCATCTTTGATGGTGTCTGCAATCTCTGTAATTGGTCGGTGCGTTTTATTATCGAACGAGACTCGGAAAGCGTTTTCAAATTCACGGCCGCGCAATCAGAAACAGGGAAAGAAATATTGTCGCGATTTGAGATCACCACACCTGAGCCAGAAAGTGTATTCCTGTTTCAAAGCGACACTCTCATAAAGAAAAGTTCGGCCGCATTAGCAATTGCGGCTGAACTTAATGGTTTCTGGAAATATTTGGCGATTTTGCGCTTTATTCCCCGCCCTGTTCGAGATATTGTCTATGATTGGGTTG
>JBNKMO010000216.1:0-13459 GCA_050293165.1 Anaerolineales bacterium | reverse complement strand
TCGACTGTGTTTATCTGTCAGTCGGGTTTTTGTTTTAAAAGGTATTATCCCTTCTTTGGAAGGAGGTGAAAGAAATGGCTGTTGTAAAACTACGTGCGAATGAATCGCAAGAACAACTTTTGAAACGTTTTCGTAAGAAGGTTGTTAAGAGTGGTGTTTTGAGCACGGTGCGTAACAAACGTTGGTTTGTTTCCCGTACCGAGCAGCGCCGCTTGGAAAAGAAGAAAGCTGTACGCCGCTTGAAGCGACGTCGGCCGAGTTACTAGAGATTGAGATCGGATTTATATATGGCAAAAAGTGAAGATAAGATCAAGTTTGAAGGTTTGGTGATTGAAGCGTTGCCCGGCACGCAGTTTCGTGTGAAATTGGAAAATGGCCACGAAGTGCTGGCTTACCTTTCAGGAAAGATGCGTAAGTATTATATTCGTATCTTGCTGGGAGATCGGGTACAGGTAGAGATGTCGCCTTACGATCTTACTCGTGGACGGATTACCTATCGTTATAAAAAGGGACGCCCTGCCATTTAGTTTTCTAAGAAATGCTCGCTTGCGGGCATTTTTCTTTTTGCATGTGTAAGCATTTTCCGGCTTATTTTCTGTTTGTGTGTTTAGGTAATAAAAAACTCCTCCCAAAACGGGAGGAGTTTTCTGCTTTAAAGTGAGTCTAGAGAGTTATTCTTCTTTCTCGTAGTGCATTGCTGCCATTTGTTCGTAAAGTTTCCAGCGAGCCTGGACATCGTCTTGTGCAGCTTTCATCAGGGTCTCGGCGCGGCTTTCGTCGTTCTGGGTTAGAACTCGATAGCGGGCTTCATTGTAGGCAAAGTCTGAGACCGGGATGGACGGGGCTTTCGAATCCAGCTTGAGCGGATTCTTGCCGTCTTCGATGTTGGCCGGGTTGTAACGGTAGAGCGGCCACAAACCAGATTTGACGAGCAATTGCTGCTGGCTGAGACCGTCTTTCATGTCGTAGCCGTGGGCAATGCAGTGGCTGTATGCCAGAATGATGGATGGCCCATCGAAGGCATCTGCTTCGCGGAAGGCGCGCAGGGTCTGGATGTCGCTGGCGCCCATGGCAACCTGTGCAACATAGACGTAGCCGTAGGACATGGCGATCATGCCGAGGTCTTTGCGGGCGATGTCTTTGCCGTTGGCTGCGAATTTTGCAACGGCTGCAATCGGGGTGGCTTTGGATGACTGCCCACCGGTGTTTGAGTAGACTTGGGTGTCCATGACGAGTATGTTGACGTTGCGCCCGGAAGCGAGCACGTGGTCGAGACCACCGTAACCGATGTCGTATGCCCAACCGTCACCACCGACGATCCAGACGCTTTTCTTGACGAGTACGTCTGCAATGCTGATCAGGTCACGGGCTTTGAGATCGTTATTGCCTTTAAGTTTTTCTTTGAGTTGTTCAACGCGAGCACGCTGGGCTTGGATGCCTTCTTCTTCGGTCTGATCGGCGTTGAGCAGCGCGTCGACGAGTTCCTGCCCAATGGTGTCTTTTAGCGTGACCAATAACTCACGGGCATATTCGCTCTGTTTGTCAATGGTCAAGCGCATACCAAGTCCGAACTCGGCATTATCTTCAAAGAGGGAGTTAGACCATGCGGGCCCGCGTCCTTCGTTGTTGTGAGTCCAAGGGGTGGTGGGCAGGTTGCCGCCATAGATGGAGGAACAGCCGGTCGCGTTGGCAACAATGGTGCGGTCGCCGAAGAGTTGGGTCATCAATTTGATGTAGGGAGTCTCGCCACAGCCTGCGCAAGCGCCAGAGAATTCAAAGAGCGGTTGCAAGAGCTGCGAGTTCTTGATGGTGCCGAGATTCATTTGGGTCCGGTCAGCTTCAGGGATAGACAGGAAGAAATCCCAATTGGCTTTTTCGGTAGCACGGATCGGGGGCTGGGGTGCCATGTTGAGTGCTTTGCGTTCGGGGTCCTGCTTGTCTTTTGCGGGGCAGACTTCAACACAAAGCTGGCAGCCGGTGCAGTCTTCGGGAGCAACCTGAATGGTGTATTTGTGTTCGGGGAACTCTTTGAATTTTGCATCGAGGCTCTTGAAGGTCTCGGGGGCAGTATCAAGGAGGGCCGGTTCATAAACTTTTTGGCGGATGACTGCGTGCGGGCAAACGAAGGTGCATTTACCGCATTGGATGCAGAGATCCTCTTCCCAGACGGGGATATCAAGGGTAAGGTTGCGTTTTTCCCACTGGGTGGTGCCAGAGGGATAGGTGCCATCGGCGGGCATGGCGCTGACGGGAAGGTCATTGCCGTCGCCGGTGATCATCTTGCCGAGCACGTCGCGTACAAAATCTGGAGATTCGGCGGGGACGGGCAGACGACGAGTCAGTTTGCTGCTGATCGTGTCGGGGTAGTTGACTTCGTGCAGGTGCGCAAGCGCCTGGTCGACAGCAGCATAGTTCTTTTGAACAACTGCTTCACCACGTTTGCTATAAGTCTTCTTGATAGCAACCTTGATGGCGTCGATAGCGTCATCTTTGGGAAGCACACCGCTGATAGCAAAGAAACAGGTCTGCATAATCGTGTTGATGCGCACACCCATGCCGGTTTTGCCAGCAACTTCGTACCCATCAATAACGTAAAACTTCAGTTTCTTTTCAATAATGGTCTTTTGATCTTCTTGCGGGATCTGATCCCAAACTTCATCGGGACCAAATGTGCTGTTTAGCAGGAAAACCGCGCCAGGCATGGCGAATTTGAGCATATCGATCTGCTCAAGGAAGTTGAATTGGTGGCAAGCTACGAAATTCGCTTTGGTGATCTCATAAGGTGCGCTGATCGGGTCAGGGCCAAAGCGCAGATGCGAAATTGTCTTTGCGCCTGCTTTGCGGGAGTCGTATACAAAGTGACCTTGTGCAAAGTTTTCGGTTTCCTCACCGATGATCTTGATCGAGTTCTTGTTTGCACCGACGGTGCCATCGGAACCCAGACCAAAGAAGAGTGCGCGGATGGTATTTTCGCCTTCAATCGAGAAGTTTGCGTCATAATCTACGCTGGTGTTGGTGACATCATCCAGGATACCGACTGTGAAGTGATTCTTCGGGGCATCTTTTGCCATTTCATCAAAAACACCTTTGACCATTGCAGGGGTAAATTCTTTGGATGAAAGGCCGTAGCGTCCGCCGATAACATTCGGCATCGCAGCAAAAGGTGCGCTGCCGTCACCGAGACCTTCGTTGAAGGCCGTGACGACATCCTGGTAGAGCGGTTCGCCAGTTGCGCCGGGTTCTTTTGTGCGGTCGAGGGTAGCAACTACTTTAACGGTAGCAGGCATCACATCCAGAAGATGTTTCACCGAGAAGGGGCGATACAAGCGCACTTCGATAACACCAAGTTTCTCGCCTTGTGCATTGAGATACTTCACTGTCTCAGCAACAGCTTTGCCACCAGACCCTAAAATAATGATCACACGCTCGGCATCCGGGGCGCCAATATAATCGAAGAGGTTGTACTTGCGTCCAACCTGCGCGGCGAATTTATCCATCGTTTCTTGAACGATTTCAGGACAAATATCGTAATACGAATTGACACTTTCGCGTGCCTGGAAGAAAACATCCGGATTTTGAGCAGTACCACGAATAACAGGATGGTCCGGTGAAAGACCGCGTGCACGGTGTTCGTGTACTAACTCATCATCAATCATGGCGCGAATATCTTCGTCAGCCAAAATTTCGATCTTGTTGATCTCATGTGAAACGCGGAAACCCTCGAAGAAGTGCACGAAGGGTACACGCGATTTCAAGGTGGCGGCTTGAGCGATCAAAGCAAAGTCATGCGCTTCCTGCGTAGAGCCGGAAGAAAGCATGGCGAAGCCAGAAGAGCGAACGCCCATAACATCCGAGTGATCACCGAAGATGGAGAGTGCCTGTGCGGCGATAGAGCGGGCAGCCACGTGGAAAACGGTGGATGTCAATTCGCCAGCGATCTTGTACATATTCGGCAGCATCAAAAGCAAGCCCTGTGATGCCGTAAAAGTGGTGGTCAGTGAGCCGGTTTGCAGTGCACCATGCACGGCCCCGGCAGCGCCACCTTCAGCTTGCATTTCAACGACGAGCGGGGTGGTTCCCCAAATATTTTTCTGCCCAACGGCAGACCACGCATCGGCCAACTCACCCATTGGGGTGGACGGCGTGATGGGGTAGATAGCGATTACCTCATTAGTGCGATGCGCGATATTGGCGGTAGCTTCATTACCGTCAATTGTTGCAATCTTTCGTTTCATAACGATACTCCTTTGTTCAATGTACCCTAAGTACATTGCAGATTCGAAAGCTAAATTTAACTAAATAAGTGTACTCTTGTTGTCCGAATTAGGAAAGTTACCTATGACCAAAAAATAATTGCGACTTGTCATAATCGGTTGGTAAAAGTTGATGAAAAAACTATTATAACGAACCTAAAAATTGACTCAGGTGAGGACGCGCCATCAGCAAAGCTGCCAGCGTTTTCGCATCTGGCATTTTGCCTGCTTCCGCTAAAGAAAAAGCATCCGCCAGTGGAATTTTTTCCACCTGTAAAAACTCATCTTCATCAGGGTCGAGGGGATCGAAGCGCAGCTCGGTGGCTAAAAACACCGTCATCAACTCGGTCGAATAGCCCGGAGCGAGGAAAAACTTCCCCAATTCCACAAGCTTATCGGCCGCCATGCCAGTCTCTTCACGTACTTCACGCGCTGCGCAGTGGAGCGGTTCTTCATCAGGGCCATCCAATGTTCCGGCGGGCAGTTCCAGTAAATCATCTGCTGCGGCGTGACGGTATTGTCGTACAAAGAGCAGGTTGCCGTCTTTGTCGATCGGTAAAAGCACCACGGAGCCGTGATGCTCTACAATATCAAATTTTGTTGTGTGTCCATCGGGGGTACGTAAATTATCACGTCGAATCGAGAATGCACGCCCCTTGAAAATGGTTTCAGAATCAAGTAATTCGAATTTCATTTGTAGCTCCAGACATAGAAACACCCAAGAGAAAGAAAGTTTCTTCTCTTGGGCGCTTGGAATTACATTATTATGTTGGCTTAGGGAATCTGCAACGAAGTGCCTGCTGCGATCGAGTCCGGATTTGAGATCGAGTTGGCATTTAAGATTGCTGCAGGGTCTACGTCGCCAAAATAGCAGGCTACGCCGTAAACAGTTGTGGTTTGCGGTACAACGTAGGTGACCGGATGATTGTAGCGTGAGCGATCTGACGGGAAGGCATTTCCTGTTTGCGGAATTTTCAATGTCAAACCGGGTTGATAAACACCAGCCTGTGCTGTGGTGATCCCGTTCAGGTTCAGCAATTCGCCGGGGTCAACATTGAAGCGGCGAGCGATGCAGTAAGGGAATTCACCCTTTTTCAGTGTGTAGTTTGCAGGAATATTGTTCACATCCACACTGGGAACTTTTGTCGGTTCTGTGGTTGGGTCTGCTAAAACCGGCAAGGTAGCGGTAACAATGGTGGTTTCTATTGTGTCTCCTGCGGTGGTGTCTGCAGGGGCCTCTGTGGTTGTTTCTGGGGCTAACTCAGTAGTATTATCCCCAGCAGCAGGTACTGCGGTCGCTTCTCCTGCTACAGGTGCAGCAGCATCCGCCCCAAGCGCCTGAGCGGTTGCAGTCTGCGCTCCGGCTTCAAAAACACCTTCCATATCAGAAGGGAGCGCGTCAGGGAATCCACCGCCTTCAAGGGTAGGCGTTGCCAAACCCTCTTCGATTGGGGCGTAGGAACGTTCACAGCCTGTGCTAACCAGTGCCATGAAGATGAAGGTTGTTATTAGAATGAAAATTGATTTTTTGCGCGCCATGATGCGTCTCCTAGTAAAGAAAAAATGCACCTTCCATATTGCTTAGAACAGGTGTTTCGGGCTGATAGTAGCACAACACGATACCCCCGTCAAGACGACCAAAATGGGGATTTCAGGTAGAAAAGAGGCCTGAACAAGCATCTGAGATTAGAAAAAATGTAGAAGAGCTTTCTCGTTGCAATGATTGGCAGATATCTTTTTGTGAATTTACGCGTTTTGTGTTAGATTTGCTACCCATTCGCTTCATATATCACTTTTTTGACTATGGCTTACCCTGTTCCGGCACAAGAAACTCGTAAAGAGATCGTCATCCAAGGCTCGCGTTTTATTGCCACGCTTGCGCCTGTTTTTAGCGTGGATGAGGCCAAGGCGTTTGTGGCACGTATCCGCACTGAGTTTGGGGATGCGTCGCATCATGTCACGGCGTTTTTGGTAGGGGGGGGCAACTTGGTGATCGCTCACGCCTCAGATGACGGTGAGCCTTCGGGAACAGCGGGGAGGCCGGCACTTGCCGTATTGCAGGGCAGCGGTTTGGGAGATGTAGCCGTTGTTGTTACGCGTTATTTTGGCGGAACCAAACTCGGTACCGGTGGATTGGTCAGAGCATATACCCAAGCCACTCAGGAGGTTGTTTCGGCCGTTCCGCGTGCAGAAAAGGTGCTGGCGCATACCTTGCTGGTGGCGATCCCCTACGGGCTGCTGGAGCGCATCCGCCTTTTGGTGACTGCGCAAAGGGGAGAAATTCTTGATGAAGAGTTTGGCGCAGATGTGACGCTGACATTGCGTTTTCGTGCGGAGAATACGCCCGCATTTGAAATTGGACTTCAGGAGCTTTCGGCTGGGAAGTTGGAGGCCGAGTTGATGGAGACCGGCGAAGTTTTATACAAAGGAGCAGGAGATGTTTAGTTTATTTAAAAAGAAACCCAATAAATTTATTGTATTGCTGATTGAGCAAGCCGCGCTTACTTATAAGGGCGTTGAATATTTGCAGGAATACATGAAAACCCATGAGCATGAGTTGGCTGAAAAGTTAACCATGACCGAAAAAGATGCGGATGAAGTGCGCCGTATTTTGATCGATGAGCTTAACCGGACCTTTGTGACGCCCTTTGATCGTGAAGATATTTTTGCGCTTTCGCGCGCTATCGACGATGTTTTGGATTACGCCTATAGCACTGTCTCCGAAATGGACGTGTTGAATGTCGAGCCGACCACCTTTATGATGCGGATGACCTCCCTGTTGAAGCAGGCGACTTATGAACTGTATATGGCTGCCCAGCGCCTGGAAGAACATCCTGCTGTAGCAACGGACCATGCCCAACGTGCGAAAGCGTTTGAAACGCGCGTGGAAAGAGTCTATCGTGAAGCAATTGCTGATATTTTCAGTGGGCCCGAAGATGTGCACCATGTCTTTGAGATGTTGAAGCGGCGTGAAGTTTTGCGGCATCTGAGCAATGCGGCAGACCGCGTGGATGAAGCCGGTAATTTGTTGTCGGATATTGTTGTTAAGATAGCGTAGGCGGTACAAGATGGAACCTGTCCTGATTGTACTGATTGCTTTAGCCCTGTTTTTTGATTTTCTGAACGGGATTCACGATTCGAGCAATATCGTTGCGACGATGATCTCCTCACGGGCTTTTAGCCCACGGGTGGCATTGGGCGTAACGGCACTTGCCGAGTTTGCGGGTCCTTTTATTTTTGGCGTGGCGGTGGCAACAACCATTGGCGACGAGGTGGTGGCTGCGAATACGATCACCATGAGTGTCTTGTTGGCGGCATTGCTGAGCGCAATCGCCTGGAATTTATTGACGTGGTTTTTGGGAATACCGAGCAGTTCGTCACATGCCTTGATCGGGGGCATGATCGGGGCCGTTTGGATCGGTGCCGGCTGGCAGTCGATCAAGTTTGATGGCATCGAGAAGATTCTGATCGCGCTCTTTGCTTCGCCGGTGATCGGTCTTTTCTTTGGCTACATTTTTACCAAGCTGGTTTTCTTCTTGGCACGCGGGGCTTCTCCGCGCATTAACAATTTCTTCCGTAAGTCACAGATGGTGACCGCAGTCGCTTTAGCGCTTAGTCACGGGACGAATGACGCCCAAAAGACGATGGGCTTGATTACACTGGGCTTGCTGACAGCAGGCGCTATCCCAAGTTTTGATGTGCCGATTTGGGTGATCGCATCCAGCGCAGGAGCGATTGCGCTGGGAACTGCCCTGGGTGGCTGGCGTTTGATTAAAACGCTGGGTGCGAAGTTCTATAAAATCCGTCCGGTGCATGGGTTTAGCTCTCAGGCAACATCGGCGCTTGTAATTTTGCTGGCCTCCGCCGTGGGCGGCCCTGTTAGCACGACGCAGGTGGTTAGTTCGGCGATCATGGGTGTTGGGTCTGCTGAGCGCGTGAGCATGGTGCGTTGGGGCGTGGCGAAGGATATTATGATTGCCTGGGTAGTAACGATCCCGGCGACGGCCGGTGTGGCGGCTGGATTGTTTTTGTTGATTGATCGTTTTGTGTGAGTTTCCGGCAAAACGCTGCATAGCGCATGAAACGGAATATGACAAAGGGCTTGCTACCGCTAAAATAACGGGAGCAAGCCCTTTGCACGTGTGGATGCGGTTTCTTATCTGCTAGGGGCAGTTGAAGTTGGTTTCTCCAAATTCCTGATGGTTGGGATCATCGATATAAAGTGAAGCTGTAAAGCTGCCCGCGTGGGGGCAGGATGCCCAGAGTGTGGAGACTTCTTTTGTGCCGCTTGCGGAGAAGTTGATCTCCTCGATGGGGGTGGTCAAGTCAGGTTGTCCGGTTTCTCTTAGGATCCAATGATATTTGACTTTACCTGCGCGGTTGACAATGACATCAGCCGTGAGAGCTGCGCCGCGACCTGAGATATAGAAGGCTTCCATATTTCGGACACTGGTGACGGCGAAGGTTGGGTCAACAACCTTGATTTGTACATAAAGTTTTGCGAATAGCACGCCCGATGAGTTGCGGATCTGCCAGTTGCTGACGTAGTTGCCGGTGGTGTTCGGGGCAACCAAATCGACAGAGATATCAACGGTATCGCCGGGTCCAACGCTACCCATTAACAGTTTTGGCGATACGCCACTCATTAACTCGCCTGTGTCGAAGACGAGCGCGTAGTCAGATGCCCAGGTGCAGGTACCAGTGTTGCGGACGCGCCAGGTTTTGGTGAAGCTTTCACCGGGGGCGAAGGCGGTGCCGTCGGGAATGGTGATGTCGCTGATAAATTTGGCTTTGTCACAACCGTCATCCGTCGGCGTGGCGGAGACTTTTGTGGGTGCAGGTGTAATGGTCGGCAGGAAGACCGAGGGCGTCGGCGTGGCGGTTGTTGGGTTGCTTTGTGCTGCGCGGGTTAATTGCACCGAGGCCGTTTGCGCAGCGGCAGTGAAAACAGCGTCAGGGTTTGGTGTTGCGGTTTCTTTTGCAGAGGGGAACGTACAGGCGAAGATGAAAAGAGTTGTGAAAGCAAGCAGGGAAAAGAGATTTCTTTTGGTAGCCATGAATATGTCCTTTTGTCCTTTCAATTTTTTACAATTTTACATTATCTCTCCAAAAAGAAAGACACCCCTTTTGGGGTGTCTGGTTGTGTTAATAAAATCGGACTGGTTTGATTTACATTGTGTCTGGGTGCGAACCTGCCATCCAGAGACCAAGTTTGTCGCGGGAGGCGTCTTTTGCGTCGATAATGGTCACGATCTCGCCACGGAACATAACCGCGATGCGATCAGAGAGCGAAAGGATTTCATCCAATTCGGCTGAGATGACCACTACGCCGACACCTTCATCGCGCATCTTGACGATCTCCTGGTGGATGTACTCGATGGAGCCGACATCCAGACCACGGGTGGGTTGATTGGCGACCAGTACTTTTATGCCACGGCTGAATTCGCGTCCGACGATGACTTTTTGCTGATTACCACCCGAAAGCGTGGATGCAGCGACCTCGATGCCCGGGGCGCGTACGTCAAAGCGTTCCATTAGCCCGTTTGCATTCTCCTGAATAGCTTGCTCGTTGCGTACGAGCATCTTCCCGGCGAATGGCTTTTGGTAATACGTACACAAAACCATATTGTCGGCGAGGCTATAGGGCAAGACCAAACCGTGTTTGTGGCGATCTTCGGGGACGTGTCCCATGCCGTGTTCTACAAGGTAACGCGGCCGCTCAAAGGGGACTGTTTCACCCAAAAGGGAGACTGTTCCCGCATCCACGCCGCGTAAGCCAGTAATGGCCTCGGCGAGTTCGGTCTGACCGTTCCCCTGCACACCTGCGATGCCCAGGATTTCACCGGCGCGAACTTCAAAGGAAATATCTTTGACCACGCTGACATTGCGTTCATCTTTGATCGTTAAATCAGAAATCTGAAGGACAATATCTTCGGGTTTGGCGGGCGCTTTTTCTACCTGGAGCAGGACATCACGGCCGACCATCATTGTGGCGAGCCCTTGTTGATCTGTTTCCGCCGGGGTGGTGTGACCGACAACTTTTCCGCGACGCATGACAGTGACACGGTCTGCAACGCTAAGGATTTCTTTCAGCTTATGGGTGATGAAGATGATCGAAACGCCTTTTTCGGTCAACTGGCGCATCACCTGGAAGAGATCTTCGGCTTCTTGCGGGGTTAGTACCGCAGTCGGTTCGTCAAGGACGAGGATATTTGCCTTGCGGTAGAGCGCTTTTAGAATCTCCACACGCTGTTGCACACCGACGGGAATATCTTCGACGATGGCATCGGGATCAACTTCCAGCCCGTAGGCTTCCGAGATTTCAAGGATTTCGCGGCGGGCGCGCTTTAGATCGAGGCTGGTGCCTTTGGTCACTTCTGAGCCGAGGATCATATTTTCGGTCACGCTGAAGACGGGCACGAGCATAAAATGCTGATGCACCATCCCGATGCCGTAATTGATCGCATCATGTGGCCCGTTGATTTCAACGTGTTTGCCATTGATCAGGAATTCACCTTCATCGGGGGCATACAAGCCATAGACCACGTTCATGAGAGTGCTTTTACCGGCGCCATTTTCGCCTAGCAAAGCATGAATTTCACCTTTGCGCAGGTTGAAGCTAACATCATCATTGGCAAGCACGCCAGGGAAGCGTTTGGTGACGTGACGGATTTCGAGTGCTAAATTTTCTGTCATTGTCTACTCCTTGTCGTACGGAACGCCATCTGCTGCCGGAACGCGTGTGCGACCGACAAAGCCGGACAAGATGACAATTGTCAGAATATAAGGCAGCATACCGATAAATTGATGCGGAATATTGATATCCGCAAATTGGAATTGAGTTTGCATGGCGTTGGCAAAGCCGAAGAGCAGCGCCGCGCCCCATGCGCCGAGCGGAGTGTATTTGCCGAAGATCATCACTGCCAGTGCGACAAAACCACGCCCGTTTGTCATGGCGCGCTCAAAGGAGCCGACCGCTTCAAGGGTCAGGAATGCGCCTGCCAGGCCAGCGATCGCGCCGCCGGCAATGACGTTGATATAGCGCACTTTGAAGACGTTCACGCCGAGAGTGTCGGCTGCGCGGGGATGTTCGCCTACCGCACGGGTGCGTAAGCCCCATTTGGTGTAGAAGAGTACATAGTGGACGACGATCACGAGAATGAATGTCGCATACGTGATCGGGGGATTGTTGAAGAGGGCCGGTCCGATTACAGGGATGTCTGCCAACGGGCCGAGTGCGATGGGTTGTAGCTTCCCTTGTGTGGTCAGCCCGACCTGATAAAAATATCCCGTTAACCCGAGAGCGAGAATGTTGATGACTGTCCCGCCGATGATCTGATCCATTTTCAGGGTGACGGACATATAGGCGAGTAGCAAGCCCATGACCGCACCAGTGAGAACAGCCGCGAAAACAGCGAAGAAAAGGTTGCCCGTCCAAACGTTGGTCAAAAAACCGACAAAGGCACCGAGCAGCATCTGGCCCTCGATCCCGATGTTGATGACGGCGGAGCGTTCCCCAAGTAGACCGCAAAGCGCACCCAAAACAAGGGGTGTTGCCTGCCGGATTGTGGAAGCAACGACGGCTTCGGTGACTTGGGAATTCAGGTTATATTGCCAAATGGTGATGCCGATCACGCTGAGCGCGATGCCAATTGTGGAGCCCCAGCGTTTGAGAAATTGCTTAAGGGGTGAAACTTGTGTGGGGAGGGTATTTGTATTTTGCATGGTGGCTCCCTATTGTTGACCCCAACCGCTGATGGTGACTTTTTCACCGCTTTCATCAAGTCGCGCGCGGATGAGCTTGCGAACGATCATGTCGGCGGTGACGAAGAAGAGCATCAGGGCTTGAATGACGTCGGTAATTTCTTTGGCGACCCCGGCGTTAAATTGCATGGTGCTGGCGCCGGCTTTCATCGCGCCGATCAGCAATGCTGCGGGGATGATGCCAAAGGGATGGGTTTTGCCAAGCAGGGCGATGGTGATTCCGTCAAATCCGAGGCCTGTATTAAAGCCCGGCTGATAACGCCCGACAATGCCTTGTGTTTCGATTGCGCCACCGACTCCAGCAAGTAAACCGCTGATGACCATTGTTAGAATAACGGTAAAGGCAACGCGCATACCGGCATATTTGGCGGCGTGCGGGTTAAGACCAACCGTGCGAATTTCAAAACCGAGTGTGGTGTGCCAGAGCAGCCACCAGATGATTACAGCAGCGAGGACGGCAAGGAAAAAGCCGACTGGCACTTCACCAATCGAGGGGATGCGAGCACTATCCAAAATCTCAGGGGTGCGGGCAACGATATTGCCACCTTCAACATCTTTGAGCGGCCCGTCAGCAAAATAGTCAGTAATATTAATCGCGACGTAGTTCAGCATGATCGTCGTAATGACTTCATGGGCGCCCGTGTAAGCTTTTAGCGCACCCGGGATGGCTGCGAACAAAGCGCCAGCAGCTGCACCTGCAAGGAGGGCAAGGCTGGCGTGCAAGATTGGGGGTAAGCCTTTGACCATGAACCCAATCGTAGCAGAGACCAAGGCACCGAAGAGCAATTGTCCTTGCGCGCCGATGTTGAAGAGTCCAGCTTTGAAAGCAAAGGCAACTGCCAGCCCACTAAAGATGAGTGGTGTGGCTTTTGCCAGTGTGCGTCCAAAGGCTTTCATGCTACCGAAAGACCCCTCGACGAGCGCGCTATAGGCATCCAAAGGATTCGCGCCAGAAATAGCAAGCAGGATCGCGCCGATAACGAGCGCCAAGAGAACCGCTGCTAATGGGACCGCAATGATGTTCCAAATAGCTCCCCACCAGTCAGTAGGGTTTTCTTTGTCCATCTCAGTCGTTGCTTGATCGTCCATGTTTTATACCTTTTTGGGGTGGGATTTTGAACTTAGATTTTACCTCGCTTCGAAGAGCGCGTAAAGCAATGTACTTCTTTTGCAATTAAATGGATAGAATAAGCGCTTTACCTATGAGAATCAAAAAGGAGTGCGGCATGTGCCGCACTCCTTTTTTTGCTTACAGAGCTGATTTAGTAACCAGTGGTAATCGAGCCGTCTTGCAAGCCAGCGTCGATCTCAGCCAGGGTGTCTTTGACAGCTTGAGGAACGGTGCCGTCAAAATCATGGAAGTCAGCCAAGCCAGTGGCGCCGAAGAAGTTACCAGCGGGGAATTCGCCAGCAGCGGAGGCGCTGATCAGATCAAAAACGCC
>JBNKMO010000215.1:0-18146 GCA_050293165.1 Anaerolineales bacterium | reverse complement strand
TATTGGGGCTATGAGCCGATCAATAAACGCTACTATCGTCAACAGGAGACCGATGATCTGCGTGATGGGAAACCTCCCAGCTATGCGCCCCTGATCGATAATCTCACCGGACAACAGGTGTGGACAGATAACGTCGTTTTTCTTTTTGTGCCACACAGTTTTGCAGATAAATGGCAGGAAGAGGACGAAGTCTATCACATCGATCCGATGGGGACGGGAGACGCGTATCTCTTCCGGGATGGAATTGTGATTCCGGCTCATTGGCGCAGGATTGCCATTGATCAGCCCCTCGAAATTACCGACCTGAACGGGATGCCGCTCCCGCTCAAACCCGGGCGCACCTTCTACGAAGTCTTGCGTGAAGAGTCTCTGGTGACAAATCAAGGCGCGCAGTGGTACTTTCAGTTCAATCCCTAAGAGAAGTACATCTTCGTTTAGCGTAGTACAATAACGGCATCTTTCTCTCGAGGAAACCTATGAACCTTGACCCTACCTTCTTAAATAATCTTACCATCGTGCTGACAGGCTTTGGAATCGCCTTCCTGATTGCGCTGTGGATCAGTCTCGTAATCTGGACCTATCGAGATATTCGCAACCGCGCCCGTGATCCGCTGGCGCAGATACTCTCGACCATCTTGGTAGCGCTGCTTAATTTACCTGGTGTTTTGGTTTATCTCGTGTTGCGCCCACCGCGCACGTTGGAAGATGAATATCAACGCACCCTCGAAGAAGAAGCCCTGCTGGCTGCCATCGAAGATCAATTGCTTTGTCCGGGCTGTGAACGCCGTGTCAAAGACGATTGGATGGTCTGCCCGAACTGTCAGACCAAGCTCAAAAAGAATTGCCACGAATGCGACAAACTGATGGAACTCCCGTGGAATATTTGCCCCTACTGCGGCACGCCCGAACTGGGTATGCGCCGCGAAGGCATGAGCATGGACGATGTCTTACGTAATTTGAAAGTAGATGACGATGGGCAAGGAGATTTGCCCACCCTTCAGCCTAACGACGAATAAATCAGAGAAGCAGTGGGGAAAGAAATTCTCTTTTTCTTTGGAATAAAAAATGAAACTTGAAAAGATCACCCTGCATCATTTACGAATGCCCCTTGTTTCGCATTTTGAGACATCTTTCGGACGTATCTTCGACCGTGACGGGATTCTCGTCACCATCTACGCCGAAGGGCTGGTCGGCTATGGCGAATGCGCCGCAGACCGCGACCCCGGCTATGCCTACGAGACCTCCGGCACTGCCTGGCATATCCTGACTGATTTCATCATTCCCGCAGTGCAGGGGCAGGATATTGAGAGCCCCGCCGACTTGCGCGCCCTGATGAAACCTATCAAGGGTCATGAGATGGCAAAGGCGGGTATTGAGATGGCGTTTTGGGATTTGTGGGGCAAGAAAGAAAATAAATCCATCCAAACGCTCTTGGGCGGAAGCAAGCCCAAAGTCGATGTGGGTGTCTCGGTCGGCTTGCAGGATACGCCCGCTGATCTGTTGCATGCCGTCGAAGACTATCTCAAACTTGGCTACAAACGCGTCAAATTGAAGATCAAACCGGGTCGTGATGTTGGTGATGTGCGCGTTATCCGCGAAGCCCTTCCTGACTTAAAATTGCAGGTTGATGCCAACTCTGCCTACAGCCTCGAAACAGCTGATGCTCTGCTTCCGCTCGATGATCTGAATTTGCTGCTTATCGAACAGCCTCTCGCGCAGGATGATCTTTGGGATCATCATGTTTTGCAGAAGAAGTTCAAAACCCCGCTTTGCCTCGACGAGAGCATCATCTCATTGCGCCACGCGCGCCAGTCCATCGAGATGAAGGCTTGCGGCATTATCAATATCAAAACGGGACGTGTGGGTGGATTGAGCGAAGCGCTCGCCATTCACGATCTGTGTCAGCAAAATGGCATCCCCGTCTGGTGCGGCGGGATGCTCGAAACGGGCATTGGGCGTGCCGCAAATCTGGCGATTGCCTCGCTGCCTAACTTCACGCTCCCCGGCGACATCTCAGCCACCGACCGCTATTATCACGAAGACATCACCAACGAACGTTTTATGCTCAACCCCGACAGCACCATCGACGTGCCGACAGGCGTTGGCTTGGGTGTGACGCTGAATGAATCTGCGGTGAAAAAATTTACCTTGAGACAATACCCCTAAATGAAAAAACAATTTATCCTTTCTCTTCTGATTTTTCTGGTTGCCTGCCAACCAGTGGCATCCACTCCAATAGCGACTGAAGCAGTCGTGAACATGCCCATCCCTGCTGCGACGGCGACACCTGAACCCATGCCGCAGACAATGTGGATCAGCCAGTTTGTTCCCGATCAACTCCGTGATGCAGTGCTGGATGAAACGATTCCGCTCGTGGACGATATAGAGGCTGCCTCGCTCGTGCTGAATCCCAGCAATGACCCCGATGCCACCGCATGGACATACGCCCTTGTTGCACCTTTCCCGACCATCCGCGACGGGGTCACGTTGGACGAGCTAAAAACAATGTGGCAGGAAGGCACCCCGCCTGACCCGATCAATGAAAATGCGCCCGAAGAATGGAACGACTTACCGTTGTGGATGGCAGAGTCCACTCGAATGGCGCTCACTTGGATTTGGGGCGCAACCAGCAGAGAGAATGTGCGCATCGTTCCTTCCGATGAATTATTAGAGCGGGCTTGGGAGCAGGGCGATTTCCTTGCCATCATCCCCTTTGAAGAGATCCAACCGCGTTGGAAAGTGCTGACCATCGACGGGCAATCGCCATTGCATAATGATTTTGTCTCGGAAGAATATCCGCTCACTGTAAACTTTGCATGGAAGTGTGCTGAGCCTTGCCCCGTCACCCCTCCTGAATTGCCCGCTTTCAACCGCGATCCCGATAAGCTGACCGTGATGGTGTTGACCGGCGTAACCGCCCTCGTGCGCGCGACCGCCTATAAAATGGAAGAAGAAGGGCTGACCTACCCCGCGCGGGATATTGGTGATCTGCTGCGCTCGGCGGATATTACGCACATCAGCAACGAAATTCCCTTTGATCCTTATTGCCCGCCCCCCAATCGCGGACAGAAAAGTTTGCAGTTTTGCAGCGACCCGAAATATATTGAGTTACTCGAATACGTCGGTACAGACTTGATCGAGCTAACAGGCAACCACTTTCAGGATCGCGGCTCGGCTGCGACGCTCTACACGCTCGATATGTACGACGAACTCGGCATCCCCTACTACGGCGGTGGCAGGGATTTGGAAGACGCCCGCGATCTGACCTTGCTGGAGCATAACGGCAATAAATTTGCCTTTATCGGTTGCAACCCGGTCGGCCCTGATTTTGCCTGGGCGCGCGACGACGGCTGGCCCGGCGCGGCGCCCTGCGATTATGAGTATATGACCGAGCAGATCGCAACGATTCGTGCCAAAGGTTATTTGCCAATTGCCACCTTCCAATATTTTGAATATTACTCACCCGAAATCCGCCCTTGGCAGGGACGCGATTTCCGCAGCTTGGCAGATGCCGGTGCGGTCATCGTCAGTGGCAGCCAGGCACATGCCCCGCAGGTGAAAGAGTTTTACGGTGAGAGCTTCATCGACTATGGCCTCGGCAATCTCTTCTTCGACCAAATGAATCATCCGTCGGGCGACATTACACGCCAGGAGTTCATCGACCGACATGTCTTCTACGATGGGCAATATATCGGCACCGAACTTATCACGGCCATGCTGATGGACTATGCCCGTCCCGAGCTGATGAGCGAAGAAGACCGCGCTGTCTTTCTGAACGATATTTTTGATGCCAGCGGTTGGCTGGCGATGGATTATGTCCCACCGGTTGAAGAACCAGTGGACGAATAGAATAACCAACCCCGCCAGGTCTTTAAGGTCTGGCGGGTTTTTATAAAGGAGTACCTATGTCTACCAAATTCAAATGGGGCATCATCTCACCCGGACGTATCGCGCACACTTTTGCCAAAGCCCTTAAATCTGTGCCCGATGCCAAAATCCACGCCGTAGCCAGCAGCAGCCAGGAACGCGCCGATGCCTTCGCACAAGAGTTCGGCGTCCCCAACGCCTACGATGATTATGCTGCCCTCGTCGCTAACCCCGAAGTTGACGCGGTCTATATCGCCTCTCTGCACCAGCAGCACGCTGGGCATACCCTCATGGCGCTTGAAGCGGGCAAACACGTACTCTGTGAAAAGCCCTTCACCGTCAATGCGCCCGAAAGCAAAAAGTTGATTGACCTTGCTGCCGAGAAAAAACTCTTTCTGATGGAAGCGGTCTGGACGCGTTATCTGCCCATCTACGGGACGATCCGCAAATGGCTGGATAAAGGCAAGATCGGCGACGTAACGCTCCTGCAATCCAGCTTTGGATTCAACCCCGGGCGTGACGAGCGTGGACGCCTGCTCAACCCCGATCTGGCTGGCGGCACACTGCTCGATATTGGCATCTATCCGATCACCGTCTCGCAGTGGGTCATGGGCGCGAATCCCGTCTCCTTCAATGCCCACGCCCTGATCGGTAGTACCGGCGTGGACGAATTATTATCCGTCAATCTCATCTACGAAAATGATGTCGTCTCGCAGTTCACCAGCACCTTCCTGACACAGGCTGAGAACGCCTTCTACATCTACGGCTCGAAAGGGCATATCCGCATCAACGGCCCCTTCTGGGGCGCCACCGAAGCGACGCTGGTTGTCGATGGCAAAGCAAAGACCAAGAAAAAGCCCTTCAAAGCGAATGGCTTTGAATACCAGATCAAAGAAGCGATGCGCTGTATTCAAGAGGGTTTGCTCGAAAGTCCGGCCATGCCTCACACCGATACTCTTGCCACTATGACGCTGATGGATAATATCCGCGCTGAAGTTGGGGTGAAATATCCCTTTGAGTAAAGAGTAACGAGAAAGAAGTAAGCAGTTATCAGCTTGCTTTCTTGAAAGCCGAGCATTGTAAAACAAAAACGAGTAAGAAATTCTTCTCACTCGTTTCTTTTACTACTTTCTCTTTTACTGTCTTTTATTCGTCTTCCGGCGCTCGCGCTACGATATAGAGCGGACGTCCCTTCGCTTCATCGTAGAGCCGACCGATATACTCGCCCAAAATCCCCAGCGAGATGAGTTGTACACCGCCCAAAAAGAGCACTGAGATGAGCGTAGTGGTTTGCCCTTCAAAGAATTGTGAGCCGGTCATGCGCATGATTGCGACAACCGGGATGGCGACAATCGCCAAGCCTGCCGAGGCAAAACCGAAATAGCTCGCAACCTGCAAGGGAAAATACGAGAAGCTCGTTACCGCATTCAGGGCGAGTTGCAGCATTTTATTAAAGGGATATTTTGTCTCGCCTGCAACACGTGCGGCGCGCTTATATTCCACGCCAATTTGTTTGAAGCCTACCCAGGCAGACATCCCGCGTGGGAAACGATGACGTTCCGGCATGGTTTTAAGCACATCGACAACCTTGCGATCCATCAAGCGGAAGTCGCCTGTATCGAGGGGGATTTTTACATCGGTGATGCGGTAGATGATGCGATAGAAAAGGGAGGCTGTGAAGAGTTTGAACCAGCTTTCGCCTTCGCGTTCGGCGCGCACAGCATAGACCACTTCGTAGCCCTCTTTCCATTTTGCGATCAGGTCAAGGATGACTTCGGGCGGGTCTTGCAGGTCGGCGTCAATGATGGTGACGGTTTCGCCGCGTGCGTGATCCCAGCCTGCTGTGATTGCGATCTGATGCCCGAAGTTGCGCGCAAATATCACCGGGCGGATGTTCGGGTTAGCGGAAGCAAGTTCCAGGATGCGTTCGGTCGAGCCGTCGTTGGAGCCGTCATCCACAAGGACGAGTTCCCAGCTTTCGCCGGTGGAAGCCATGACATCCGTCACGCGTTTGCAAAATTGGTCTACGATTTCGATCTCGTTATAGATCGGAGCGACGACTGAGTAGTTGATTTTTTGGGGCATGCGTTTTCCTTTTGTCTTGTTTATGTCAAGAGTATAGAAAAAAGATATGTAGAAGTTGTTCAGAAGTTTTTGTGGTTTTATTTGTAGTAAAACAAAAACTCGGCTTTTCGAGTGATAAGTTTACTCTAAAAAGCCGAGTTCGGTTCGGATTATCTGTGCCCTAGAGGGTCAGGCGGGGTTTCTCTTCTTCGGGCATGACGCCTGCCATCATCAGCCCAAGTTTTTCAGGCGTGGCTTCATAGCGCGGGACGATGCCCATGATCTCGCCTTCGCAGATGACGGCAATGCGGTCGGAGAGCGCCATCACTTCGTCGAGGTCTTCCGAGATCATCATGATGGCGGTGCCCTTGATGCGCTGCTCGAGCAGTTGGGTGTGGACATATTCTGTCGCGCCAACGTCGAGGCCGCGCGTGGGTTGGGCGGCGATCAGCACACGTGGCTGGCGTGATATTTCACGTGCCAAAACCACTTTTTGGATATTCCCACCAGACAGGCTGCCAGCTTTGGTGTCACGCGAAGGGGTTTTTACACGGAAGCTGTCGATCAATTCATCCGTGTGTTTGGCAATGGTTTTGAGCATCAGAAAGCCGCGCTCAGCAAAGGGGCTTTTGTGATGCTCGCGCAGGATCATATTTTCAGAGATGGTGAAATCTTTGATCATGCCGTCTTTCATGCGCTCTTCGGGAATGTAGGATAGCATTCGCTCGGTGACATCGCCGGGGCGGTCATGGGTAATATCTTCGCCTTCGAAGAGGACTGTTCCACCCGTAATCTCACGCAACCCGGTAATTGCTTCCGCTAACTCTTTCTGACCGTTGCCAGAGATGCCTGCTACCCCTAAAATCTCGCCCGAGTGGACTTCCAGCGAAACCCCGCGCAGGGCGGGTGTTCCACGGTCGCTGTTGCAGGTCACGTTCGAGACTTCCAGACGTGCCGCGCCGCGCTCAACGTATTCAAGCGTACGCGTCATACTGACTTCGCGCCCGACCATCCAATTCGCAAGTTCCGATTTGGTGATCTCTTTGATGATCTTGGTGCCTACCAGTTCACCATCGCGGAGTACGGTAACGCGGTCACAAATATCCATGATCTCGTGCAGTTTGTGCGAGATGAAGATCAGCGCGTGCCCGTCGGCGACCATCTGGCGCATGATGACGAAGAATTCTTTGACTTCCTGCGGGGTCAGGACGGCGGTCGGCTCATCAAGGATAAGCAGAGCTGCACCGCGATAGAGGGCTTTGATGATCTCAACGCGCTGCTGCTGACCAACGGAAAGCTGCCAGATGTAGGCGTTCGGGTCAACATCCAGCCCGTAGATTTTGCCCAATTCAAGGATGCGCTTAGAGACGCGGTCGAGATCGGTCAGAAAGCCGCGCGAGGAGGGCATTCCCAAGGCGACGTTTTCAGCAACGGTGAGGGTTTCGACCAACATGAAGTGCTGGTGGATCATCCCAATGCCGTGATTGATCGAGTCGTTAGGCGATTCGATCTTGATCGCTTTGCCATTCAGGTAAATTTCGCCTTCGTCAGGGCCGTATAAGCCATAGAGAACTTTCATCAGGGTGCTTTTTCCAGCGCCGTTTTCGCCGAGCAGGGCGTGCACTTCTCCAGCGCGGACATCAAAATCCACTTTGTTGTTGGCAAGCACGCCGGGGAAACGCTTGGTGACTCCACGCATCTCCAGCGTGTCGATTCGAGTGTGCCCTGATGGGAGTTTATTATCGCTCATCGCTTTATCCTTTTATGGAAATCATCTTTTGGATGGGTCTTCTTTCAAAAAGGCATGAAGAACTTCACGCGCTTTTGAAAGAAGACCTGACAGGCAAGCCTGCCAGGTCTTAGTCTGAATTATTCTACGGGGATTTCGATCGAGCCGTCGACGATACCGGCAACGGCTTCATCTGCGAGGGCTTTCACGTCAGCGGGCAGGTCGTATGCGCTGTTGTAGTCCATGACCAAGCCGCCATTGGCGAGCGTGATGGTGTAGGCTTCGCCGCCATAAACGCCGCCGTTGATCTTGGCGATCATGTCTTTGACCACGCCGGTGAAGTCGTAAACCTGATTGGCAACAACGATGTCAGGAGCGAGGGAGGTCTGGCTGGCTTGGGTGCCGAACCAAAGCGCACCGTTCTCTTCTGCAACGCCGATTGCACCAACAACCATTTGGGCGGTACCGGTCAGCACGTCTGCGCCTGCGGCAACATGGGTGTTGGCGGCTTCAGATGCCAAAGCGACATCGGAGAAGGAGCCGATCCAGTTGACGTTAACGGTTACATCGGCATTGGTGGCTTTGGCGCCAGCTTCAAAACCTTTGACGTAGAGGGCTGCATCACCAGCCTCGATCGGGCCAACAACGCCGATTACACCAGCTTCGGAGAGACTGGCAGCGATCACGCCGTTCACGTAACCGCCTTCTTGTGCGGCAGCTTCGTAAGCGAAGACGTTGGTGATACCTTCGTCGGCGAAGGTGTTAAGGGTAGTACCCCAGGCGAAGGCAGTGGTCGGGAAATCGGGAGCAATTTCCTGCAAGGATGATCCGTACTGCGAACCGTGAGCAATGACCAGGTTGTAGCCTTCAGAAGCGTAGTCGCGGATCGCGGCTGCGGCGTCATCCACCACGAACATGCCTTCAGAGTAGACGATTTCCATCGCGCTTTCGCCACCCATTTCTTCCTGAACAGCTACGAGAGCATCGTACATGCTCTGGCTGAATGCCAGGTCGGTGATGGAGCTGGGCATGATGATCGCAACTTTGAAAGGCTCGGCAGGCATTTCTTCTGCGGGCATTTCCTGGGCGGGGGCAGCGGGTTCTTCAGCAGCGGGGGCGCCGCCACATGCACTCAATACCAGCGCGAAGGCAAGAACGAGTACGAAAAGCAAGTTTTTCTTCATTTTTCTTCTCCTATAAGAATTGTAGGTGGTACGAGAACATTGAGAAAACCACCTTGTTTTGAACCAGCCACGATTTTACAGGCTGGCTTTCTCCAAATTAATCACCTCGGTCAAAAGGTTTTGTGAGCGCAGCTGGCGCGCGCACGCGTGAAACTGTGGCAACGAGTACGATGATGGTCAGCAGGTAGGGTAGCATTACGGCGATGTCGGATGGGATCGGGACATTAAGCACCTGCATCCACAACTGGAGCGAGTTGACCATGCTGAAGAGCAACGCACCAGCCAGAACGCCCCAGGCACGCCATGCGCCAAAGTAGACCAATGCGACGGCGATGAAGCCTAGGCCGCTGGTCATATTTTGCTGGAAGACATTTAGCAAGGCGATCGACATCGAAGCGCCCGCGATCCCGGAGAGGGTTCCGCCTAGGATAATCGTGAAGTACCGGACTTTGGCAACGCTAACCCCAAGCGAATCGGCTGCATCTGGGTTTTCGCCAACCGAGCGGATTTTCAGCCCGAGCGTGGTCTTGTTAAGCACGAACCACGCGGTTGGCACCAACAGAAAGGCGATATAGACAAGGATATTTTGCTGAAAGAAGATCGCTCCGATGACGGGAATATCACTCAAGAAGGGGATGGGGGCAATCGGGAAGCCTTTGACGGTTTCAACGGTGCCGAGCAGCATCTTAAAGAGCAGGTCGCTCATCCCCAAACCGAAAAGGTAGAAACCGATGCCGCTGATGCCTTGTTCGGCTTGCAGGTTGACGGTCACGTAGGCCATTGCCAGGCCCATCAGCGCGCCGACGATCATCGCGCCCAGAAGGCCAAGCCATAAGCTGCCTGTTGTGAAGGCGACGTAGAAAGAAACGAAGGCGCCGAGCAGCATTTGCCCCTCCACACCGAGATTGAGTACGCCGCTGCGCTGCCCGAAGGTTTCGCCGATGGCGGCATAGAGATAGGGTGTCGCCAGACGAATACCGGATGTCAGAATGCCGATGATGACAGTTGCTGAAAAGATCTCGTTCATAATGCACTTGCCTTCTCAGCCGGGGGGATGGTTTCTGTGGGTGGGTCCTCTTTTTCCGCGATTCGCACCAGTGCGAGGCGCTGACGTTGACGACGTTTACGCCAGATTTCGCTGCTGACAACGAAAATGACCACCAAGCCGTTTAGGGCAGTGATTAGGGCAGAGGGAATTTGGACAACGCGCTGCATCTTGTTCGCGCCGACCAGCAGCGCGCCGAAGAAGATCGAAGCGGGGATCGTGCCGATGGGATGCAGTTGCCCAAAGAGCGCCGCTACGATGCCGTTGAAGCCCGCTGCGCCCGTAAAGCCGGAAGCCGAGCCGTCGGTGATCATACGATAGTTAGCGCCGTAAACCTGAATGGCGCCAGCAAGTCCGGCAAAGGCACCGCTGAGAAGCAGGGCCGTCACGATGCGTCGGCGGACGCGGATGCCGCCATAACGAGATGCGTGTGGGTTCTGTCCCACTGCGCGGATGCGATATCCCAATGTGGTGCGCCAGAGCAAAACGTAGACAATGATCGCTAAAACCAAGGCGATGATGAAGCCAATATGCAGGCGGGTGGGGGCTAAACGTGGTAAACGGAAGGCTTCGAGCAAACGAGCAGTTTGCGGAATTTTGGAGGCTTTTTCTGCTTGTGCAGGATCGATCATGGGGCCGCGCAGGAGGAAGTTCATCAGTTGGACAGCAATGGCATTCATCATGACAGTGCTAAGAATTTCATTGACACGGAAGTAGGCTTTCAAAAAGCCAGGAATGCCGCCCCAGATTGCGCCGCCCAGGAAGCCAGCGAACATTGCTAAAATGATGACCAACCAACCGGGCAGATCCGTGAAGGTAAGACCAACCTGGGTGGCAAGAATGCCCCCGATAATCATTTGCCCTTCGCCACCGATGTTGATGACATTGGCGCGGAAGGCGATACAAATCCCCAGACCAACCAGCAAAAGCGGCGTTGCTTTAACCAATGTTTCGGCGATGGCATTCGTGCTACCAAAAGCGCCTTCCCATAAGGCGCCATAGGCTTCTAGCGGGCTGACGCGTAGAATAAGCAACATAATCATGCCCACGCCAAGCGCGGCTAGAGTCGCAAAGACTGGCATCAGGGCATCAAATAATGAATTTAGTCGAGATCGCATAGTTAGGTGGGGCCTCCTCCGCGTTAGAGCCTATGTGCAAACTTGCATTTGCCGATCCTTTACGCGTGCACTTTTTAGCAAATATGCTATTAAATCTGGCGTTGAAATATTAGTTCCATGCCTGCACAAGGCGCAGACGTAATTTGCTGTCGTCAAAGTAGCTGTCGCCCAAAGCCAGCGGGCGGTTTTCCTTGCTGTAGAATGCCATCCGCAAATTGAGGATGTGGTCTTTGTCGTTGAGATTGAGATATTCGTTGACCTGCTCATAGCTTGCGGAACAAATTTCGGTAATAGCAAAGGCAATCTCTTGTTCGCAGTATTCGCGTAGAATGTCGCGGATGTGCAGGTTGCCGTCGATGGTTTCGGGCGCGGCAGAAATAAATTGTTGCGGTATCAAGTTGTGGGCAAGGATGACCGGGGTTTCATCCGCAAAGAAGAGACGTTTTAATGATAAAAGTTTCTCGCCCGGGTCAACAGCCAGCGCATGCGCGTCTTCTTTTGTAGCTTCGGTTAATTTTACGGATAAAGCTTGGATGGATGCGGAAAATCCGCTGGTTTCGATCAGGCGTGTGAAATCCCATAATCCCCCCAAATGTGTGTTGACATCGCGAATGCGCTCGTTGACGTAAGTCCCGTCCCCTTGTCGACGCAGGATCAGCCCCTCGACAGATAGTTTCGCTAAAACGGTGCGGACAGTGGCTCGGCTAACCCCAAATTGCTCTGCCAGTTCGCTTTCGGACGGCAAACGCTCTCCGGGCTGGTAGGTCGCGTCATGGATCCTCTCGCGGAGAATTTCATTGACTTGCTCAACAATGGACTTGGAGCGGGTAACCAGCATCTGTTTCCTGTTCTGTAGAATAGTGGACAGTCGTCTGACTTTTTAGTTTTAGCATAACTTATAGCAAATAGCAAGCGTTTGTGAAATTTGACATATTAGGTGACGCTTCTCAGTATTTTATCGTGCTTCCCTTAAAAAAAGGGTGTTTTCTTACGTAAAAAATGTAAAAATATTTGCTTTTGTAATCGTTTTTTTGCTCTTCCTTGTAAATCTATATGGCTTATGATATTAATAGGTCAGACCTTTCCCTTTCTTCTCTTAAATGAGGCACAATATGAAATTTATCCTGAATGGACAGGAAAAAGAATTTGATGGCGATCCTGAGATTTCGCTTTTAACCTACCTGCGTGAGCATGAGAACATTACTTCGGTCAAGGATGGCTGCTCCGGGCAAGCCTCTTGTGGCGCTTGCACCGTTGATATTGACGGGAAATCCAAGCTTTCTTGCGCGACGAAAATGAGCAAAGTTGATGGTGTCAACATCACCACGCCTGATGGTTTGGGCGAATATCGCCGCGATGTCTTTGCAAATGCTTTCGCGGAGAAGGGCGGTGTGCAATGCGGATTTTGCACGCCCGGCATCGTGATGCGCGCGAATACGCTTATCAACAAGAATGCCATCCCAACAGCAGATGAGATCAAGCAGGCGCTCACGCCGCATATCTGCCGTTGTACGGGGTATGCCAAAGTTGTGGATTCTATCCAATATGCGGCTGAAGCGATCCGTGATGAGAAAGAAATCCCTGTGCCGAGCAGCGATGGGAAGCTCGGTTCGCGGCACCCCAAATACGAAGCGGATAAACTCGTTTTGGGTGACCATAACTACACAGACGACATCCGCATCGAGGGGATGGTGCATGGGGCGCTGAAGTTCAGCGACTATCCGCGTGCGCGCGTTTTGAGCATTGACAGCAGCGAAGCCGAGCAGATGCCCGGTGTGCTGCGCGTCATCACTGCGGACGATGTGCCCGGTGAGCGTGTGATCGGTTTGATTTCGCAGGACTGGCCGCTGATGATCGCGGTTGGGGAGGTGACCCACTATCTCGGCGACGTTTTAGCGTGCGTTGTGGCTGGGACTGAAGCAGAGGCTCGGGTTGCAATGAGCAAGCTCAAGGTTGAGTATGAGCCGCTGGAAGTCGTCAGCGATATGCACGCGGCGTTGAAACCTGAATCCCCGAAAGTGCACGGCGAGACGAATATCCTCGCCCATCCCGTTTTTGTGCGCGGCGATCTGGACGAAGCCAAAGCGAAGACGGCATTCGTCTCGAAGGGCGTTTATGAAACCCAGCGCATCGAGCACGCTTTTATGGAAGTGGAAGCTGCCGTCGCGCTGCCGGATGGCGAGGGTATCAAGCTCTATTCGCAAAGTCAGGGGATTTACGATGACCGCAAGCAGGTCGCCAAGATTTTGGGACTGCCGCTTGAACAGGTGCGCGTGATTTTGGTGGCGAACGGCGGCGGGTTTGGTGGCAAGGAAGATTTGAGTGTGCAGGGACACGCCGCGTTGGCTGCCTGGATAATGGGCATGCCTGTCAAGGTGCACCTGACTCGTGATGAATCGATCATCATGCACCCCAAACGCCATCCCGTTTGGATGGATTACGAACTCGGCTGCGACGCCGAGGGCAAACTGACCTATATCAAGGCGCGCATTGTGGGCGACACGGGCGCGTATGCCTCGGTGGGTGCGAAGGTGCTGACGCGCATCGCCAGCCACGCGACGGGCGCGTATCACGTCCCTGCGACCGATATTGAAGCCTTTGCGGTCTACACCAACAACCTGCCCTGTGGCGCGATGCGCGGCTTTGGCGTCAATCAGGCGACCTTTGGCATGGAAAGTTGCGTGGATGATCTCTGTGAACAGGGCGGTTTTGACCGCTGGCAGTTTCGCTATGACAACGCGCTGCAAGATGGTTCAATGACCGCGACTGGTCAGGTTTTGTTGGGCGGCGTGGGCGTCAAACGCGCGCTTGAAGCGATCAAGGATGCCTTCTACAAGACAAAAAATGCGGGTCTGGCATGTGGATTGAAGAATACGGGGATCGGCAACGGGATGCCGGATGAATCATCCACGCTGATTACGATTGTTGCCCCGAATAAGGTCATCATCGACCACGGTTGGACCGAAATGGGACAGGGCGTGAATACGATCGCCCGTCAGCTTGTTTGCAATGAAACTGGCATCCACCCGGATATGATCGAAGTACGCGTCGATACCGCTGCCGAGCAGAATGCCGGTATGACCACCGCTTCGCGGGCGACATCCCTCTTGGGGAATGCGCTCCTGGATGCCTGCAAGAAGCTGAGCGAAGATCTTCAACATAACACTCTCGCAGACTTGGTCGGGAACGAATACTTTGGCGAATGGATCGTCGATTTTACGACCAAACCCGATGCTATCACCGATGAACCGATCACACATTATTCGTACAGCTACGCGGCACAGCTCGTTTCCATTGACGATGACGGGCAAATCGAAAAAGTGACTGCCGCCCACGACGCGGGCAAGATCTACAATCCGATGCTCTTTGAAGGACAGGTCGAAGGCGCTGTCCACATGGGGATCGGCTACGCCATCAGCGAAGATTTGCCGATGGAAAATGGCGTTCCGCTGCATACGAATTTCCGTAAGTTAGGCATTTTACGTGCTAAAGAGACGCCCCCTGTCGAAGTGATCGGCGTCGAAGTCCCCGACCCCCTCGGCCCCTACGGCGCGAAAGGCGTCGGTGAGATCGGCTTGGTGCCGACCGCAGCAGCAGTGGCGAATGCCCTCTATCAATACGATGGCGTGCGCCGCACCAAGTTCCCGATGCCCTTACCGAAGAAGCCTCGCAAGAAAGTGGTGAAAAAGTTGGTGCAAATCGATTGATTACAGTCGAGTTTAGTGAAAGTTTGACAGTAAATAAAAAAAGCGCCTCCCAAAACTCGGGAGGCGCTTGCGTTTTCTAGCTATTCATCATTTCTTCGGAGAGTTTCCAAAGTCTTTCGGTGATTTCTTTTTCCTTTGCTGTAGTCTCAATCTCACGTTCATCCAGCTTGTAAAAATATTTTCCGGTTGTGTTGGCAACTGCTTCGTCTGTTGCCAAATAAGTGATTCGCTCGCCGCCCTTTTCGGGCTTTTCAAGGAAGATGTTCAGTACCTTGCTCAGGAATTTTGGATACTCTCGAAAAACATCAGTGCCCAAAACGCCGGGATGCAATGTGTTGACCGTGATGCCTTTTCCCTTTACTTTTTCTGCCAACTTTGCAGAATAAAGCACTGTCGCATATTTCGCATTTGCATACGCATCCCCGACTTTATATCCTTTTTCGAGCATCAGGTCATCAAAATTGATTTTGCCACTTTTGTACAATTCCGAAACCACGTTCACAATGCGTCCGCTTCCGCTGGCTTCCAAATTATCGAGCAAAAGTTGGCATAGCATGAAAGTCGCCAAATAATTGACCGCAAAGCTGATTTCAATCCCTGCTGAATTTTCAGCTCGTTTCACTTTGTAAATGCCGGCATTGTTGACCAGCGCATCGATTTCGGGATATTTCTTTTGGATTTCCGTAACCGCCCGCCGAATGGAGCTTGCTTCCGCTAAATCAGCAGTGACCAAGTCGACATGCTGGTTGCCCGTTGCAGAAACAATCTCTTGTAGAGCGTCTCTTGATTTTTGGCTGTCTCGGCTCAACATCACGATTTGGTTGCCTGCTTGTGCAAGCTGAATTGCTGCTTCTTTCCCAATTCCGGAGTTGGCACCGGTGATGATAATTGTTTTCATTTTCTCCTAATTCCTTTGCTCTCTCAGTTCTTCAATAAATTCTCTCAACCAATTCACTTCCTGCAAATAAAAAGCTTTCAGGTAAGCCGTCGTTGGATGAGCTTCCAATATTTCTGCAGGAAGTTCAGTAAAAGCATCTACCTTTTTCTCGATGATCTCTAAGCGCTCAGTAAGTAGCTCGATTGTTTCTTCACTCGGCAGCAGGCTGATAAGGTCGATCCCAACCATGCTGGGAAAATCTGGTTCTGCGTAAGTGGCAATATTTGCGCGTAAGAAACGTTTGAGTTCTTTCTCGCCTGCTTCCGTGATCGAGTAAACCCGTCGTATAGGGCGATTGCCTACCTGATCTTCAGTATGTGTGATCAAACCATCTTTTTCTAGGGCATTGAGAAGACGGTAAGCATTTGATTTTTTCATCTCGATCGGCATGCCAATATTGTGTTTAAATATTTCGCTTATCTCATAGCCATGCATATCATGACTTGATAAGATGCCGAGAAGTAATAGCTTTTTCTCCATAGCTTTTTATCCTAATCATTTTTTTATAGTTATTAATGACCAGTGTAGCGTCTATTAGGCGTTTGTCAAGGGGATGGTCTCTATACTTGCTCTGTAATCTAATTTTCAGCAAGCCAGGCCTCAACCACGTCTTCAAAAATATTAGGACATTCTTCCTGCGGCACATGTCCACAGTTGGGTAAGATCGTCAGCGTTGAATTTGGCAATTCTGAGTTCAGGCGCTCGCTGTCGGCCACAGGGACAATGGCATCACTGTCACCGGAAATCACCAACGCTGGTTTGTTGATCGTTGGAATTTCAGCAACGTAATCGGGTGCATCCAGCCCCCAAACTTGCAGATATTCCCAGTAGGATGTATCCCAGTTTTGAACCTGTGTTTGGATTAGCGTCTGCGCCATTCTCTCGTCACTGAGCAGGTCGGTATTCAAATAGGTTTGCTGAATAAAGGCTTCGCTTTGACCAAGTGTGCGGGCAAATAGTGGGCCAATGCGTTGCATTTGGGGCGACTGCATGACCCAAGTAGGCATTTCCTCGGAGACATAAACTGCGGCGTCGACAAGGATCAAACCGTCAATCCGGTCAGGGTTGGCTAAGGTCGCCTGAACAGCCAACGTACCACCATAAGAATTTCCAACTAAAATTGCGTTTTCAACACCAAGTTCATCCAATAAGGTAAAGAGTTGCTCAACAGCGCCTGTTGATGAATAGGGGTTCTTTCCACTCCAGTCACCTTTGACCAGTTTTTCGCTCAACCCATAGGGGATTTGATCATAGGCGATCACACGTCCCTTTTTGTCAAAGAAATCGAGCACCTCTGTCCAGGTATAGGCGTTGAAGTTAGAACCGTGTAATAGAACAAAGGTCGGCTCTTCAGCGCTTGACTCGTCTTCATCACTGAGATAATGGATATCAATCCCGTCTGTGCCTGCATAGGGGATAGTGATAAATTTACTCTCATCACTTGCAACTTGCTCTACGGTGGACAGACCCTCCAGCGGCGTTACAGGGACTAAAAACGGCCCAACTAACATGGCAAGAATTAACAAGACAGCGATGGCGAGTGCCACTTTTCCAATGCGGCTAAAGATTTTTTTCATAATTTTTTTCTCCTATATGGTCATTTCTAAAATAGTCATTAGTGACTATTTTATCCTTAAACCCTGTTGAGTCAAGTCTTTCTTTGTTAGCGTTATATATACAAAAAGTGCCTTCCTGTCAGGAAGGCACTCGAATCGCACATATTTTTTGCTGAGAAACTATGCTTGTTCTTTGTTGTCTTTTTCCGGCTCTTTTTTTGTTATCCCCTGCTCCGCCTCCCAAGCCGCATACAAATCCTCGCGCAAAACAGGCTCATAGCCCATGATGCCCGCCTTCAAATAGCGTCCAATCGCCAGCGCGGAGGCAATGACCGGCACGACGATGATCGCGCCCAAAATGCCTTGCAGCAGCACGGCAGCGATGATGGCGATGAAGACCAGCCCCTCGTGCAGATGCACGCTGCGTCCCATCAGGCGCGGACGCAACCAGATATTCTTCAAATTGACCAGCACCATAAAAATCGCCACGATTAGCATCGCAAACCAGAAGTTCGAGATCGGCAAAAAGAGCGAGCCTTCGAGCAACGCAACGCCAATTGCGATGATCGTCGCTATCGCAGGACCAAGATCGGGGATGATATTCAGCAAACCGGTCAGGAGGCCGATAATAAGTGCACCGGGCAAGCCAATTGCCAGCCATACAATCGAGAAGACGACCCCTACAATTGTCATGAGCGCGATCTGGCTGCGCAGGTAAGCCGCCCAAATCTGCTTGATCTCCAAAAAGATCATGCGTGCATCCCGCCTGTATTCTACTGGCGCCTGACGGATAACCCCCTCACGGATCTTATCCCAATCCATCAGCAGGTAATAAACCGCAACCACGATCACAAAGAACCAGGCAGTGTTGCGCGATGTACTCTCGAGAATAAGTAGCGCTCGCTCGGGCATACTGCTCAACATATTCGCGATCGAATT
>JBNKMO010000214.1:0-9101 GCA_050293165.1 Anaerolineales bacterium | reverse complement strand
GATGTCTCTTATTCTTAATCAATATCTTCTAAAAGCAAACTAATTATTGCATTCTGTTATTCAATATGTTACATTTATGCTGTAAGTCACAAATGTAATTCGACACAATAGCGCATACTTGTTTCTTTTCACTCCATCATAGCATTGAGTTTTCTGGAGCGTTGACTCAGGATGTAATTTGGTCGCTTGTTGCAAATGCAACGGCATCCTGATGAGCTAGTAGCGAAACCGGCCCCTTGGTCGGTTTTTTTGTTTTCTATCATCAAATGCAAGGAGGTATCTATCGAGAAGAGCATTTTCATAACAATTGAATATCCCTGTTTTTTAATTCAAATCAATCTAGATAAGGAGATGCGATGACAACAAAGCGGATAGTGACCGCACTGTTATTGGCTGTTTTGACTTTAAGCTTTTTCTCTGTTAATGCCATCGCCAAGGGCGGACCTGGTGGTGGAGGTGGGGGTGGGGGTGGAGGCGGAGGGGATATCCCTGATACAGGCGAGTTGTATGGCGACCTGTATGTTGTTCTTAGGGATGCTGATGGTGTTCCTGAGTTGGATGATAACGGATGTGTCCAGCCGATCGCTGCTGATGGCACGGTTCTCGAACTGTACACGAACGAAGCTGAAGATATCTATTGTGAAGTCACGGAAGAGCTGGCTTTGCTCGTCCAAACTGTTGATTTTGGTCGTTTGAACGAAGGGCGTGCCCCGGATGCGGTCATAGCCCATGCGTTTGATGAAGCAATCAACGCGATGAATGCAGCGACCGCGATTTCACAAGACCCTGCTGGGCGTATCCTTTTGACCATTGATGGTGAGTTCAAAACTATCGATTCGCCACTTGAAAATCTTGGCCTTTACATCACGATGATGAAGGATGGCGACTGGCTTACGCCTGAAAATACTCCTACAGTCACGCAGGGAGGCCGCTCATCCGATAAAGGCCCTTCAGGGGACGATGGCCCAACGACTGAGATGCGCCCGGTTTTGAGTTCTGATGCTAAAGCTATGCTGTCTGCGTTGGGATATGGCGCCCTCGTTACGGAAGGCGGTACACTTGGAAACAACGATTTACTTTTGGCGGCATCTCTTTTAGCTGCTGCTGGAGACAAGACTGGCACGATCACGCTCGATATGGTGATGTATATCAACTCGATCTATGGGATCAACCAGCTTGGCAGTCTGGAAGTAAATGGAAATTCCTATTTTGACTTCCGTGGATTTGCTTATGGTCGTGATGGAGTCTATGGCCAGCGTGGTAGCTCTGAGTGTAATGCCGGCTCTGTTTGGGTCTTGACCCTTCCAGACCCGAATAACACGACTTTGTGGCAGGCAGATTGCATGGTGCTCCTTGATGAAGTACATCATTTCCGGGGCAATGAGACTGAGAATGTGCGTGGTTTTGCCCAGGCAGCAGATGATGCCTTGCAAGTGATCGAATACATTCATAACTACAGAGTGCCTGAGATATTGCCGATTTTGCCGTAGTAGACAAAACTTGGGGCGTGAAAATTAAAAACGGGGCGGACAGATAGTCCGCCCCGTTCGATTCTTGTTTGCTATAAACTAACTTACGCCGTTTCGAGATAGCGTTCCACTTCCCAATCAGAGACCTTCATGCGGTAGTCTTCGACCTCTGCCCATTTCGCGCGTGAGAAAGCGCCATAGGTGACGGGACCAAGCGCATCTTTGAGCACTTCGTCGCTGTCCAGTTCACGCATCGCTTCGGCGAGGGAACCTGGCAGGGAGGCGATGCCCATCTCGTCGCGTTCATCTGCTGACAGGTGGTAGATGTTGACGTTGTTCAACCCTTCCGGGGCTGCCATGTTATTGTCGATGCCATCGAGGGCGGCACCCAATAAGGCTGCAAAGGCCAAGTACGGGTTCGAGGAGGGATCGGGGAAGCGCACTTCAGCGCGCACGGCTTTGTCGCGTCCTTCAATATGGCGCGGGATGCGGATCAAGGCTGAGCGGTTGCGCTGTGCCCATCCGATATATACGGGTGCTTCGTAGCCGGGAACGAGACGTTTGTAGGAGTTGATGGTCGGGGCGACGACAGCGGCCAGCGCGCGAGCATGCTTCAACTGTCCAGCCATGAAGCTGTAAGCGAGTTTGGAAAGTTTGAATTCATCGCTGCTGTCGAAGAAGAGGTTGTTGCCGTCTTTGTCGAAAAGCGACTGGTGGCAGTGCATGCCAGAGCCATTGACGCCGTAGATCGGTTTCGGCATGAAGGACGCCACCAAACCGTTCTGCTCGGCAATCGCTTTGACGGTGTATTTCAGAGTCAGGATGTTGTCGGCAATTCGCAGTGCGTCGCCAAAGCGGAAGTCGATCTCGTGCTGACCAAGCGCCACTTCGTGATGCCCAACTTCGACATCCAAGCCCATCATGTCGAGCGCTTCCATCAGCTCGGTGCGGACGCGCACGGCTTCGTCATTGGCGGAAAAATCAAAATAACCACCCACGTCATGCGGTACGGGATGCATCCCTTCTCCATTCATGCGTTTAAAGAGGAAGAATTCCGGTTCCGCGCCGATATTCAGCGTCCAACCACGTTCGGCGATTTTCGCCAGCATGCGCTTCAGCGTGCCGCGGGGATCGCCTTCAAAAGGCTCACCTTCTGGCGTATAGACATCGCAGAAAACGCGCGCGCGGCGGCGCACTTCGGGCGACCACGGCAAAACCGCGTAGGTTGCGGGGTCGACGATCAGACGCATATCGCTTTCCTGAATGCGGGCGAAACCCTCTACCGACGAGCCATCAAACCAGATGCCGTCTTCCAGCGCATCGGGGAAGTTGCGCACGGGCATATCGACCGACTTCACCGAGCCAGTCACATCAGTAAACTGCAACGAGATAAATTTCACGCCGTCTGCTTCAATACGTTCGAGTAATGCTTTGTGTTCCATTTTATTTCTCCTTAAGTAAGTTGATTGATTTTTTCCGACTACGTGTGTTGGTTGGGCACGCAGAATATGGATGAATATGTGCCTCGCACCAGCTTCGATGGGCTGATGCTCGGTTTTTGGATTAATGCCTCTCGACAGGCAGTTCTTTATCTGGCTGGTGCGAGGCACTCTCGGTTTCTTCCTCGACCTTTGGTTTGGGCGGCTTCGATTTGCCTCTGCCCGTCGTAATCAGGATCACTGCTCCCAAGATCACCACCGCAGCCAAAATAGTACGCCCGTCGAGTGTTTCCTGCGCAACCGCAGCCCCGAGCAGCAACGCGATGACAGGGTTTACATACGCATAGGTCGAGACCAGCGAGATAGGGGCATTTTTGAGAAGGTAGGCGTATGCCACAAATCCGCCCAATGACCCGACAATAGCGAGATAGACCAGTCCGATCCACGATGCGGGCAAAACATGCGCTATCGAAAAACGTGCCCATTCTCCTTGCAATGTGGCTACAAGGAAAAGTCCTACACTACCGACCAGCATCTCAACGCTTGTCGTCATCAGCGATGATTCGGGCAAGTCGGAGCTTTTGCTATGTACCGAGCCAAAAGACCAGAGCAAGGCTGCCGCGGGCAAAGCGATCAACCCAAGCGGATGCAGTGCGCCAATTTGGCTGCTCAATTCGCCGGGGCCGATCATCAGGGCGACGCCGCTAAAGCCGAGCACCAAGCCGATGATGGCGCGCACGGTCGGCTTTTCGCCGCCCGGACGCAGCGATTCGATCACCACCATCCAAATCGGGACGGTGCTGATGAGCAAGGCCGCAATCCCGGACGGGACGAATTGCTCTGCCCACGAGACCAAGCCGTTCCCGCCGAGCAGGAGCAGCAAGCCGATGATGCCCGCATCCCGCCATTGTCGGCGCGTTGGAACAGGGTCGCCTTTGCTGATGCGCCAGGCATAGAGTGCCGCGCCAGCGGTAATAAAGCGCAAGCCTGCCCCCAGAAAGGGCGGGATGGTTTCGACCACATAGCGAATGGCGAGATAGGTGGAGCCCCAAATCAGGTAGATGGCGATCAGGGCGATCCAGATGGTGGTGTTTTTGTTAAGAGTTTTCATTATTTTCCTTCAGTTCCTGAGCGGAACGACGATAGGGAGTGGAGTCGAAGGACGGGTTGCGTGAGAGCCGCTCTTCGACTACGGGCTTCACATGCGTTCAGCCCTCCGCTCAGAGACTGTGGTTTCTGTGTTTGTTTGCGCCATTTCCCAGCCGAGAATGGCTTTTTTGCGTTCGCTGCCGAAGGCATACTGTCCGAATTCGCCCGTTGCGCGGATGACACGGTGGCAGGGAATCAGTAGCGGAACAGGGTTCTTGCCAACCGCTGTGCCGACGGCGCGTGTCGCTTTAGGGGAGCCGATCGCAGATGCGATGCTTTGGTAGGTCACTAATTGTCCAGCGGGGATGCGCAGTAAAGCTTCCCAGACTTGGATCTGAAAATTCGTGCCTCGCAAGTCGAGGGTCAGGGGCGTTCCGTCGCTGGTCGGAGAGAAGATGCGCTCGATGAGAGTCTGCGTGTGGTCAGAATCCTGTTTGAGTGTCGCATTCCTGAAATCCCTTTTAAGTTGGGCAAGGGCGCGTTTTGGGTCAAAAGAGAGCCGACAGATGCCGCGTTCGGTAGTTGCGATGAGACATTCGCCAAAGGGCGACGGGTGACTGCCATAGCGAATTTCCAGCCCTGCGCCGCGATGTTTGACTTCGCCAGGGGTGACTGCCTCGGTTTGGACGAGTAGATCGTGCAGGCGTCCCGCACTGGAAAGCCCACTTTGATAGGCAGCGTTGAGCAGGCTGCTTTCGGAAAGCAGTCGTTTGGCGTTCTCTTTGGTCAGAAATTGGAGAAAACGCTTGGGGCTGATGCCGACCCAGCGCGTGAAGAGACGCTGAAAATGATATTCGCTGAGATGGACACTTTCGGCGACTTCGGCGAGCGTGGGCTGGCTGCGCTGATGCGCTTCGATATAGCGGATGGCTTCGGCGATTATGGTGTAATCGCTGGCTGCTTGTTGGAGATCAGTTTGCATGGGCATTCCTTTCAGAGAGAAAAATGGATGCCTGTAGTATGCAATCTTTTTTTGTTGAAATCCACCCGTTTCTTGCGGCGTTGCTGATAAATAATGAGACTGCTTTGTCGCACACTCGAAATACAGCGGGTGCAGGCGTGCGTGTTCCTCGCAGATTCATATTTATTTTAAGTGCGAACTTTTTTGCTTTCATTTTCTTCCTTTTCAGTTAAAGAAAAAAGGTATGCCTGTATAGGCATACCTTAAACAAACGAAGCCCGTTTAAATAAAGATGCCCTTCCAGTAAATATAAACAGGTGCAATTCACCTGTATCACTATACTATCTTTGTAGCATGCGTTACCGCGTGCTTTTCAGACTGTACTTTCTTTGGAAGGGAGAAGGGAGCTTGTGACTAAACTCCAAAGGCATCCGCTGATCTATCCGATTTTCTCATGCTCGCGTATGCAAGCACAATTAGCGCGTCCCTCGCGGGACGGAACCTTCACCTCGTAATCCTGTGTGCTTCGATAAGCTCAACAAACAGGATCCAGCCGCTGGTTCTCCGTTATTCAATTTTTAAACCCGGCAAAGGGTAACCCCGCAAATGCCGTGTGCCGCTATGTTTTGAACCTGCTTTCACAGGTCGGGCTCCTACCGCAGAACTTTCGCCTTGGCTCAGGCCTATCGCGTAATCTCTGAGAGATCAAAGCCCATCATATAAGTGTTGGTACAAAACTTTGGTGCAGCATCACCTGCATAGCAGGGTCAATCCCTTTATACCATAAAGTTTTAGGGCTGGGTAGGAAAATATGAGAAACGAGTTGATAGTTTTGTAGGGATGTAGGAAGCCCAGCATCTCTAGAAAAAGTATTATGGATAAACGCGCTTGATTATTCGCGGGAAAGGGGATCGTCTCGCGGATGTGTTCGGTGCCGCAGATTAGAAGACAATGACTTTTGTGTAAACCTCGCTAATTAGATGTTCCATACCTTTGCGAACTGATATGTAGCGCTCTGTATTTTGCGTTTTGTATTTCGCCGACATCTCTAAGTTGATTGAAATACTGTATAAAACCATGAAATTCCAAGTTTTCAATTGGGGTATTATTGAGTTGCCCCATTACTACAACCTCTACATAGTATTCTAAAAAACTCTTGTATTTGCTATATAGTGCTTCTACCTCTCCCTCATCATTTATTATCGAAAAAGCATTTGGTACAGTTTGAGCAATATTAATTCTGCCTGTTGCTCCACTTTTCACGACAACATTTTCTGCTTTAGTATGTGACCATATTAATGGCTTGTGGTTCGGGTTGACTTTGTAGAAAATATCATCCCATCGTCCATCAATCTTTACTAAAATTTTTGAGAGCATGGCGTTGCAATTGGTTAAGTCAAAATCTTCGTTATTTACTACTTCAATAAAGGCTTGCAAAGTCTTCTGGCTATTGACGTTCCATTCTCCGCCTGGGACAAGAGAGATTCTATCGGGTTGAACTTTCTCGTACTCCCACTTTTCGAGACGTTGTTTTAATTCTGCATATATTTGACAATTTGCAGAACTATAACTCAGAAAAGCTACGATTAATAACCACACTCCGGTAGCTAATAAGGCTGATATCTGAATTGTTATTTCATCTGTGAATAAGCTGGTTTTTCCTGAAATCAGAATTGTGAGTAGACTTCCAAGTAGAATGAAATAAGTCGTTAGCGTTTGTTTCCAGCTTCCCCAACCGAACCAAACTTTAATGTTCTTTACCCAGAGTGCTTGTAAATGTTTTTTGTATTCGGGATTTGTTTTAATAGTCATTTTTCGTTTATTCTTCTAATCCCTGTTTTAATTCTTGGTAAAAATTCTCAAGAACCTCGTACTTTTCCTTTAGTCCGTGTCCGCCGCCTAGAAACGTCGGGTTGCTAAAAATCGCCATGGTTAATTTGTGGTCTTTTCTCCTGCCATCGCTTCCCATATAATTCATAAAGCTTAAAAGATATGAACTCAATTCGTTTTCTTTCCCTTTCATTGATGGGTTGGTGAGTAAATTGAGCCAACATTTATCTGCGTTTGAATATTCTTCTAATTCCCCGTAGCAAATTGCTAAATCTCCCCAACACTTAGCGTTACCATTTTGAGCGCATTCTTTATAGTACTTGATAGCTTGTTTTAAATCATTGATAGATTTTGTTTCACTATAACTATATTTTTCGTAGTGTATATCGCCAAATCTACTATATGCTTCAGTACAACCAAGCTTTATGGCTTTTTTATAAAGATTATATGCCTCTTCCTCATCCTTTAGTGTTTCACCTGCGCCATATAAATAGTCGCTAGCACTTTCCAGTAATTCTTCGCACATGGCGTCATTAGTTTTTGCTGGAGTTGATAAGTTTTCACTTTTTATATTTTCAGCAGTATCTAGTTTTCTTTTGGCCTTGATTACCGCATTGATGGCATCCGTGTTAGGTACTTGGAAAAACTCTCTGTTGTTGGATATTCGGCTGTTTGATAAAAACTCATGAACAAACTCTTCACCTTTTGCACAATCTTGAAAAAACATTTTATAAATCAGGATGAAAGGAGTTGGTACACCTGTTGCTGAAGAAAGCTCACGAACCCTTTCTTCAGGAGACCTTGTTGTTTTGCCGATCTTTACTAAATCAGGCACTGCGGGATTAATCAAAACATAAACATATCCAGAGTTGCTAGACATTTCACCACCTCTATAAATGTGTTTCTCAAAAATTGAAATTAAAAAGCGCACAAAAGCCTAAAACCTTTGGGCGCTTTTTTTAAATCTTACGGATAAACCCTTTTAATTGTCCTCGGGAAGGGGATCGTTTCACGGATATGCTCGGTGCCGCAGATCCAGGCGACGGTGCGCTCGACGCCCATCCCGAAGCCGGAGTGGGGAACGGAGCCGTAGCGCCGCAGTTCTAGATACCACTTGAAGGCTTCTTCGGGCAGCCCGTGCTCGTGGATGCGGCTCAGCAGCAGGTCGGGGTCGGACATGCGCTCGGAGCCGCCGATGATCTCGCCGTAGCCTTCGGGCGCGAGCAGGTCAACGCTTTTGCAGACTTCGGGGCGGTCGGGCCAGGGTTCCATGTAGAAGGCTTTGACTTCGGTCGGGTAGCCGTAGACGAAGACGGGTTTGTCGAATTGCTGCGTCAGCACCGTTTCGTGGCGTCCGCCAAAGTCCATGCCCCATTCTATCTCGAGAAATTCTTTTTCTTCGGGGTCTTCGGTCTTGTCGCGGATTTCCTGCACCATTTTGACGGCATCATCGTAGGAGATGCGCGGGAAGGGGGCTTGAATTTTCTCAAGAGCGGAGATGTCACGTCCCAGCGATTCGAGTTCGGGGCGGTTCTTTTCGAGTACCCGTTTGACGATGTGGCTGACAAACTGCTCTTCGATCTCCATCAATTCGTCAAGGTCAACGAAAGCGGCTTCGGGTTCGACCATCCAGAACTCGGTTAGGTGACGGCGAGTTTTGGATTTTTCAGCACGGAAGGTGGGACCAAAGCAGTAGACTTTGCCAAAGGAGAAGATATTGGCTTCGTTGTAGAGTTGTCCCGTTTGGGCGAGATAGGCTTTGCCTTCGTCGAAGTATTCGGTCTCGAAGAGAGTCGTTGTCCCTTCGGCGGCGGCAGGGGTCAGGATAGGAGTGTCCATCAGGGTGAAGCCTTGGTCATCGAGCCATTCACGGATGGCGGAGACGACCGTCGCACGCACGCGCAAAATTGCCCATTGGCTGGGCATTCGTAGCCACAGGTGGCGGTTATCCAGCGCAAAGTCGACACCATGTTCCTTTAACGCCATCGGATAATCGTCGGCGGCGGCTTGTACTACGCTAAAGGCGCTGATCCCCAGTTCGTAGCCGCCGGGCAAGCCCGGGGCACGGTCGTCCTTGCGCACTTTTCCGGTGATCACAACCGATGATTCCTGCGGAATCCTGCTGATCGTGTCGAAAAGTTCCTCGTCCAAATCGCCTTTGAAGGCAACGCATTGCACAAATCCTGAGCCGTCACGCACGAGCAAAAAGGCGAGCTTGCCCTTGCCTGTGCGTTTGTAAACCCAACCCTGAACGGTGACTTCTTCGCCATCGTGCTGGGCGATGTCTTTTACGCTAATCAGTGCCATAATTTC
>JBNKMO010000213.1:0-23626 GCA_050293165.1 Anaerolineales bacterium | reverse complement strand
ACTCCATTTGGTTTGGGTGAAGGTCATTTATATCTCCTGTTAAAAGGTTAGAAAATTAAAAATATCGAAGAAAGAGCAAATATTTTTCCTCTTTCTTCTTTCTTGAGAACTTTTTTCAAGTCAACCGGAAATGTAATCAGTCTTTCTACTGTTGTGCAGCCAGATAATCATACCGCGCCCGCAGAGTGCTGTAAATGTAGTTTTGCCAGACGGGCACAATGCGGCTCTGAGCGTAACTGTGAGTAGAATAGGTTTGGATAATAAAGCGGTCATCGACACAGGAGACGGCGACGATGTCGGTGTTGTTCGATTTTCCGTATAGGCTCCAGAGCGGGGTGGCGCTGCTACCGGGTGCCAAACGCATCCGGTCGCCAAGATCACTCCCCAGCCAATAGCCGGTCACATTGGTCAGCGAGAGCCCCTCGTTTGGAAAGTGGTGAGCACGGTGGCTACCATTCACTGCATAGATGACAGTATCTTCGATGTCGTTGCCGGCCCAGTCGCGGTCGAAGTCGACACCACAGGTTCCAGTTAGCAGACTGAGCTTACCGCCAGCAAGTGAATCCATCGACCACTCTTCAAGGATAACTGAACTGCCGTTGTTGAGGGCATCGTTTAGGTACTCGTAGAACTCGCCCTGCAATTCGGTACGCAGTTCCTTTGCGGCGATGATCAGATCCCAGCCTTGTCCACCGGGGCCATTCGATAGCAATTGATCTTTGAAGCGACCAAGGGCATCGGCTTCATCTACGTAGCTCAGCCCCATGCCACTCAACGCGATTGGAACATAGCGATATACGTTATAGTCTGATGAAATATCTTCAAAGACCAAGACACTGGCCGATTTCATCCAGGTATCGAAATCGGGCATATTCGATGTTGTTGTGGGCGCTGTGGTGGGGGGAGGGGCTGTGGTCGGTTCGGCAGCAACAGGGGGAGCAACTGTTGGGGCTGCTTGCGCGGGCTGGTTATTCATTGCCGACTGAGTTAGCTGCAAAACCATTGCTGTAGCTTCCAATTCAAGAGAAGCTTTGGTGGCATCAAATGCCGGTTGCGGTTGTGTGCTTGTCCCTCCTAATGTGCAAGCAAAGATAAAGATTAGCGTACCTACAAGTAAGGAAATCTGTGTGCGGTATTTCAAATGGGCGAACATGCGATTCTCCTTGTATTAGCCAATATGCACTTTATATTGTACATCAGCCTTCAAGAAAAATCTTAGAAGCTCTGATGTTTGTAGGGCAATCGCATCTAATTCAAAACCTGCTTGTTTTCTGAGTTTTCGGGCGGGCTAAAGACGCTTCCTCATTACATGGAAGCTCTTCGGGCTGAAAACTGAGCCAGATTTATCTGCTTTTCATGCCCTGAAGCAGGGACTTGTTCCACACGGGCGCTTGGATTTGGCTGTTTCAGCATATTTTGGGGCAAAATAATTTAGATGCGATTGCCCTACTGATGTTTGACTGCCTGCATTTTCGAATAGCACACTTAAAAAGTGAAAACGTCCGACATGTTTTATGCCGGGCGTTTAGCAGAACGGAGAAATTTAAGAATTATGCGGCTGATTGCCCAGCACAATCAGCCGCATAGTAGAAGCTAGGCCTTTGCTTTCTCTGCCAATTTTCCGGAAAAGAAGGTGAAGAAGGCCATTCCTGCGAGGGCAAGCCAGCCAGGCAGATCACCGAATTGGATGTAGATGCTATCGGCTGAGCCGAGGGGGACATCGGCAACGAGGATGGCTTCTTTGGGTTCGATGGATACGGTTTCTTCAAGTATCCGTCCGTAAGGATCAACGATGACCGAGTCGAAGGCTTTTTCAGCATTGACAATCGAGGCTCTACTTTCGATGGCGCGAAAAACAAGATGGATATTCTGCTTTTCGGCGATGCCTTCCCAATCACTCGCTGGGGCTGCGATGATCTGTGCGCCTTGAGCGGCCAACTTGCGGGTTACATCAGTGTAGTTGCCGTCGTAGCAAATGATTGTGCCGAGTTTGCCGATTTCGCTGTCATATACAGGGAAGGTGCCGACGTTCAGACCATAAGGTTCACCTGCGAACAAGACCGGGTGTGCTTTGGCGTAGAGTTCTGAGAATTCTCCGTTGGGGTTTAGGATAATGCTTTCGTTGCGGAGGCCGTCTTCTTCAAAGACGCCATAAGGGAGCACCAGGTAGGCACCAGTTTCAGCAGCCAGGGCTTGAAGTTCTGCTGTGAATTCTTCTTGTGGGTCGAAGGGCAGGAATAATTCTGACCAGACGATGATCTCTGCACCTTGTGCGGCGGCTTCAAGCGTTTTTTCTTCGAATATATCGTAACGTTCCTGATGATCCATGTCGGGGTTTTGGAAGGCGACTTCTGTAATCCCAGGCTGGACGGCTGCAACACGCACGGTTTCCTGATCTGTTGGGGCCGAGAAATACATCACGAGACTGAGCCCAGTCCAAATCACGGACGCGGCGCCGATGCCGATCAGCCAGCGTCGGGTTGACTGCGGGGAAATGCTGGGAACATTGTCCAATTGGAAACGGCGGTCAAATAATCCCAAAGCAGCTTGTCCTAAACCGTAATTGATGAACATGATCAATAGACTCAACCCGTAAATGCTGAAGATGGCAACGGGTTGGATAAGCCAGGTTTGCTCCCAGAGGGTGTAGTTGACAAAGCCCCACGTGGCAATTCCCGGGATGAAGGTACGAAGGATCTCAAATCCTACCCAAGCTGTAACACCATTGAGAATGAACCAGCGGTAGTTGGTGTCTTCGTGGAATTTTCGCAAACCTTTTTCGGTTATCAAGTTCAAGAGGAAGCCGATCAAAGGTAAAGCGAGCATAAGGCCACCCACAAAGAAGGATGGTCCGAAATATAGGTAGAGCCAGGTGCCGATGAATACAGCGGAGGCCAGGCTGGACAACTTTGCGGGCATCACACGATACTGAGCAATGAGTAAAGGCAAAAAGGCGATGAAAATGAGCGCCCACATATTGTAGGGGGCGAAGGATGCTGTAAGCATTAGGCCACTGAGTACAGAGAGTGCAAGGCCGATGAGAGTACGAATAAAATTTGAGTTATTTGAAGTTTTTGTGGTCATTTTTAGCTCCTGTATTGGCTAGATTTGATATGTGCCTAGTGTAGCCTTCCATGCTTCTGTGCGCATCGTCCGTTAAGTTCTTTTTGTGTGTCCCACTGGACAATGTCCCTTTGTACAATGGGCAAGATTCATAGAAAGGGTAAAATAGAAAAACTATGGCATCTATAACAAATCATCTCAAAAATATTTGGCAGATTATTTCTGACCCAACGATGGAACAAAAGGAAAAAATGGGCGATGGGCGTTCCTTTTATATTGTCCTTACCTTTATTCTTGGAACGGTAAGTATTCTCGTTATTTACAATTCTCCCTTCTTAAAAAAACCTTTCCAACTCGCCGCCTTTATAGCAATCATCTTGCTACATATCGTTTTACATTGGCTCAGTTTTCTGTGTATTGATAGTAGGCGTCTAACCATTGCTTATCTCCTGACACAGGGTATCTTGAGCCTTTTAGCCGTTCTGATTTCTGGAGCACCGGAATTGGTGTTGGCAATCTTTGCCGCCATGATTGGGGAAACGATCGGCTTATTTGGCACTGCTCGGCTTTCATGGTTTAGTGTGGTCGCCTTCCTTATATTGTCCCCCTTGAGCTATATCCTGATAGGCGGCGTAGAAACTCTTCAGAATTGGTCTTCTCCTACGATTTCTACCATGATCATATTGATCGTTTTCATGGTTCTTTTTCACAAACAATTGGAGAGTAACGAGCAGGCACAAACGCTTGCATCAGACCTTCGAGACGCCAACCAGCAGCTTTCTTCATACGCCATTCGCAATGAAGCTCTTACGCTGCAAGCGGAGCGTGAACGCATGGCACGTGAATTGCACGACACCCTTGCGCAGGGAGTAGCAGGTTTGATCTTGCAATTGGAAGCACTTAAGGCTTATCAGAAACAGGAAGAATATGAAAAAGCCGATAATGTTCTCCGGCAAGCCTTAGACCGTGCTCGTAATACGCTCAGCGAGTCGCGTGCAGCGATCGAGGATTTGCGTAATGAGGATACCGATTTCAAAAAGACAGTTGAGAGAGTGATAGCGGAGTTTCATACTACAGAAAAAACAAAGTGCGAATTGGATATTCAGCTAGAGAATGGAAAGAAACTCCCACAAAATATCCAGCATCATGCGCGGCGAGTATTGCACGAAGCATTGACCAATATCCAGAAACACGCACAGGCTGAAGTCGCGAGCGTCTCGATTGTCCAAAGCGAGAAAACGCTTATGCTGCGCATCAAAGATGACGGAATTGGTTTTGACCCGGAAGAAATCCGAGAGTATGGGCATTTTGGTTTGCAAGGTTTCCAGGAGCGCGCCCAATTACTAAATAGCCAATACAAGCTAATCAGCTCTCCCAATGAAGGCACGACAGTTGAGTTTCTTTTTTCTTTGGACCAAGGAGAAGGCGCATGAGCATTCGAATTTTGATCGTTGACGACCATATTATTATCCGTGATGGATTACGCCTGATCTGTGACACCGTTCCTGAATTTGAACTGGTCGCCGAAGCCTCAAACGGGGAAGACGCGCTCACGCAAGTGGATGCTCATCTCCCGGATGTGGTGCTGATGGATTTACAAATGCCGGTAATGGACGGGATTACCGCGATAGAAACGCTGAGACGCACGCACCCTAAACTTGCTATCGTTATATTGACAACCTACAAAGAGAACGATTTGCTGCTACGCGGCTTGAAGGCTGGGGCGCGTGGCTACTTGCTCAAAGACACGGACAGGGAAACGCTTATCAACACCATCCAGGCCGCAGCACGCGGTGAGACACTCCTCAAACCCGAAATATTACTAAGGGCACTTGACCATCAGGACGATGAAAAAACTGTTGAGAGTCCCCTCTCAGAACGCGAAATTGAAGTGCTAAAAATGGTTGCCGACGGCGCACGGAACAAAGAGATCGCTTACAAGTTTGGTATCACAGAGCGCACCGTCAAGGCACATCTCAGCCATATTTTTCAGAAGCTGAATGTTGATTCGCGTGCGGCAGCAGTTGCCGCCGGCGCGAAAAGTGGCGTTTTATAATATGCAGAGTAGTGATTCAGAATAAGCAAAAGGCTGATGCGACGGACGGCATAAAAACAAAAAACGCGTTCCATACGGAACGCGTTTTTCTTATGGCGGGGAGGGCGGGATTCGAACCCGCGGTCGAGTTAACCCCGACACTCACTTAGCAGGCGAGCCCAATCAGCCACTCTGGCACCTCCCCAATTCAGTTGTTAATCGCTCGGATGGACTAAAGGAGCGGAGGGAGTGGGATTCGAACCCACGTGAGCTTGCACTCAACCTGTTTTCAAGACAGGCGCCTTCGTCCACTCGGCCATCCCTCCGAGCGAAGCGATTTTACCATAACTTAGGCTGCATATCTATCTCAAAAAAGCGAGAAAGTTGGAGAGTTATCCCAGAACTACAGATCACTTTGTTTATCAGAGACAATCCGCAGGATCACGGGCGGGATTCCGTATTTATTTTTGAGTTTCTATGCTTTTTCAAGCAAGCCCGTTAACACTTCCTGCGATTTTTCTTCCACAACCGCGTGCTGACTACCACCGTGACTATCCATAGTCACCACAACGGGGAAATCTTTTACATCAATCACCCACATCGCTTCGGGGACGCCGAAATCGAGTTTGTGGACACCGAGTACTTTTTCTACACGCTGGGCGATCAAGGATGCCGCGCCGCCAATCGCATGGAAGTAGACCGCAGGTGTATCCTGACAGCCTTTGAGCGTTTTTGCGGCCATGCCACCTTTACCAATCACGCCCTTGAGATTGAAGAGTTTCATCACATCGGCCTGATAGGGTTCTTCGCGGATGGAAGTGGTTGGACCTGCAGCAATAAATTTATAGTCGCCCGTTTCCACGCCCGAAACAACGGGGCCGCAATGATAAATAATGCCGCCATCGAGAATGGGCTTGATGGCTTCATAAACCGCCAGATCATCTTCGCTCGGATCTACTTTTTTGGCAATAAAACGGTCGTTCATCCATTTGTGGACGGCATCGCGCCCGGTCATCATCACGCCGGAGAGCAGCACGGGTTCGCCAACTTTCAACTCGCGGATGGCTTCATCACTGATGGGGATGGTTAATTTTTTCATTTTATTTCTCCTGTAGGGGCGAACGGCCGTTCGCCCTTACCCATTTATTCGTAATTTACTTCGTTGCCACTTACCGTCATCTTGCGGCGACGGTATGCCCAGCACATATACGAGACCGAGACAAAATAGCTGGCAGGCAAACGATGCAGACCTTTGATCTTCGTGTCTAGCACGGTGGTTTTGCCGCCAAAGCCCATCGGGCCGATGCCCATCTGATTGGATTCCTCGGTGATCTGTTTTTCCATCGCATCCAGTTCGGGATTGGCGTTCTCGTCGCCAACTTTACGTAGCAAGGTTTCTTTCGATGCCAAATAGGATGCTCCGCGATCGCCACCGATAGCCACACCGAGAACGCCTGGAGCACACCCTTTGCCCTGGGCTTGGTGCACGGCATCGAGAACAACTTTCCGCACCCCGGCCAGGTCACGTCCGGCGCCCATTTCAGTGTTGGGTAACTTATATTGGATACCGACATTTTCACAGCCACCGCCTTTGAGCATCAACTCGATGGTCAGAGGCTGATCTTCGTCAACTTCTTCAAAATGGATGGTGGGGTAGTGCTCGTCGCCGGTGTTATCGCCTGTATTCTTCCCTGTGATGGCATTCACCGAGTTCGGACGCAGATAATTCAATTTGGTCGCTTCGACGACCGCATTTTGGATCATCTTTTTGAGTTTACGGGTGCTCATCCCTTCGGGGTAGTGGATGTAGAAAAGCGGTGTCCCCGTATCCTGGCAGATTGGGGTCGAGTTCTTTCTCGCCAGTTCCACATTTTGTAAAATGGTATCAAGCGCACCCTGCGCAGCGGTTCCGTCATCTTCATCCGCATACGAGGCGCGCAGCTTGGCTTCCACATCCGCAGGCAGATCTGTAGACGTGCGCCGTATAAATTCGAGTATTTCCTGGGTCAGGTCTTGCATAGGGACCTCCAAATTAAATAGTAGAAAAGTGTGCTAATCATACTCCAAAAAAGGATTTGTTCGCGAGTGACGAAGCGCGTGCCTTGTTGAGTGGAGTGTCATTGGGTGTTTATAATAAAACGAATCGAGTAAAATTATTACTTGAATTCAAGATATGGAGAAGCTTATGCAGAGCAAAATGAAAAAAACAACAGAGTTTTTGGCGGGTATTCTGCTCGCTCTTGTGTTTGTGGGGCTGTTATTTGGGGCCAATTACCGCTTTGCAAAAGCTGAACCGGGCGGCGCGGACTTTTTATACCGCTGGCTGCCGACGCGTTTGGTTGTCTTTGAAGGCTACGATAATCCCTACAGTACAGAAGTAGAATATCAGGTGGAGTTAGCACATCTTGGCCGTGCCCATCAAGAAGGTGAACCCATGGGAATCTTTTCTTATCCCTACTACACCATGGGGGTTTTTCTGCCAGTTGCTGTGACAAGAAACTTCTTGCTTGCTCGTTCGATCTGGATGACCTGCATGGAACTGGCTCATTTGGGAATTGTTTACCTGGTATTGAAGATGGTAAATTTCACACCAGCGAAAACTTTGGGATTGGCATTGATCTTCTTCGCCCTCTTTCCGGCTGACTTTGCCCAAGCCCTTGTGGATGGAAACCCATCCAGCTTGGCAGCCTTTTTTGCCATGCTGGCTCTTTTCTTCATCTATAGGGAAAAAGATATTTGGGGAGGTGTTTTTCTCGCTCTCTCAACCATTAAACCCCAATTGGTGATTTTATTCTTCGCCTTGGTATGGTTGTGGTCATTCTCAAAACAGCGCTGGAAGATCATTTCTGCATCTGCTCTGACTTTAGTCACCCTGTTTGGTATTTCCTTCATCTTGCTGCCAAGCTGGTTTGCTGAGTTTATCAACGACTTGACCACGTATACCGGCATGGCTAACCCGAGCACACCACGGGCGATCTTGTCCTATTGGATGCCCGTGTCGATCTCGAATGGGATTGCATGGGCCTTAACTGTTTTTAGTTTATTAATGATTGTCTATGTAGCAACGTCCTCTTTTGGCAAAGATTTTAGGATATTCGTTTGGGCTGCTGGTCTGATTTTTGTCTTGATGCCTCTAACAGGTATCACCTCGGCGAAAAGCAATTATGTTGCCATGCTCTTGACAGTCATCTTATTGCTTTCTGTTGGTAAAGAAAGGGGGCTGAATGAAGCCTGGATGGGCACTCTCTTATTGGTCTGGATTCCGCTAAGTTGGTTCTTTCTTTTTGCTGGCAGGGAATGGGTACTACATGGTACTTTGATCTATTTTCTTGATTTTTACCCCCTGCCAATTCTCTTGCTGATTTTAAGTTTTTTGGTAAAACCCTTTAGACAAACGGTAATAAGCCAAGCATAAATATTCATAAGCAACATCAAAAGTTCCTGTCGTGATTTCTCGGCGGGAACTTTTGATGTCAAGTCTACTTGGAAGAAGCAGGGAATTTCCCGGTGATGATGATATTAAAGCTCAATTTCCGCAACTCACCTTTTAGATGAGCCTGAAGCCACCTGTCTATCAGGATGGTCGTCTTTGAAAGTCTGTACGTAAGGAATTGTGGTGGGATGATGACCTGTGCAAAGGGGGTTGAGAGATAGCCTTGATAGCTGATTTTCAAATCCATGATCCCGGCATTTGTAAGCAGTTCTACCAATTCCGCTTCAGAAAAGAATATCTGCTCTTCAGAATAACCCTTGTCAATCTTTCCGCGCAGCCATCGCATTCCCTGAATAAGGGGATTGGCGTTTTGGGGTTCAATGATAAGCAGATCGGTATTAGGCTTTGCAATCTCTACGAGCGTTTCCATTACTCTTTCGAGTTCGGTCATGTGGTGAAGAGCACCTATGGATAAAATTATGTCCGCTATTTTTTTCGGGACTTGCGGGCCTTTGATATTGTCTGCTATGAATTCAGCCTGTTTTTCTTTCCGATTAAAGTACCTCGCAACAGAGATCATCTCAGCAGATTGATCAATACCAATATAGCGATCATAAAGCCCCGTGAGATATTTGGCCGGAGCGCCAATCCCACAGCCGATATCAACAACAGTTCCCAGAGTGTTTTTTTTCTCTAAAAAAAACTGAATTGCCGTCACCAATTGCGCTTTTCTTGGCAGCATTGATGAGAGGGCGATATCTTTGCGCATGTATTTTTTCGCAATCTCATCGAAGAGGGTTTGGTCTTTTGTTTCTCTGGACATATCTATTATTCCGTTTTGTGTAGGGAGACGATCAGGTCAGCGATAAGGCCAAGAACAGCAAGTTGAAAGGTCAAGGTAAGTAATACAACTGTGGATGCTGCTAAATGGAAATCATAGGCTTTGAAGTCATACAATACTTTTGCAAAGCTGGTTAGCCCAAATAAAGCTAGAAGCGGGACAAAAACACGCAACGGTCTGAACGATAAAACCATCCGGAAGACAAGCGAAAAGAAATTGACCGTATCTTGGATCGGTTGAATTTTTGATTTTCCTGTTCGCTTGTGATAATCAATTGGAATATAGAGAACATTGTAGTCGTTGGTGAGCATCGCTAAGGTAATTGTTGTTGTAAACGAAAAACCTGATGGAAGAAGGCGAAAATAACGCAAGACTATTTCACGACGAAAAATTCGCAAACCGGAATTTAAATCCGGTATCGAGATGCCGCTAAGGTAATTAGCTAATTTTGTCAGCACCCATTTGACCGGGCGTCGAAGCAAGGGGATATGCACGGATGCTCCGGTACGCGCCCCTACAACCATATCATGTGGCCCCATCTCTTTTACCAGCCTCGGTATCGCTTCTGGAGGGTAGGTCCCATCCGCATCTGTGATTAGGATAATATCGTTCTTTGCTTGGCGAATACCAGTCTTCAGCGAAGCGCCATATCCCTTGTTGTAAGGATGACGAATCAAGCGACAGGTTGTTTTTGCAACAATAGCAGCCGTTTCATCTGTAGAGCCGTCGTCAACAATGATGATTTCAGCCTTTAAGTTTTCTTGGTCTAAAATTCTCTGAATCTTCCCAATCACATCAAGAATAGCATGGGCTTCATTAAACGCGGGAATTACTATGGATATTATTGGTCTCACAGGACTCTCCTTTTAGGGGGAAGAAGTTTTGCGTTCTGCCAAGGCGATCGCGAAATTTCTGTAGTAGATAATCAATTGCAAAATAGAGGTGGTCAGGAATACAAGGTCTCTTCTCGCCAAGGCATAGATCAGTAACATGACTGCGCCAAGAATGCCCAACCACCAAAAGCTAAGCGGAACAACGGTCTTTTTCTCTTTTTCCGAGCGTAGCCATTGGATGATAAGACGCAGGAAAAAGAAGCCCTGCGCCGCCAGCCCCCACAGTACCCAAAAATCAATTTGAAAGTAGTTGATGAATTTCTCAAGCATTATTCTGTATTCTAATGCAGATTTGCAAGAAAAGCCTCCGCGTTGTGCAACGCGGAGGCTTTTCTTGATAGTGAAACGCTAGCTGAATACTAAGCGTCTGCCACCATCAACACAATTCTTCCCTTCACCGCAGCTTCTTCAATGAGTTCATGTGCTTCTTTGGCATCTTCCAATTTCATGTACCGCTCAATGGCAGGTTTGATCTTGCCAACTTTTAGCAGATCAAAGAGTGCGCCCAAATCTTCTTTGAACCATTCGGGGTTTTTCTTCCGCAAATCGCCAATAGAATAGAAAGAAGCTTTACGGCCATTCGGCAGGATATTCCACAGCGCAATACTGAAAAACTCTATCGGTACGCTGCCGCCTTTTCCCATCGCATTATCGTAAAAGCCATAGGGGACAAGGATGCCGCCTTTTTTCAGGGATTGGAATGAGCGTTTGAAATTTTCTCCGCTAATGGCATCAAAAGCCGCATCGACCTTGCTCTCGGCTTGCATCCGCGCAACGAAATCTTCTTTGGCGTAATCAATATGCACCGCACCGAGTCTCTCGACTAATTCTCGTTTGGATGCAGATGCCGTGCCGTACATCTTCAGATCGAGCAATTTACCGAGTTGCAGCAACGCCGTCCCGACTGCGCCGCCTGCGCCATGAACAAGGATGCTCTGCCCACGCTTTACTTTTGCCACGCGATGCAGCATCTGGTAGGCGGTGACGTAGGATAAAACCATACTAACGGCATCTGCCGGTGCGACGGAATCAGGTACGGGTACGAGCGAATCGGCTGGTCTCAGCATATATTCCGTATATGCGCCGAAAACCGTCAAATCCGCCACCATCTGCCCAACGTTGAAGCCCGTCACGCCTGCGCCGAGCTTATCCACCACGCCGACCATGTCGTAGCCGGGCGAGAGGGGCGGCTCTTCCTTGAAACCGTAATAGATGCCCTTGCGCACCATCGTATCGGTAAAAGTTGCGCTGGCAGCCAAAATTTTGACGCGCACTTCACCTGCGCCGGGTTCAGGGAGGCTTGCTTCTTCTACGACCTGTAAAACTTCAGGGCCGCCAAATTTGTTCAGAATTACTTTTTTGTAGCTCATTTTATTTTCCTTTTTTTCAAATAATCAAAGGTTTGCTGAATAGCGACCTCTGGACTGCGAGGGTTAAAACCCAGCTCTGTTCGGGCTTTGGATATGTTCTTGGGAGCAACAACGCCATAAAACAATTCAATTTGACTACGAAGGAGTAAAGGCTGCTTCCCTGTAATTTTGCTTACAAATTCCATTGTCGAAGACAAACCTTGCAGCACAAATTTTGGCATACGCGCGGGCATCTTCAGGCCAGGATTGCGCTTCTGCGCGAGTTCGATAATTTGTTGCGTTTGGACCGGCTCTTCGGTAACGAGCAAATATCGTTCACCGCGCCGACCTTTCTCTGCGGCAGCGATCATCCCGGCGGCAACGTCGCGCGCATCCACAAAAGTGAAGGGGAAGTTCACATCCACAAAAACACCGTCATCTAATACCATATTGAAGATAAGCCATGGTCGGCGTCAGATTGAAACAATTTGGGCCAAGGATTGCCCCTGGCAAAACACTGACCATATCCAGATCAAGGTCTTCTGCAAGCTGCCAAGCCAATTGCTCCGCTTCTGTTTTTGACTGCACATAGGGATTATTATGGAATTCTGAACGCCAAGTAGATTCATCCATAGGTACAACATTATGATCCAGTGTAACTTCCGAGCTGACATAAACGATCCGCTCCACGCCTTGGCTTGCTGCCGCTTCGAGAATATTTCTTGTGCCCTGAAGATTCGGCTCGATAATATCCGCCTGTGGATTTGGTGCCCAATGTTTGAAAACTGCCGCCACCTGATATAAAGTCTGCACCCCCTCCAGCGCGCGAAGAAGGGAGTCCTTGTCCATTAGATCAGCCTGCACAATTTCGCAGTCCAGCCCCTCGAATGGGGTTGTATTCTTCGGGTTACGCACGCTGGCACGGACTTGCTCTCCATTTTCCAAAAGCGCACGGACGAGGTTATTACCAAGATGCCCGTTTGCGCCGGTCACCAAATTAAGCTTTGCCATTTCTATTCACCTCTTTTAATTGCCAATCTGTTCGATATAGGTTCTTTTCTTCATTAGACAAAAACTGGCTTCTATTGCATTGAGATTAAGCTGTCACAACTTGGTCAGCGTGCCCCAAACATTTTGGGGTCCTTCAATTCCGCCTGCGTGGGCAACAACCCGTAAAACATCGGGCTGCCAAATTCGTTGAGAATTACTTTTTGGCAGCTCATTTTTATCCTTTGTGTATTTCGTTCGAGATTTCGATAAGATTGCCGTCAGGGTCTCGTAAATAGACAGAGAGCAGCTTGGATTGCGCACCCGTTCGCTCAACGGGACCTTCGATGATCTCCACGTCTGTTGCCTGCAAGTGCGCGATCACTTCATTCAAAGGCGTGGATGTCAGGAAACATACGTCTTCCGAGCCGGGGACAGGGTGCAGCGCTTTTGGCTCGAACTCCTTTCCGGCTTGGTGCAGGTTGATTTTCTGGCTACCGAAACGGAGTGCTTTCCGCCCCGCACCAAAGGTGATGACTTCCATGCCGAGTACATTTTCGTAAAAATGGCAGGTGGCTTCGATGTCTTGAATGGTTAAGACAAGATGGTCGAGTTGGGTAATGTTTATTGCCATAGGCCTTTTGTCATTTCTCCCATTTGCACGGGTTCTGCGCGAGAGAAGGTGATCTCGCGTACCATGCGCATCTTTTTCCACATCATCGTGTGGCCTTTGGTGAAACGCACCCGCCGTACACGCCGTTGCCAGAGCTCGATTTCCTTCTCCGTTGCTTCGCGTAATTCACCGGCAACCCCATATAGACGTATACCGGGCGGACTGACGAATTTTCCGCCCAGTAAGGAGCGCAGCCAGAAGCCAATCCCGCTATCGACTGCCAGTACGCAAACTGTTTGGTTGGTTTGCAGGTTGCGCGGCAATTTGTGTGGGAACTCTTCAAAATAGATGCCCTGCCCTGGCTTGCCCAAGATCAGCGAGCCAATTGGGGTAATATGCGGTTCGCCGTTTTCTCCTACCGTGGCAATCGCATAATGTAGCGATGAGCGAAATGAACGCTTGAATATTTTCTTGATCTCTGGCCAATTTGTTTTAATTTCCATCGAGACCATCCTTTAGAAGCTCTCAGCAAGGGCAAGTAGTTTTTCCGTATCATAAAGCGGCGGACCGTGCCCAACACAGACAACGTGTGGCTCAAGTTTAGCGATCTTTTTTATAGATTGACGATTTTGTTCGATGTCAAGCGTGTAGATGGCAGGTGGTTCGCCAATATGTTCCAGCGTGGTGACGAAGTTCATGTTTTTGATCACATCGCCCGCGATCAAAACACGGTCGGTCTCGCGCCAGAAAGCAATATGTCCCTTCGAATGTCCCGGGGTTTCGATGACTTCAAAGTCGCCGACTATGTCGCCTTCCTTCAGCGCGCGCTCGACAGGATAGCCGGGACCAACCCAAAAGCGCTTCTGAAAACGTGCGATAGGATGACTGGGGTTGGGGTACGAACTGGTGATATCACCGCTTTCAGCGGTTTCTTTGTCACCTTCGCTGCACCAATAAGGGACGCCCAAGGTCTGGCAGATGAAAGCGCTTGCGCCTTGATGGTCTGCGTAGGCGTGAGTGATGGCGTGGGCACTGAGTTTTCGGCCGCCCAACTCGCGCAAAATGCGTTTGCCCGACGAGCGGATTCCAGCATCGATCAATATGTCGCTGATCAAATAGGCGTTGACCGCGTGGCGTGGGAAAAGTTGAATTAAATATACGTCTTTGGCGATTTTTTGCATGGTCAGTCTCCTTACCAATAAATTATTTATGGAGGCCGATGCGTTCTATTGTGGCGTTGACCTCGGTGACAAAAAGGGCATCAGCGGCGTCTTTGTTTTCCACTACATCGAAGTGCCCGAAAAGCTCCAGTGAGACCAAGCCGTGGATTTGCGCCCAGCTTGCCAGCCCGTAGTAGATGACGCAAGGATGTCCGTTGTAGTCGAGTTTCTCGATCCACGGGGTGACCATGCTCATCAGTTCAGGGGAAAGTTCGGTGGTGTCGAGTCTGTCAGCACGGTAGGCAGCGTCGATGGTTTCGATGAGGGCGGCCATGCTCTGCCCTGCGGCGGGACCGGTGATCTCCATCGGGGCGTGGTAGTTGGGGAGCGGGGTGCCGAAGATCAGGTTGTACTGCTCAGGATGCTCCAATGCCCATTGGCGATATGCCAAACCGAGGGCGCGGAAGCGCAGCGGATGGTCATCTTCTGCCAACGGAACGAGCGCCTGTCGTTGTGATTCCGCTAAAGAGAGATAAGCATCGACGATCAGCGTGGTGACGAGAGCATCGCGGTTGCTGAAGTAGTTGTAGATGGCGGGTGCAGTGATGCCGAGCGCGCGGGCGATGCCGCGTAAACTGAGTGATGCGGCGCCGTTTTCGTTGATCTGCTGCCAGGCAACATCCTTGATGGCTCTTTCGAGATCGGGGTGTTGATCTGCTAGTTTGGGTCTGGGTGACATCGGTTCTTCCTTCTAAATAAACGCTGTATATTTAATTGCATATAATATACAGCGTTTATTTATTCTTGTCAAGAGATTCTATGGCGCAGACTACAAAAGTCTTTAGACTTTTGTAGTTTTAGCAAGTGCTCTACTTGGGTATAATTTGATGTCGTCAAAAATGGATAAAGGAGATGTGATGACCGAAAATCTTGACCCTACCCTGCTCGCCCCAATTGAGAAGGTGGCGCGTTTTATCGAAACCGGAGATGAAGCTTTCCTCTCGGCATTTGCCAAAGAAGGCGTAGTAATCATCGAGAATTTTCCGCCACATCTTTTCCAAGGAGAAGATGCGGTAAAACGCTGGTCGCAGAAGATCATTTCGTGGCATGAGCCGCCCAGTGATCTTGTGCTGAAACACAGCTTTGGCAGCGTGCAAGACCTGCGCGTGGACGAGGATGAAGGCCTCGCCTTTCTTTCCGTGGCGACACACTGGATCATCTCGGAAGAGGACGATAGCTTTGAAGAGGATGGCGGCTGGGCATTTGTGTTGGTACGTGAAGATGGCGAGTGGAAAGTGCGCTCGTATGGCTGGGCAGTTACGCTTATTGACGATTAGCAGTCAAGACCACCGCATGGCCGGTGGTTTTCTGTTTCGGGCTAACGCCCTCAACTCACTAAAGTGTTAAAGAAAGCCCCATTTCGATATAAGAAATGGGGCTAAAAGTTGAAAATGTCGTCGCCTAATCTGGGAAGAGTTTATCGCTCACTTCAGGGCAATATTTTTCCACCATGTCGCTCGAAAGGCTATTCGTTTTGCAAATCTCTTCATAAAGATCAGCAGATTTACGTTTGCGGCGTTTTTGGGTTTCCACGTCCAACTCCCAGAGACCGAAGCGTTGTGTCCAGCCGCGCTCCCACTCAAAATTGTCAACCAGCGACCAGTGGAAATAAGCTTTCACGCGCCAATTAAAATTGACCGCACGCCAAACTTGCTCGATATGCTGTGCCAAATAGCGCGGACGCATCTCATCGGAAGCATCTTCGACACCGTTTTCGGTGATGATGATGTCCTTGTCAAAGCGCTGGGCCCAGCGCAAGGCTTCGAAGAAGCCATCCGGCTCGTTGGCGATAAAGCCTGTTTCGCTTAGGTCGGCCTCAGCAGGATAAGAACGGGCACCAAATAACTCGCCAGCCATCTTCAAATCAAACGAGACTGTATCGCGTGAGTAGTAGTTTAATCCCATAAAATCCTGTGTCCCGGCCGCTTCGGGGACTTCCACACGCTTCCACAGGAATTTTAATTTCCCGTCAGTTAACGCTTTTGGGAAAAGGTCGTTAAAGATTCCCGATTGAGTTTTTACCACCCATTTATCTAGCGGAGAATGTGGGTTTTTCGGGAACATCGAGCGGTATTGGTGTGCCATCCCCACACGCGCTTCGCGCTGCACTTCGTGGATCACTTTATATGCCAAGGCATGCCCGCGCACGAGATTGACCATCACCTTGAAAGCGATATTCAAATCTTTTTTGCCGGGGGGAAAGACGCCTGCTGAGTAGCCCGAATAGGCATAGACATTTGGCTCATTGATGGTGACCCACAAGTTAGCATATTCCTTAAGCGCCGAAACAGTTTTGCGCACAAAATCGGCGAAGAGTTGCGGGGCTTCGTCGCTTTCCCAGCCGCCCAACTCCATAAACCAAAGCGGATCGGTGAAGTGATGCAGGGTGACCATGACGGTCATATTGCGCTCACGCAAGCCACGCAACATTTCGCGGTAACGGTCGATGGCGCTCTCATCCCAGCGATCACGTTCGGGCTGGATGCGACTCCACTCGACCGATAAACGATGTGCGTTCTGCCCAGTCTCGACGGCACGGTCGAAATCTTCCCTCCAGCGTCCGCCCCACCAATCGCAAGCGAGTGCCGATTTATGCTCGGTATGCCCCGCCTCTTCCCAAGCATACCAGTTGTTATTGGTGTTTTTTCCTTCTACCTGATGTGCAGCGGTTGCCGTGCCCCATAAAAAACCGCGCGGGAATTGGATGGTTGCTTTTGCCATACTTACTTATCTCCTTGTTGTAATGCTCTGCGTTGCAACAAGGAACCAACGCAGGGCATTGGTTCCAGATAAAGTTATGAATTATTTCTCGCCAAATACGCCAAATACAGTGCGACTGAGCCTGCGACTGCCGCATTGAGCGATTCGATCTCGCCTTGCATCGGTAGTTTCATTAATAAATCACAGGATTTGCGGGTCAGCGGACGCATGCCCTTGCCTTCGGAACCGACAACGATTCCGACCGCGCCATCTAAGCGGATCGCTCCTGGACTTTGGGCTTGCTCGCTGCCCTCGAGGCCGATGATCCAGGCCCCGGCTTCTTTCAGTGCCCCGATCGCCTGCGCGAGATTCGCTTGTGCGATTAACAAATGTTCACTCGCCCCGGACGATGCATTCACTACAGAAGCGGTCACCTCTGCTGTTCGCGCCAACGGGATAACCACGCCATGCACCCCGACCACTTCTGCTGTGCGTAGGAGCGTGCCGAAGTTTTGCGGGTCTTGCAAGGTGTCAAGCAATAACACAAAAGGCGGTTCACCACGCTGTTCAGCACGGTCGAGAATATCCACAACACCGTGATAGGGATAGCTGCTAACTTCGAGGGCTACGCCCTGATTATTGCTCGCGATCTTATCCATGCGCTTGCGCGATGCCCGCGAAACAGTGACTTTCTGCTTCTGCGCCATCTGGATAATCTCTGCAAGGCGACCTTTCTCCTGCGCCCCCTCGCTGACCAGGAGTTGATAAAACTGCCGCCGTTTGGCGCGCAATGCTTCGTAAACCGGGTTACGTCCGTAAATGAATTCTTTCATGATGATTTTCCAAAGAAATAGGGGCGGGTCTGAGACCCGCCCCTACGATTGTTTTACTTTATCCCCAGCGCCAACTTGAACCGTCTTTGCTGTCTTCAACGGTGACACCGAGGGCGGCGAGTTTGTCGCGGATCAGGTCGGAGAGTGCCCAGAGTTTTTGGGCGCGGACTTCGCTGCGCACTTCGAGCAGCAGGTCGATGAATTTATCGGCGTCGCCGGAGCCTTCTTTTTCTTTGAGTTCCAAGCCGAGGACGGCGGTCAGTTCGCGGAGGGTGTTTTGGGCGGGGCGGAGCTGCTCTTCAGTGGCACCGGCATCGCGCGATGCGTTGATAAGACGGACCAACTCGAAGATATGCCCGAGCGCGCCAGCGGTGTTGATGTCGTCATCCATGGCGTCGATGAAGGCATCGCGTGTGGCTGTGGTTTTAGCGTAGAGGGCTTCGGTTTTGGTACCTTGTGCGTTGGCGGTAGCAGGTCGAAGTCCAGATTTGAGCCGTTTTAGTCCATTTTCGGCAGCGCTGATGCTTTCATCCGTAAATGCCAAGGGGCTGCGATAGTTCCCGTTTAAGACGAGCATCCGCATGACATCGCCTTCATGATCGGCGAGAAAGTCTTCGATGGTAACGAGGTTGCCGATGGATTTGGACATTTTTTCGCCGGAGAGCTGGAGCATGCCGTTGTGCATCCAGTAGCGGGCGAAGGGTTTGCCGGTGAATGATTCGGACTGGGCGATTTCGTTTTCGTGGTGCGGGAAGATCAGGTCGTTGCCGCCGCCGTGGATGTCGATGCTTTCGCCGAGTTCATGGAGGCACATGGCGGAGCACTCGATATGCCAGCCCGGACGGCCATTGCCCCAGGGGGTTTCCCAGGCAGGTTCGCCTTCCTTAGCGCCTTTCCACACAGCGAAATCGGTGTCATTCTCTTTGATGTCGCCTGTAGCAATACGGGCGCCCATTTGCATTTCTTCGAGATTACGCCCGGAAAGTTTGCCGTAATCTTCATCCTTGTGGACGCGGAAATAAACATCGCCATCGGCGGGGTAGGCATAGCCCTTGTCGATAAGACCTTCGATCATGGCGAGGATTTGCTTCATGGTCTTCGGCTCGGTAGCACGCGGATTAACGGTGGCAGGCAGGATATTCAAGTCGTCGAGATGCTCTTTGTAGGCTTGGATATAGCCTTCGGCAAGCTCAAAGGGATCAACGCCTTTTTTGTTGGCGCGGTCGATGATCTTGTCATCGACATCGGTAAAGTTCATTGCAAATCTGACGTCGTAACCGCGATATTGCAGGTAGCGGCGCACAACGTCAAAGACAAGCGCAGACATGGCGTGCCCAACATGGGCGTTATCGTAGACGGTCGGTCCGCAGACGTACATGCGGACTTTACCCTCTTCGATGGTTTTAAATTCTTCTTTGGTGCGGGTTTGGGTATTGTAAAGGCGCAACATGTGCTTGCTCCTACTCTTCGTTATGATAGCTTTCGCCAATACGGGCGAAGATCATGCGCCCGGCAGCGGTCTGGAGAACCTTGGTAACAGATACATCGGTATATTCGCCGATGACTTCGCGCCCGTTTTCAACAACGACCATTGTGCCATCTTCCATATAGCCGACACCCTGATCTCGTTCTTTGCCTTCTTGAATGACGTTGATACGCAACAGTTCTCCGGGGAGAACGACGGATTTGACAGCGTTCGCCAATTCGTTGATATTGAGCACGGTAACGCCCTGTAGCTCGGCGACTTTGTTCAGGTTGTAGTCATTGGTCAAGACTGGACACTTAAGCTGCCGTCCGAGAACAACGAGCTTGCTGTCTACTTCTCGGATGCCATCCACATCAATGTCGCTGATGCGTACCATCACATTCGGGTCCTTCTGCAAATTGGAGAGTACTTCCATGCCGCGACGACCACGCTGGCGGCGTAAACCATCCGGCGAATCTGCGACATATTGCAGTTCATTCAAGACAAAACGTGGAATAAGCAGCGTGCCAGGCAAAAAGCCGGTGCTGGCAATATCTGCGATACGCCCGTCGATGATGACGCTCGTATCCAGCAGAATAGTACGTTTCATCTTCGCCCAGTTAGAGCCACCTTCGCTCGTATCGGTAGATTCGCCAGTCCGAATAGCGGTCAGCATGCCCATAATATCGCCTTGGCGCATGACAAAGATCGAAACCCCCAAATAGCTAAAGAGGAGGGCTCCCAGGAAAGGGGCGACATCGCCAAAAATATTGGGGAGTAATGATAAGGGAAACGCCAACAAGGCGGCAACAATCAAACCACTGACTAAACCGGTCAAAGCAGCAAAGAGGGTTTCGGCAGCGATACGCCCAAGCAAAGAGCGCAGTGCCCGCATCGGGCGCGTAGTCAGATAAGGAGTGAGGATCAAGCCGATCAAAGCTCCCATGGCTGCAAACAAGACGCTGTAAAATGTACCATCGTAGAATTTATTGAGCTCTGCCCCCGAATACGCCCCTATAATTGCTAAAACAGTCATGCCGATCAACCGAAAGATAAATTCAATACTCATAATAAATACTCCTTAATAAAAAAGAAAGATAATAACTGCAATTATCAAAACTGCAAAAACAGGAAAGCCTATCTCCATGCCTCCCTGATAATACAGAACAAAAAGATGATAGCATGTCCACTAAAGCAAGTCAATCATACCAATTGGCTTGTTAATAAAAAAACAAGAAAAGTTTTCCTTTTTAATGAAGAAAGCCGTTATTGACCCTCTTACTTTTTTCTCTTACAATCCGAGCATGTTAGCCAATTATTCCATCACCTTTGGGGGCTTCTATCGTCCGGATCATGACCCGCCCCACAAAACCACAGCCCACTAAGTTTTGATCTGTTTGATGAAGCAAATCCAAAGGAGAAAAAAATGACGACTAAATTCACATCCCGCCGTGCCCCGATCTATGCTGATGTTCCTGATGAAAAATGGAATAACTGGCGATGGCAACTCAGCCATCGTCTGAACAACGTTGAAGAGATCGAGAAAGTCCTTAACCTGACTGAGAGCGAACGCAAAGCGCTCTCCGCCCAGAACTTGTTTCGCGTCGATATTACGCCATATTACATTTCATTAATTGACCCTGATGACCCGAACGACCCAATCCGTCAACAGGTCATCCCCACAGCTGCTGAGATGGTTCCGTTCACCTCGATGATGGAAGACTCTCTCGCCGAAGACAAACACTCCCCGGTGCCCGGCTTGGTACACCGCTACCCTGACCGTGTGCTGATGCTTGTTACTACGCAGTGTGCTACCTATTGTCGCTATTGCACGCGCTCGCGCATCGTCGGGGACCCAAGCGCAACCTTCTCGCAGACCGAATTCGAGATGCAGATCGAGTATCTCAAACGCACTCCCCAAGTCCGTGACGTGCTGCTCTCCGGCGGTGACCCGCTGGTGCTCGCACCCAAAATTCTCGAAAAGATTCTGAAAGCACTCCATGAAATTCCGCATATTGAGATCGTGCGGATCGGTTCGCGCGTACCGGTCTTCCTCCCCATGCGCATCACCAGTGAGCTGACCGAGATGCTCGAGAAATATCATCCGCTTTGGATCAATATCCACGTCAATCACCCGAATGAAATTTCGGCAGAGTTAGCGGAAGCAACTGACAAACTATCTAAAGCCGGGATTCCGCTCGGCAACCAGTCGGTGCTGATGGCAGGAGTCAACGATTGTCCCCACATCCAACGCGCCTTGGTGCAGAAGCTTGTTCAAATCCGGGTGCGTCCCTACTATCTTTATCAATGTGATTTGGTCGAGGGCGCCGGTCACTTCCGCACGCCGGTCGGCAAGGGCATCGAAATCATCGAAGCCTTGCGCGGACACACTTCCGGTTATGCTGTGCCCCAATTCATCGTTGACGCGCCCGGCGGCGGTGGTAAAATCCCGCTTCAACCGAACTATTTGCTCAGTTACTCCGATCATAAGATTGTGGTGCGCAATTACGAAGGCTATGTCACCACCTATGAAGAGCCGACGGAGTACACGCCGCACAACCCCAAAACTTGCGCCTATTGCCAGAGCAAACGTCCCGAACCGGGGCAGCGCGGTGTCTCTGGCTTGCTCGATGGCGATAAGATGTTTATCAAACCAGAAGGATTTGACCTGCTCCATGATCGTGGCGGCATCCAGCATCGTTTGAAAGACGATGCGAAATGGCAACCGCTCGGCATCGGCAGCGGAGAATCAGACGACAACTCGTAAAGGAGTATCAACTATGTTAAAGAAATCCCGTTTTGTAATGATGATTTTGGTGGCTGCACTCGTGCTTTCGGCTTGCCTCCCAGCAACAGGCAGCGACGGCGCGACGATTGACGCCACCCAAGCCGCCCAGATGGTTGAAGATGCGGTGAATAAAGCGCTGGACGCACAGGCAACTCAAAATGCCGCCGCTGCCCCCGCAGCTACGGCGACCTTGCCTCCGGCAACTTTTACCGCCATCCCCGCCCCAGCAACCGAGACACCCGTCCCGACTGTGACAGCAATCGTGCTTGCCCCGACGGCGACCTCTGCCCCTGCTAGTGGCGGTGGTATCTACACAACACCAAAGCAATACTGCACCTTTGTAAATGGAAGCCTGCGTCCGAAAGAAAATGAGACCTTTGCTGCCGGTGATAATTTTGCTATCAAGATTACTCTGGTAAATAGCGGCACCGAATCTTGGCCCGCAAAATTAGATTTTGACTATTATGGCGGCACGGACTTTACCAACGGTGGCAACACATTAGTGGAATTACCCGCTATTGCACCCGGGGAAAGTGTTCAACTTGGCCCATTTGGGGCTGAGGCACCAGCAAAAAGTGGGCATTATGTGATGACCTTCAAAGTTCGCGGCCTTGATAACCTGGAGTGTCTGCCTTATATTGCCATTAACGTTAAATAAATGACCTACTAAACCCTCCTGCCATAGTCCTGCTTAGCGCAGGAGGGTTTTCTTTTTTAGGGTGTGGATGAAAATGATAAAAAAACACCGACCTTTTCTTCTTTTCTTGATCTTTACTCTTCTTATTGCAGGTTGTACACCGGTAGCGGAGCAACCCTATGTCCCTGTAGAAACGATTGTTGCTGCGACCTATGCTGCTATCTCCGCCCAAACAGCAGCAGCCCGACCGCCCAACACCCCGACACCGTTGCCTGCAACACCAACACGCCGCCCCAGCACCATCACGCCCACACCAACGACAACCTTCGTGCTCCCCAGCTTTACGCCAATATTTACGCAAACATCCACACTGGAGCCAACGGCAACCAATGTAACCGGCGGATCAGGATCTGTGCTTTATGATTGCAATATTATTTCTCTTTCACCTGAAAGTGTCTATGAAGTGAAAGCCAATCAAGATTTTTTCTGGATATGGGAAGTGGAAAATACCGGCACCACAGCTTGGGTCCCAGATATAGTGAAGATTGCTTATACAGGGGGCACACAACTTGCGAAGGATAAAAGATTCCCGCTCAATGAACGCACACAACCAGGCAAAATCGCATATTTCAAAATAAAAATGCGCGCCCTGAAAGAACCTGGCACTTACGATACCACCTGGGCATTACGCAAAGATATTCATATGTTCTGTTACGAGAAGCTGGTTATCGAAGTAACTAACTAAAAAAGGCGAAGGTCTATGACCTTC
>JBNKMO010000212.1:0-12436 GCA_050293165.1 Anaerolineales bacterium | reverse complement strand
CAATTAAAATTATAGAGAGTTGAAATATGTACTTCAACATCCCCGTACATCATCAAGGTATGAGAAAAGAGCGATTTTTAAGATCGTAATCGAAGGAATGGGATTAGTCCCGCGTTTGTTCAGATGATTGAAGTTTGTAATTTATTTTGCTACAATGATTCGTATAAGCGAGAAAGTGTAAGCGAGCGTTCAGGATAATTCGCACTCCTAGATTAAGTTGTGCGGAGTATCTACCAAGGGGATGGATGTAGAATAAAATGGAATCTACCGGAAAATTCCTTTTACTATTTATGCAGCAATTTGCTGGCGGTCCAGGTCCAATCGAAAATAATTTGATGAGATTCGGTTTGGCGGGATTGTTTTGGCTAGGTTTGTTGCTTGTCGCTTGGTCGCGACAGAGAAAACAGCCTTTGCCGCGCGAAAAACTGCTAATTTGGGGATTTGGATTGGCATTAGCACGTGAACTAATGATGTTTAGCTTGATTGTGATGCAAATAACAGGGGGGATAGATTCCGGGGGGGAAGATATTTATTATCATCCTCTGGAACATGGTCTTGAGGTAGCTGCCCTAATTGTTGTTGCCGGAGCCTTTCTTCGATATGCGCTGGACGATGAGCGAATATCTCTTTGGTATCTGTTAACAGGGTTATCAGCCACTGTTATGCTTTTACTTGTATCGTATATCACCTGGCCGAGATTCTCTAACATGAACCCAGATATTAAGTTCAGTGCAACATGGGAATCGCGGGCTTTTCATATCCTTTCTTTCACTCTGATCGCGGTTGCAATTTTCATTCTGGCAAAGGAACGCGGTTGGTTGCGGTCTGTTGTTAGAGTTGCATTGAGCTTCTTTTTTTTCAGCGAACTTTTACGTCTGGTTAGCTATGCAACGAACAACGTATTTCATGACATCCTTTGCCCGGTAAGCAACACCTTTCATCTTTTTGCCATCCCCATCTTTGGGTTTGTGTACCTGAAAGAGATGTCGATCGAGAAGAATAAAACCGAAGAAAAGCTGGATAAATATCGCGATCATCTTGAAGAATTGGTGGATGAGCGCACTGCCATGTTGGTAGCGCAAAATGCGCTTGCAGGCTCATTAAGTAAATCCCTTGACCTGACGACAATTTTGGGGCTTGCGTTGGACAAAGTGATGCCAGTGCTTTCGATGGAGGTTGGGCTGGCTTTTCTTGTTGATCGAAAAAGTCAGGAGTTGGCATTGGGAGCGTATCAGGGACGTCTCTCTCAGGAGGATCTTGATTTATGCGCAGTGGAAGGCTGTCCTTATAAAAAAATAGGGCATATCGCTATTGAAGAAAAACACGTCGTTATCAAAAAATTAGAGCAACATCCTGAGCTTGTTTCGGCGTATACGGAAAAGGAGAATATCCATATCTTAATTGGGGCGCCTTTGATCTCAAAAGATCGAATTGTGGGGGCGATCACGCTCGGGTCAGAAAAGGTAGCGCCTTTAGATGCAACCAATTTGGCATTGCTGGCAGCCGTTTGTAGCCAGATTGGAATGGCAGTTGAGAATGCCTATCTATATCAAGAGACAGAGATGTGGGCAAACGGGCTGAGAACCCTGCATCAGGCCAGTATCAAGCTTGGGGCCACGTTAGATGCGGCACAGATCAACAAGGAGATCGTCGATCAATCCATAAAACTGACAGGGTGTGAGATTGCCTGTGTTCTGATGTGGAACAGGAAAGAGCAACGTCTGACCTGTTCAGCAAGTAGTGGCATTGATCCTGAGACGGTAAATCTGCTAACAGAAAACCCCGGACAAGGGCGCTTATTTGACGCGTTAGCTGATGCCTCTGCTTCTATCGTGATCGAAGACATCACGCAGGACATGCGTGTTCCTCCTTTGTGGGAAGAAATTTTGGGCAATTACTCGCTGCTTGGCATCTCTCTTTGGAATAATGGCAAGAAGAGCGAGAGCCTTTTCATTATGAATCCCAGCAAGCTTAAGCCTTGGCTTTCCAAGGACATTGAGCTGGTCGAAAGTTTTGTCTCGCGTGCCTCAGTTGCTCTTGAAAATGCACATTTGCACAAACACTTGGAATGGGCCGCCACGCTGGAAGAACGCCAGCGGATTGCCGCGAATATGCACGATGGTTTGGCTCAGACAATCAGCTTACTCGGATTGAAAGTAGACCATATGGCTCAATTACTGCCTGCTGATCAAAATGACGACCTTCTGGGCGCTTTGGACAATATCCACGCGACCGTGCAGCAGGCATCTGTGGATGTGCGTAAGTCAATTGCCAGCCTTCAAAATATGCCCGAGCCGCGCAAATCTTTGCAAGAGTTATTAGATTCCCTGATTGCTGAATGGGCACAGCAGGGAGACATCGCCTTTGATGCCGACTTTGCCTTCCCCGCGTCGCTTGTCCTTTCGCCCGGGCAGAATGCACAACTCACGCCGATCCTTCAGGAAGTAATAGTCAACATCCGTAAGCACGCAAAAGCCAGTAGAGTCAGTGTTTACGGTGAACAACAGGGCAAAACCATCACCATCGTGCTGGAAGATGACGGCGTTGGTTTCGACGCTGATGTAAGCGATCTGCAGGATAAGGACAGCAACCACTTTGGGATTAAGATTATGCAGGCGCGTGCAGAGCGTTTGGGATGCACCTTTGCACTTGCATCTAGACCCAATGTCGGAACGCGCGTGACCCTAAATTGCCAACTGGACGATGAAGCTGCTTCTCGTCCCATGCCTGAACCTATCTATGAACCAATCATCTTTATGGAGGGAGAAAGCTATGCCTAAAATACGTGTCTTGCTTGTGGACGATCATCTGCTCTTTCGGGAGGGGCTGGCAAATATCCTGGCAACACAAGTGGACTTTGAAGTGGTCGGCGAAGCCGAAGACGGCCTTGAAGCCATTATTAAAGCCGAACAACTCAACCCTGACTTGATTTTGATGGACGTTACCATGCCCGTTTGCGACGGGCTCGAAGCGACCCAGCGTATCAAAAGAGATTTTCCCGATGTCACCATTGTCATGCTTACGGTGAACGATGAGAATGAAAATGTCTTTGAAGCCATCCGCAATGGCGCACAGGGATATTTGCTCAAGAGCGTCAGCTCGCGTGAACTGCTCGCGTCGCTGCGTGGAGCCATGCGTAACGAAGCGGCCATCACGCGTACGCTGGGAGGCCGCATGTTGGCTGAATTCAGAAGAATTAGCAAATACGCGATTGATACCTCTGCGACAACCTCAACTTCATTAACTGCCCGCGAGCAGGAAGTGTTGGATCTGGTCTCAAACGGGCTAAGTAATAAAGAGATCGCAGAAGAGCTGAGTTTGAGCATTCATACCGTCAAGAGTCATATGCGTAAAATTTTGGCAAAACTGCATCTTGAAAAACGCCAGGAAGCTGCTATCTACGCCAAGCGTGAAGGTTTGTACTAACTTCTCTGCTGCGAAACGACATCAACATGACACATCCCGAATCTCATAAAAAGTGAGAGAAAGGGGGCGGGTGTGTCATCCAAAGTAAGCTAAAAGCAAGTCTTAAACGATAAAGCGGAGCTGGTGTATCCCAGCTCCGCTTTCCTGTTCTATGGCAAAAGCCTTTGAGCAAGGTCTTTCGCAAGGGTTCCAATTGGGGAGAGAGAAAGGATAACAAAAAAGCATAGACAAGTCCTGCGATCAACAGGAGCTTGTAACGTCGTTGCCACTTGGTTGTTCTGGGGCTTTCAAAAGCCAGTTCGGCTTTGGTAAAGCGAATAGCCATCTCAACTTGCCAGCGTCGTGCGTAGGCCAGCACGATCTTCCAAGCCAATTCTGGTGTGTGAGCAGGTTCTGATGTGAGCAAATACCAGGGAGATTGCCCTTTTCTACGAGCAATAACCAACCATAAGGGTTCTTTGTGAATTGGGTCTGAGACAGGAAAGGCAATGATCCCTGTTTTACGCAGGCAGCGACGACGTGCATCCCATAGTTCCCTGTGTTCCCAAGAACGTTTCCCTTTGCTGATCTCTCCAGGCTTGCGTAAATCGCCTTTCTCGTCAAGCAATTGATACTTCTTTGGCCAGCGCAAGATAAAGCAAGCCCCATGCAGGAAAGCCTGTGTAAGCCAGGGATTGCCCGCAAAGCCACGATCCCAAAGATGAATGACTTCTTTTCCCCAGCGTTGATCTATCTCTGCAAAAACTTCCTTCTCTTCCTCTCGTTTTTGGCTTTCGTGCTCTCCACGTGTTGTCCACCAACGCATGTGAGCAAGGGTTGGTGAACCTTTTTCTCCAATCACAAGGATATTGAGCCAGTGAAAACCAGGAACGAAAACAGGGCGACCGCCGGGTGGATTGAAATAACCTGGCTTGATCCGCTTCAAGCGCAGCGCTTTGCTTGAGCGCACGGCACAAAGTCGCTCTGCTTGCAGGCTCTCAGATTTCTCTATCACACTTTCATCCCAGATCACCAAAACTTTCCTGCCTGATGATTGAAGAGAAGAGACACGATCTGTAGCTTCTGCCCAATGAAAGTCTTCTATTTCGCTACCATCCCACTTTGAAGAACTTAGCAAATTATGAATACGCTTGGTACCCGCACAACAACGCATTGCCCCTAAAAGGAAACCGCCTAATTCACTGAGCACAAGACCCTGATTTCTGTGCCTGTGTTGCAGGATCGCCATCACCAAGCCCAGAAAATTCTTTACCAAGCGGCGATCTAATTCTTTGTTAAGCTTGAAGAGCAAGGGAGATAGAAAGCTGACCAGTTTTTGCTCTGCTTCTCTCGATAAGGCTTGCTTTTCTTTTGCTTTTTGCGTATCGTTTAACATGACAGACCTCCGGTTTCGCTTGTTTCTTCAAACTTAGCTTACACCGAAGGTCTGTTTTTTTAGACACTTCCCTTAAATTCGGGATGTGTCATGTTTGGGGGTAATCCCGTTTTTCAAACGGACTAATCCTGTCCCTGCTTAAAAATGGCTCTTTTATCATGCCCAAATGAGAATGAGGCTAATAGAAATGCCCTTTAGCCATCTCTATAATTTTTATATAGAGAAAACACACTGGGAGAGTGGTATGACAAGCAAGCCGCATGTGCTTCTGTTAGGAAATTCAATCTTCATTGATAGCATCGCAGAAAGCTTGTTAAAGCAGAATATGTCTGTTGTTACACGGATGAATGTCAGTGTTTATGAGGCAAAGGATACCGTTTTCTCTATCAAGCCCGATCTGGTTATTTACGAATTGGGTCAAGATATTTCCGCTCCTCTGTTTACGCCATCAAAAGATAATACAGATATAGCGCACCTTGCAATAGACCTGGACGGCAAGATGATTTTCCTCTTCCAATGCAAGAGAGAGCCAACCGGTTCAATGCAAGAACTCTGCGACTTTATTAGCCGCGAAATTCACATAAAGAAGCGAAGCGAGATGGAAATTAAAAGCGAACATACGAAATAAAATTTGTTGTTTTATGCAGATGAAAGGAGACAGGCATTAAATCTTAACCTCCCTTTTTATTAGAACAAGTTGGATGAGTAATGAACGAGGAGAATAAAATGAAAAAAGCAAATAGATTTCTCTCAATACTGGCTTCGTTTGCGCTCCTGCTCGGGTCTCTCCCGGCGCAGATTGTGCAGGCCCAGGCAACGATTGCTGACACGGCGACCGAATTGAACGAAGGTCCGGATCAGCCTTTTGGCGAGACAATTCCGTCTGAAATAGGCTTCTTGGTCGATGCTGACCGAGACCAGATTTACACGTACCACTGGGCGTTGGGTTCCACAGTCACAGTGACGATCAACGACCCGTCTACGGAAGAGACGGTCGATTACAGCACATCGGCAGTCGTGCTCGATGATAATTCAGAATATACAGCCTTGATCTTCGATTTTAAAGACATTTTTGATATTCAGTCTGGATTTGAGATTGTGCTGACAGACGATATAACTACGAAAACACATGTCGTCACATCGCTGGCTGTCACCGGTATCAATGAAAAGAAAGATGTTGTGGATGGTGTCGCGCCTCCCGATAGCACCCTGCAGGCTTGGGGTTGCTGGGAAGATGGTTGTAATGGCAGCCGCGAAGTAACTGTCAATAAAGAAGGCAAATGGTCTGCTGATTTCAGCGATGAAAGTCAGGCAACCTATGATTTTGTTGCTGGATCGTGGGCTGTTGTTAGCCAATGGGATGATGATAACGACGGCACGCTTGCTGGATGGATCTTGCCGGAAGCCGCTCCTGACCCGGAACCTGCTCCTGAAACGGAAGCAGATACCGATCCCGTGTTTGATCCCGCTCTACTTTCCCCTGTGGACGGTGATTTAGTCTCAAGCAATATGCCCATCTTCCAGTGGGAAGAAACAGAAGGGGCATTCGAATATCAATTGAATGTCATTCACAGCAATGGTGATGACATTATTCTAGAGTGGTACGAAGTTGGCATTGATGTCATCTGCCAGGATGGGACTTGTTCGCTTGATCCTGCGGTTGCACTGAACAACGGCACGTACGAGTGGTTTGTGCGCCCGTGGGAAGATGGCGATTGGTATGCCCCTTTCAGTTTTACGGTTGATTTGCCATTGCCCGATCCAGAAGGCGCACGCGTGAAGGTGACCAACGACACAAACCGCTTCGATATTGTCGATGATATTCCCAGCTACATCTGGGATGAGGTCTATTACCCGGGCTGGACAAACTCCGAGGGCCCGGGGCTTAATCTGACCCCCCTGATTGCCAGACGAGATATTGATAATCCTGCCGGATTTGTGCGCGTTTGGAATACTCCCTATGATTTACGCATCCAAACTCAAGTGGAGGGTGACTGGCTCATTAAAGGAATTCAGGTCTACGTGGGCACAGAGCCCGTAACTACGAACAAACCTGGAAATCCCATCCCCGGACAATTTCCCTATAAACAGGAGTTCGCAACCCCAATCAACGGGGCCAAGCTGGTACTCAGTTATGAAGACGATATGGGCTTTAATTGGGGCGAGCCGTGGGAAGATATGCGTACCCAAAATATTGCCATCCATGCTGACGTAGTCAAGTTGGATGATTTTGGCAGAACTATTCAGGAAGAGGGAGCCTGGGCGTTTGGCTCCAATGAATTTGAAGGCTCTCAGTGGGCTTGGTGGTTCACCTATGAGATGGCACACCCACAACGTGGTCATTTTATTGACTCACCAGTGGAGGGGTTGACCGCCATTACACCGACCTATAACGGAAAAACCGATGTCTCGGGCGGCTTTGATTACTTCCCCGGTGAAAGCGTTTATTTAGCGATTGGGTCAGTGCGGCTTGGGACAACCCTTATTGAACATAAGATATCTCCCTTAGATATTTACGAAGACGCCGATCTTGACGATCCGCGCGTGATTAATATGGCGCGCCTATTGCAAAGTTTGGATGCGGATGCTGCGCCGCAGTCAGGCATTTCGATCACTGATGAGGTGACATTCTGCTTCGAGCAATCCATTGAAACGCTTGGACTGACATCCATCAACTTTGGTGACGATGCTCAGGTTGAAGCGATCATTCAGAGCACAATCAGCCAGTGTGCGGGTACGGTTTCTTTGGTATCTGTTTCTGCAGAAGATGCTATTGAAAACTTAAACCGTTCTGTGAATAGCAATATGTTCCGCCGGAATATCTCCAGGACACCGGAACAGACCAGTTCCAAATCCAAGCTTAATATTATGGGGGTCTGGTTCCCGGCACTTAGGGCAAATGGTGATGCTGTGACCATTGAATATTACGATGAAAACGGTGTGCTCATTCGCGAAGCGACAGAAGCCAAACCCGTTGTCGTGGTTTACACCGATGGTGTTGAACCAACTGGAGCCGAGGATATCTACGCCGGTGTCTCACGCGATGATGGCAAAACCTTCAAGCGTATGAACCTCTCGCGCGCGGCCGACATCTCGTCCTTTACGTTGGAAAATGGTGCTCCATATTATGGCGACGCCAAGAAACCCGTCTTCCAGGTTAAAGGGAATAATATTCTCGTCGCCTGGACCAGTAAGTTCTGTAACGGAGGCAAGCCTGCTTACGCGATCGACCCGGAAGATGACTATCCCTATGATGATCCTTATTACGCAGGGGATACCTGGGGGATTGGCGGGCCGCAACGCTCGGTTGATTACACTGATCTGGGATTCCCAGAAGTTGGTGAGATCCCCTACAGCTGTGTCTGGGTTGCGCGTGGCACCATTGTGACTGAAGAAATGCTTACACAGGGCGGTTTCTGGTCAGACAAAGCGCTTGGCGATATTGTCTGGTTTAAGCCGGAGCGCCTAACATCCGGACGTCGCGATGCCAATCAGATATTCATGGGCGCTTCAGATGGCGCTGGGTTTGCGATTACCTGGCAGGAAGACCCTGAAGGTTTGCGCCCTGGTGATGGTGCTGGGCCTGGTGAAGGTTGGAGCGGTGCTACCGTAAGTCATAAGACTGACATCTGGTATAGCTATATCACGATGACTGATTTTAGCCAGATTGATATGAATTTTGTTTCCGGCGGTGATCCTGAACATGACCTTGATGCTGTCGGACGCCCGAAGGCGCTTGTGCCGATGGCACAGCCTGTGCGCATCACCGATAATGCTGCGGTTAACACCGACAATATGAAGGTCGAGCTGGATGAGTATGGCTATCCTGTATTGGATGATGATGGCAACTTCATTCCGACTGACAACATTCTTTCAACATCGGATGTTACTGCTGTCTCTTATGAAGAAGAGAATCTGACCCGCTGTGTAAAGTTTGACGGTGGCGAAACGATCGTAGAAAAAGAGTCGCCAGAAGTGGCTACCTATCATGCGCTACCTACGCTCAATGAAGATCATTTTTCAAGTATGAACTGCACGAACTGCCATGTACCCTATGGGCTTGAGCCGCACAGTGCGGATGCCCCCACGCAGAAGGCCCCGATCCCGCTGCTTGTACTGGATGCAGATGCCCACGAATATCTGGGGGGCTATACCAATGCGGATTGTGTAAGTTGCCACTTCAATAACGTGGTGCCACGAGACCGACTGATCCCCGTCACCCCCGGACTGGATGAAGGTACGAAGGAAGCTGAATGTGGCAGCAATGGAGGCACCTGGAAAGCGGCCTTGGAAGCCTACTACCCTTACGAAGGCTACCCATATATCCCCGCAACTGACGATGATTCAGTAGGCGCACATAACTATGCTTATGAAGTTCCCGGGCTGTGCGAAGGGTTTTACGAATTTACCAACAACCAAGGTGTATTGAAGCGTGTCTGTATCACTGCTGACGGCAGGCTGCTTGATGGAGATACTGGCGCGGCGCGCCCGAATGTATTCCTGCAAACCTACACCAAGCCAAACGGCACGAAGAGTGCCTGGGCAATGATTGCCTACGAGGAAACCAAAGGTGTCGGTCTTGGCAATCCAAACCATGTACCTGATGAAGGCCCCTATGGAGATGAAGCGTCCCCAGACGTGGGCAAGAACGTCGTCTACCACAGCTTTGACTTCCAGAACCCGAGTGTTGTCAGCGCAGGCGATATTTTGAACATGCCTGAACGTGACGAAAACGGTGACCTTGTCTATGTGGTCGATCCCTCGACGGGAGAACTGCTTCTCGATTATTTGGGCAACCCACAGTTGGCTTACGAGAACGCCCGTCGCCCGCGCTTTGTTATTCAGGGCAAGAGTGCGAGAGGCAGTTCAAACACGGTCATGCTTGTCCTTTACCGAGAGGGAGAGGAGGGTAGCGGGCGTCCGGCAGACACAATGCTGCGCCGAGTCGTCGCTCCTCCATCAGGAAATCCTTATGCATTCACGAGTTTTGTCTGTGATGAGTGGAGAACGGCGGCGAATGGTCAGGAAGTCTGTGCAGACGGCGCTCAAAACATGAGCTCTGTCACCCCAACGGTGATGACTCCTTCCGAGGGTGATCCACTTGTTGACGACCCTTACGGTGCGGTTAAAGTGGTGCAGTGGCAACAATCAGCGAATAACGTGCACGATTCTTCATCTGCCAATCCTTATGATGATGCCCGTGCTCACCGCGGTATCATTCGTGGCGACTTCATCGTGATGGGCTTCTCCTATACACCCAACTGGGCAGCCGCACGGAACGGAAATGACAAGTATGACTTCTTTGTCCGGCGCTCCTTTGACGGCGGTCAGACATGGACGACCGACCCGGTAGGCAACGGCGTGACCCATTGTGACATCTTTACCGATCCGATCACAAAGGAAAAGGAGGAAGTCTGTAATGCTTATGGGCCTGGGGCATTTGAGCAGATGCGGAACCTTTCACAGCTTCCGAATAACAAATATACTGTAATCGAGCCGCGTATCGTTGCGCCTCCGGGAACGATCAAGGATCCGGAAACTGGCCTGTGGACTGGTAATCCAGAGGACAAACAAAATAAGAACGTCTTCTATGTCAGCTATGGGACCAGCACTAATCCAAAGAAAGACCCCATCACTGGTGAGCAGGATGTTCCCTATCCAGCGGATCTGTTTTACAGTTTCAGCACAGATAGAGGCGAAGGTTATGCAGAAGATGCCTGGTATATCAACCCTACAAGCGATGGTCTCTTAGGAGGGCAGGTTGTCTATCGCTGGAACTACATGGCAAAAGGTGACGAACAGCAGGGTGAAGCGCAGCTACGCATGACCCCCGACGGCACACGCTTCTATATGACCTGGCTGCAGGAGAGCAATGGCAATAGCGATATTATGTTCCGCCGCATCATGCCGTCAGAGTTTTCAGAGAACATCGGTCTACCCTTGGAATAAAGTAGACCTTACAATCTTCTCGAAAGAAGGAGCCTGAAAGAAAAACTTGATTAACTAAAAGAAAAAGGGATCGTCTGTAGAAAAGACGATCCCTTTTTGAATTCTTGTAAGTTACTTATGCGCGGAATTACTGTTCTTTCGTGATGAGCTTTACAAGTTGGACTGCCAATCCCAGATACGATTGCGGTGACAGGGATTTTAGATGGTTTCGTACATCGTCGCTAATATCAATTGCTTCGCACCAGGATTTGTAATCTGTTTCCGTTAAGGTGCGGCCGCGTGTTTGCTCTTTGAGCGATTCGTAGGCGTCGCTGCGCCCGGCGGCACGCAGAATAGTTTGTGCACCTTCACTGACCACTTCCCAGTGAGACTCCAATTCGGCTTCGAGTTTTTCTTCGTTCGGTGCAATGCGCCCCATACCTCGCAGCAGGTTTTTCCAAGCTAGCAGGGTGTGCCCCAGCGCCGCCCCAAAAGTGCGCCGTACGGTCGAATCGGACAAGTCGCGCTGCAAACGAGAGACGGTTAGCTTTTGGGCGTAGTGCATGAACATGGCATTCGCCACGCCCAAATTGCCCTCGGCATTTTCAAAGTCGATGGGATTGACCTTTTGCGGCATGGTCGAAGAGCCGACTTCGCCTTTTACCGCCTTTTGCTTGAGATTGCCATCGCTAATATAACGCCAGATATCCTGCGAAAAGTCGATCAGGATGGAGTTTGCCAGTCGCAGGGCATCGAAATAGCGCACCCAATTATCGTAGGGCAGTATCTGGTTGGTGAGTAAATTGGATTCGAGATCGTAGCTGTGGATAAAATCCTGGCTGAATGTGAGCCAGTCTACTTGTGGGAAGGCGGCTTGGGGGGCGTTGAAATTGCCGACCGCACCCGTCAATTTGGCTTCAAAACGATGTGCAGCGATCTGCTTACGGGCCTCTTTTAGTCTTGCATAGTAGACGGCAAATTCCTTGCCCAGCGTGGTCGGGACGGCGGGCTGTCCGTGCGTGCGTGCGAGCATAGGCAATTCAGCATAGCGGATGGCAAAGTCTCGCAAGGTTTCGAGCAGGGCGTCCAAAGCGGGGAGCATGACTGCATCACGCGAATCTCGCAGTGCCAGCACTTGGGCGATATTGTTGACATCTTCGGATGTTAGTCCGAAGTGTAGCCAAGGTAATAGGTCGGCGGGGACTTTTTCACGCAGAAAGTATTCGATGGCTTTGACGTCGTGACGGGTTTCGCGCTCGAAAGCCTGAATGGTTTCTGCATCTGCTTCGCTGAAGTTGGCGGTGACTTCTTTTAGGTGGCTGGAAAGGGTATCGCTCAGCGGGGGCACCAAGCCGATTTTGGAAAGAGCAGGCAGATAGTCGAGTTCGACCCGCACTCGATCCAGCAGGAAGGCGAACTCGGAGAAATAATCACGCAGAGACGCGGTCGCATCCGCGTAACGTCCATCCAAAGAAGTAAGGGCATGTAAAGTTTTCATCTTTTAGCGTTGTCCGAGTTGGTAGTTTGGCGCTTCTTTGGTGATGATGACGTCGTGCGGGTGGCTTTCGATCAGCCCCGCATTGGTGATGCGCCGCATACGGGTTTTGGTGCGCAGGTCTTCCAGCGATGCCGCACCAGCGTAGCCCATACCGGAGCGCAGCCCGCCGATCAGTTGGAAGACGAAATCGCTCAGATGCCCCTTGTAGG
>JBNKMO010000211.1:0-3394 GCA_050293165.1 Anaerolineales bacterium | reverse complement strand
AATCAAAAAGGTTTATAGTTTTATTATCTTCAAATTCCGTTAAATCAAAGTGGGTTTTGCACGAAGGCTCAATGGCACATGGACTGGCGCAAAAGATAATACCTGTCCAAATTTCTGATTTTGATACGGGAAAATATATGCCCGTTTGGACAGAAGAAGTTCAGTTAGCAAATTTCAAAGAAATGAATGACGACTATGAAAACCATTTTATAAAGCTGAAGCAACTCTTAGGAGAGCCAGTTGCAATTCAAACACTTTTGGATGAGATGGTTAGAAATCACAAGACAACAGGATCATTGTTAGATGAAATTGCCTTATCTTTAATAGAAAATCACATGCTTGAAGGAAAAATCATAGTCTCGGCAGAGGCTAAAGAACTCATTGCCGAAAGCCAAAGAAAATTACAACAGTATTATCAAGAGTTAGACTTATTACAACAAAGATTAGAAATGAAGGTACAAGAAGGTGAAAACTTAGCTCGTCATATAAAAACAAATAATGTACGGAAAGAACGATTAAGAACATATTATGATGAAAAAGAGAATGAGTTTCAAAAAAAGATAGAACAATATCTTTTTTTCATCTTTGCGTTTTTTATAGTCAATCTCTATTGGATAGTTCTCTCTATTCTAGGCTCATAAGAAAAAAGCCAGTCATAGGACTGGCTTTTTTTGTGGGCGCTGAGGGACTCGAACCCCCGACCCCCTCGGTGTAAACGAGGTGCTCTAACCAACTGAGCTAAGCGCCCTTGCTCACTAGAACGACCGCTATTATACACGACTTTGTGTTAAACTACAGCCAAATTCCTGACTATTTTTTGGAGGACTCCCCATGCGTTTCGTACGCTACCAAACCGAAGACAAAACTCCCCGCTACGGCTGGCTACTCGAAAAGAAGATCGGCGACATCGAAGGCGATCTCTTCGGCGAATTCCGCCGTCTGGATGCAACCCTGCCCCTCGAAGAAGCGACGCTGCTCGCCCCCTCCGAACCCAGCAAGATCATCTGCGTTGGACGTAATTATGCAGCGCACGCCAAAGAGCATAATGCCGAAGTCCCCGAACTGCCGCTTATCTTCCTGAAGCCACCTTCCACGATCATCAACCCCGGCGATGCGATCATCCTGCCGCCCCAATCGCAGCAAGTCGAACATGAAGGCGAGTTGGTCGTTGTGATTGGCAAACGCGGACGCAATATCACCACCGAGGATGCCAAGGATCATGTTCTCGGCTACACCATCGGGAATGACGTGACCGCCCGCGACCTCCAACGTGCTGACCGTTTGTGGACGCGCGGCAAAGGCTTCGACACCTTTGCCCCCTTCGGCCCCTGGGTTGATACCGATTTCGACCCCTCCGACGCGGTTGTCACCTGCCGTGTCAACGGCCAAATGCGACAGATGGCCTCCACCCGCGATATGGTTTTCAGCGTCAGCACGATCATCGCCTTCATCTCCTCGGTGATGACGCTTGAACCCGGTGATCTGATCTTCACCGGTACACCCGCCGGGGTTGGAGCCTTGACAGACGGTGATGAAGTCACTGTCGATATCGAAGGATTGGGCGTTTTAAGTAACCCTGTAAAAGAAGCATAAACTTCTCTCAAATTTCTCCAAAAGCCGAGATAAATTCCTTGACACAATGCCCCCTTACCTATATAATCTCGGTCGCCTTCCTCGTTAGCTCAATTGGCAGAGCGAGCGGCTGTTAACCGCTAGGTTCCAGGTTCGAGTCCTGGACGAGGAGCCAAAGCAAAATCCCCTGCAATTGCAGGGGATTTTTGTTTTGTTTATGTTCAGCTAGAACGCGGATTTTTCTTTGGTCTGTAAAAATTCGCTAAATCTGCAAAATCCGCGCTCCACTTTAGCTAACTCAACTCCACATCATGCGGATGCGACTCTCGTAGCCCAACCGGTGTCATGCGTGTGAAGATCGCTTTCTCATGCAATTCATCGAGGCTATGGGCGTTTGAGTAGCTCATCCCCGATTTCAAGCCACCCACCAACTGATGCAACATTTCGCGCACAGAGCCGCGATAGGGGACAGAGGCATCCACGCCTTCGGAGACGTATTCTTCAACTTCTTCTTGCGAAACATCGCCTTCACCTTCACGCGCTTTGCGGTCTACATTCGCCTGTAAGGATGCCATCCCGCGTGAGACTTTGTAGCGATGTCCCTTGCGCGTGATGAGAATGCCGGGACTTTCATCGGTGCCAGCCAGCAGGCTGCCAAGCATGACCGTCGATGCACCTGCGGCTATAGCCTTGGCTACATCGCCGGATGTGCGGATGCCGCCATCGGCGATAATCGGAATGCCCTGCTTGCGCGCGACTTCCACGGATTGCATAACGGCCGTCAACTGCGGGACGCCCGATCCCGCCACAATGCGCGTGATACAGATTGAGCCGGGCCCCACGCCCACTTTGACCGCGTCCGCGCCCGCGTCGATCAGGCGCTGTGTGCCGTCGGCGGTTGCCACGTTCCCACCGATGATCTGCGCATCGGGGAATTCCTTACGGATTTTTTGAATAATTTCAACTTCCTGTGTCGAGTCGCCGTGTGCGATGTCGACCACAATGCAGTCGGTGCCCGCATCCAGCAGACGTTCAACACGTCTCAACTCGCTCGATTTAACGCCGATCGCTGCGCCTACAGCGAGGCGTCCACGCGAATCTTTAGTGGCATTCGGATGCTCTTCGAGCTTCAAAATATCTTTAACGGTAATCAAGCCCGTCAGGCGTCCGTTCTCGTCGACCAGCGGGAGTTTCTCGATCCGATGCTCGTGCAGGATCGCTTCCGCTTTCACCAGGTCTGTATCTGTCGGCGCAGTCACAACTTTCTTCGTCATCACGTCGCTCAATAGACGCTCATTATTTTTCTCAAAAAGCAGGTCGCGGGTCGTCACGATCCCGACCACGCGCTCATCCTTGTCGATGATTACAATGCCGCCCGTGTAGGTGTCTTCGACCACCTGGCGCACATCGCGCACGGTATCGGTGTCGTGCAGCGTGAGCGGGTTTTCAACCACATAGGTTTCAGTTTTCTTGACGCGCATCACCTGCCGCACCTGCTCGTCGATGGACATGAAACGGTGAATAATGCCGATCCCGCCTGCGCGCGCCATCGCAATCGCCATCTTGCTTTCGGTGACGGTATCCATATTCGCAGAAACGATCGGGATTTGTAGTTCGATCTTTGGAGTCAATTTGGTGCGCGTCGAGAGTTTCTTGCGCGAGATCACGTCCGAGTACTGCGGGACGAGCAAAACATCATCATAGGTTAGGGCAACTTCAGGCAAAATCTTCATATCATTCTCCATGTATACGTGGTTCTCCCCCCGTAAACGGGGGGGAACCAGAGGGGGGCGGTGAGCCAAAGCCCCCACCTGCCCTCCCC
>JBNKMO010000210.1:0-7364 GCA_050293165.1 Anaerolineales bacterium | reverse complement strand
ATTTCACATCATTTTTTTGTGTTTTCTGCTCTGTTTTTGTGTCAATCTCTTTTTCTAACCCGAAGAGATTAATTTCTTCTATCATGGTACTCAGTAAATTCAGCAATTTACCTTGCCCCGATAACCACCAATAATTATCCGAATCTTCGCCCATAGGGGGGTAAAACCATATACCGTCAAGATCAGCTAAATACTCACTCGTATCTCCAAAAATATTTCTGATGAGCATTTTCGTTTTCTTTTTGATAGCATCAAGTTCTTTTTCGTCTTTTATTGGAAGCTCTTCAACTTTCCGTTGAATACCCTCTAATAACTCGCGGTTTCTCTTCATAAGTTTTCCTCCAACATAAACAAAAAATCTGCCGTGATTATAAACCACGGCAGAGATAAATTTTCTTTTTTGTTGCGTATTGCTCGCCAATCAACAAAATCATTACGCAATACGCTTTACGAAATACGCCAAAAAAACTTACTCAGGTCGAATGACTTCAATCCCGCCCATCCACGGACGGAGCACTTCCGGCACGATGATTGAGCCGTCGGCTTGCTGGTAATTTTCCATGACGGCGATCATGACACGCGGCAAGCCCATGCCCGACCCATTCAGTGTATGGACGAATTGATTCTTCTTACTCTCTTCAGGTCGATAACGAATATTCGCTCGCCGTGCCTGAAAATCAGTCACATTCGAGACCGACGAGACTTCCAGCCACTCGTTGCAGCCCGCCGCCCAGACTTCGATATCGTAGGTAATGGTTGCGCCGAAGCCAAGATCACCAGTGCAGAGTTGCAAGATACGATAGGGCAATCCCAGCAGGGCAACGGTCTCTTCGGCATCTGCCATCATCTTCTCGAAAGCGGCATCCGAATCTTCGGGCTTGACGTACATGTACATCTCAACCTTGTCGAATTGATGTCCGCGTTTGATGCCGCGCACATCGCGTCCCGCACTCATTTTCTCACGCCGGAAACAGGGCGTGTAGGCGGTGTAATACTTCGGCAGTTCGGCTTCTTCAAAGATTTCGTCCATGTGATAACCGGTCAACGGAACCTCCGCCGTCGGCACCATATACAGGTCTTCTTCGTGATCTTTGTAGAGATTGTCGGCAAATTTCGGCAACTGCCCAGCACCGAAAACTGTTTCTTTCTTAACCATGAAGGGCGTATATTTTTCGGTATAGCCCTGCTTGATATGCAAATCGAGCATGTAGGCGATCAGCGCACGCTGTAAACGCGCCCCCGCACCACTTAGGACGTAAAAACGGGAGCCGGTGATCTTCACACCACGCTCAAAATCGATTATATCGAGAGCAGGCCCAAGGTCCCAGTGCGCTTGCGGTTCAAAGTCAAATTGCGGAATCTTACCAACGGTCTTAAGGACAACGTTCTCGCCCTCGTCCACGCCGTAGGGAGTCTTCTCGCTGGGGATATTTGGCAACGTCGAGAGCGTCCCATTCAGATCGGTTTCCACATCACGCAGTTCATTATCCAGCACGGCGATCTTGTCGCCGACGGCACGCATCGCCTCGATCTTTGCCTGGCGTTCGGTCGCATCTTTCATGCGCCCAATCTCTTTGGAAACAGTATTGCGCTCGGCTTTGAGTTCCTCTACTTCTGCCAAAATCGTGCGGCGGCGTTCATCCAACACGATCAATGCGTCCACCACAGAGGCATCAGCCTGCCGCTTTTCGAGCGCCTGGCGCACCACATCGGGGTTTTCACGGATCAAACGAATATCTAGCATCTTGCACCTCCGGCGAATTGTTGAATAGTTGGATTTCAGACATTCGTCTGATGCACAATTCGCTTCGCAGTTTTGCAGAAACGGCAAAACTGCCAATTTTAAGGCGGAGCCTTAAAACATACGCCCCCTGTCCGATAGCAGGACGAGGGGGCGTTCGTGGTGCCACCTGCTTTCGCCAACTTTTCACGGAGTGAAAAACGGCCTCTAGCACGCGATAACGGGCGTACCCGACTCTCTTACGATGCTAAGTTTATCAAAGCATCCCTGCGAGAGTAACGAGGCGTTGTTAGACTACAAAAGTCTAGGAGACTTTTGTAGTCTCCCTGGGCAACACCAATCGGAGGGGATTTCGCTACTTGCACCGACCACCTTTCACCAACCGGCGGCTCTCTGAACGGATTCTGTAACTACTTATCTCCGAGTTCATTTCAATATGCGCCTATTATAACCAGCCAAAAGCGAGAGTCAAGTTAAACAACAAGAGGCCGAGTATTTTGAAAATACCCGGCCTCTCAAAACGACAGACTATTTGCGGTTCATCGCATCCATCACAGCCACAGCCGCGATCTGAACGATGTCGTTCACTTCATCACCGGTCTGCAAAACATGCACGGGCGCGCCCATACCGAGCAGGATCGGCCCAATCGCCTTGGCTTTACCAAGACGTGCCAACAGCTTATAAGCGATATTTGCGGATTCAAGGGATGGGAAGACCAGCACATTGGCATCTTTCACATCACTAAACGGATACCGTTTTTCAACAATATCCGCGACGACTGCGGTATCGGCTTGCATCTCACCATCAACATTCAGGTCGGGACGATTTTTCTTCACCAACTCGACCGCCTTGGCAACTTTCTTCGAATGCGGGTGCGGCGTGGAACCAAAGTTCGAGAACGAAAGGAACGCCACACGCGGATCAAGCTCAAGTTGCTTGGCAAAATCTGCCGAAAGCGCAGCGATCTCCGCCAAATCTTCCGCACTAGGATCAATATTCACCGTCGCATCCGTGAAGAGATAAACACGGTCATCCACGATCAGCAAATAGACACCTGCCGCACGTGTAGTGCCCTCAGCAGTATGATGGATCTCCAACGCCGGGCGGATCACATCCGGGTAATCATAGGTCAAACCAGAAACAACCGCATCTGCATCACCCATCTTCACCATCATCGGCGCGAAAACATTTGAACGGCGCACGATCTTGCGTGCCATCGGTAAGGTCATCCCTTTGCGCTGACGTAATTCAGCATACGCTTCTGCATAGGCATCCAATTGGTAATTTTCACGGGGATCAATGATCTGCGGTGAAAAATCAAGTGCTAAAGTCTCGATACTTTTGGCAATTTCTTCGGGGTCACCTAACAAGATCGGGATACCGATCTTCTCATCTGCAACTTGAGCTGCCGCGCGGATAACTTTCTGTTCCTCGCCTTCGGCAAAGACAATGCGATTCTTGCCACCATCCGATTTAGCTTTATTCATGATAAGGTGGCGTACTCGCGCACCCTTGCCCTGGCGGAACGCCAGTTGTTGGCGGTACTCGTCAATGTCGATGATCTTTCGGGCAACGCCAGTGTCCATGGCAGCTTGCGCTACAGCCGGAGCCTCCCACAGGAGCACGCGCGGATCGAGCGCAGCGGGGATGATGTATTCGCGTCCAAATTTCATACTTTCTTTGTTATAGGCACGTAAGACACTATCCGGCACATCTTCTTTGGTTAAAGCTGCCAAAGCCTTCACGGCGGCCAATTTCATTTCGTCGTTGATGGCGCTGGCTCGCACATCCAAAGCGCCACGGAAGATGAAGGGGAAACCCAAAACGTTGTTGACTTGATTCGGATAATCCGAGCGTCCAGTTGCCATAATGCAGTCAGGACGAGCGGCTTTCGCCAACTCAGGCTTGATCTCAGGATCAGGATTCGCCATCGCAAAGATGATAGGGTCTTTTGCCATTGTCTTGACCATATCCTGCGTCAGCACGTCGGCAACAGAAAGACCATAGAAAACATCTGCATCAACCACCGCATCTGCAAGCGTGCGGCGGTCGGTATCGACGGCGAAGGGAGCTTTATATTTATTCATGCCTTCGCGCCCTTTATAGAGCACGCCACGCGAATCAAGCATCAGCAAGTTTTCGGGTTTTACACCAAGTTTGATCGCCAAATTACTGCATGAAATCGCAGAAGCACCGGCACCGTTCACGACGACTTTGATTTCGTCGATTTTCTTTCCGACAATTTCCAGTGCATTAATCAAACCTGCGGAGGAGATGATCGCCGTACCATGTTGATCATCATGGAAGACGGGAATATCCAGCATTTCTTTCAAGCGGGTTTCGATTTCAAAACACTCAGGAGCTTTAATATCTTCAAGGTTGATACCACCAAAAGTCGGCGCAATTGCCGCAACGACTTTGATGATCTCTTCAATATCATGCGAGTCGACTTCAATATCGAAAACGTCAACATCTGCGAATTTTTTAAAGAGGACGCCTTTCCCCTCCATCACAGGTTTAGAAGCCAAAGGACCTCGATCCCCCAAGCCCAAAATCGCCGTGCCATTGCTGACCACAGCGACCAAATTTCCTTTCGATGTGTATTCGTAAGCTAAACTTGCATCATCTGCAATCGCAAGCACAGGTACAGCGACACCAGGGGAATATGCCAAACTCAGTTCACGTTCTGTATCCATTGGCTTTGTCGGAATAATCGCTATCTTCCCAGGTTTCCCTTTAAGACGGTGATATTCCAAAGCCTCTTCGCGAGTAAACTTACTCATAAGACCTCCTCAGGTTCTATGATTAATGAGAATTGCTAACTTCTGTAAGCAGTTGGATTATGACACAATCGCCAGACCAGACAAAGTTCCTTTTGTCACATGTTTTGGCGACGCCTGCAAGTACTGCGCACTCTACTTGTTATACCCCTGCTAAAAAACAAAGTTTCGTTCATCACAGCACTTAAGAGTTTTTTAATGTATAATATACAAACGTTAACCATAACTATTTCCGCCGCCCAATATCGCGGCTACGGCTAAGTAAACGGAATTTCTGGAAACTTTCAGGGTACAACCTTTTTTACTGGGGAATCCATCAGAAGAAAAGTAATGATGGATATGATGTGGAAAGATTTAAAAAAGAACGAAAAAAGAAAAGACAGAAAAACACATCGGTACCCTTGGTGAACTCTATCACCATATAACTAACACGTTCTAGTTCACAACGTAGAAACGTTGTTTGGCATATATTGAAGGACAGACACCCACAGCCGTGGCCCTCTACAGGTCTACGGCTGTGTTGTTTAAATGCCAAAAATTACTGCGATCAAAGTACAGCGAAAAAATAAGGAACGAGTCAATATTTATTTAGACGGCGAATTCGCCTTCGGACTCACCCGGATTGTGGCTGGCTGGTTGCAGGTTGGGCAGATACTCGACGAGAAAAAGATCGAAGCGTTAAAAGCGGAAGATGAACGTGAGATGGCCTATATCCGGGCGCTGAACTACCTCAGCTATCGTCCACGCTCGATCAAGGAAATAGAGCGGAACCTGCTCAAATACAAAGTGCCCGAGACGCTCATCCCGGAAGTAATCGAACGTCTCAAACAGCATAATTTTGTAAACGATCAGGAGTTCGCAAAAATATGGATCGAAAATCGCAACACCTTTCGACCACGCGGAAAAAGAGCCTTGCAGCTTGAACTCCGTCAAAAAGGAATCAACAACGAAGAAATCCAACCGATATTGGATGAACTCGTTGATGAAGAAAGCCTCGCCTATCAGGCAGGTATTAAGAAAGCAAAGAAACTGGCGAATCTGGAATGGCAGGATTTTCGCCGCAAATTAGGTGCTTTTCTGGCAAGGCGCGGTTTCCCCTACAGCGTCATCGGCCCGCTACTCCGCCCACTGTGGGATGAAGTGCATCCAGAAGATGACACCGAACCTTTATAACTAAAATACGAGGATTAACATGGAACGAATTTTAACCCCCGTGATGGCACTCTTTTTGGGATTGCTGGTAGGCTATATGGCTCACCGTTTCCAAATCGAACGTCGTCGCCAACAAGATCAAAGTAAAGCTGAAGATATACTCAAAGGCGCCAGTGAGCAAGCCCGGCTGATCGAAATTCAGGCACGCGACAACGCCCTGAAAGTAATGCAGGACGCCGAAAAAGAACTCAAGGAACGCCGCCACGAACTCAATCAAGACGAAAGCCGAGTTCAGAAGCGCCGTGCTGAGCTTGATCTTCGCGTCGAAAAACTGGAAACGCGTGAGCAAACGCTCAATAAACGCCAAAGCGCAGTCGATCGGCGCGCCAACGAAATCGATAAAAAATACGACGAACAGATCGAAAAACTGCAAGAGATCTCACAGATGACCACCGATGAGGCCCGCACCTTATTGCTGGCTGAAGTCGAAAAAGATGCTCGCGGCGACATGGCACGCATTGTGCGCCAGATCGAAGCCGAAGCACGCGAAGATGGCGAAAAACGCGCCCGTAAGCTCATTGCGGATGCCATCCAGCGCGTTGCCTCCGAACACGTTTCGGAAGTGACCTCCAAGATTGTCCCGCTCCCCAACGACGATATGAAGGGGCGCATCGTGGGACGCAACGGACGCAACATCCGTGCCTTTGAACAGGCTGCCGGTGTGGACGTAATCGTTGACGATACGCCCGAATCCGTGACCATCTCCTGCTTCGACTCGGTACGCCGCGAGATCGGTCGCCGTGCCATGACCCGCCTGACCCTTGATGGACGCATCCACCCCGCGCACATCGAAAAGATCATCAAAGAAGAGACCAAAGCCGTCGACAAGATCATGGCAGAAGCCGGTGAACAAGCCGCATACGATGCCGGTGTTCGCGGCTTGAAATCTGAAGTTCTGCGCATGATGGGACGTCTAAAATTCCGCACATCCTACGGACAGAACCAACTTGCCCATGCTGTCGAAGTTGCCAAGCTAGCCAGCATCTTGGCTGCCGAACTTGGCGCGGATATTGAAATCGCCAAAATGGGCGGTTTCCTGCACGATGTTGGTAAAGCAATGGATCATAATCAGGAAGGCACCCATGCCATGCTCGGCGCGGAATTTTGCCGCCGCTACGGTGTGCCCGAAAAAGTCGTCAATGCGATCGCCTCGCACCACCACGAAGTCGATCAGGAATCGGTTGAAGCGGTCATCGCCGAAGCTGCGGACGCCATCTCTGGCGCACGCCCTGGTGCTCGCCGTGAAGACCTCGAAGCCTACATCAAACGCATCCGCGCGCTTGAAGAACTGGCTGTCTCCTTCAAGGGTGTCCAGAACGCCTACGCCATTCAGGCGGGACGTGAAGTGCGCATCATCGTGCGCCCCGAAGATATTGATGACTTCACCGCAGGGCAATTGGCCCGTGACATCGCCAAACAGATCGAAGAGACCATGCAATACCCCGGTCAGATCAAGGTGATCGTCATCCGCGAAACCCGCGCAATCGATTACGCCAAGTAAAAAACAAAATAGGCTAAAAGCAAACGTCCGAAGTCTTGAAGACTTCGGACGTTTTTATTTATTGAAAGCAAAACAAAATATCCATAGATGACCTGAAACTTTTCTCTATTTATTTCATTTACATTCCAG
>JBNKMO010000209.1:0-9590 GCA_050293165.1 Anaerolineales bacterium | reverse complement strand
CGGCTCGCCAAAAGCGGACGATAGCCATCGGGGTAGGGGACATGCACAACGCCGTTCATCATCGGTGTGAAGCCGCGTTTATATTTTTCTTTACTGGCGGTGAAAGAAAGTGCCCCCATCGTTCGCCCGTGGAAACCGCCCAGAAAGCCGATAAACCCCATTCGTCCGGTGTGGTACCGAGCAAGTTTGATGGCGGCTTCCACTGATTCGGTTCCGGAATTTGTCAAAAATACGCGGGCATCTTCTTCAAAGGGGGCGATCCTCGCTAGATTTTCGCTCAGCTTGATCCATTCTTCATGATAAAAATCCGAAGAAATGTGCAGGAATTTCTCCGCCTGATCTTGAATTGCTTTGACCACTTTCGGGTGGCTGTGCCCTGTCGATGCAACGGCGATCCCTGCTGCAAAATCGAGAAAACGATTACCATCTACATCCCACACTTCAGAACCCTTGCCGTGATCCATCACGAAGGGGAAGGCGCGCGGGTAAGAATTCGAAACGACAGTAGCATCGCGCTCAATCAGCGCGCGCCCATGAGTACCGGGAAAACTGGACATGTTTTAAAAGCTCCTAATGGGTTTTCGTGTCCACCAATGCCAGTGCTCCAAGCAAACCGGCATCATCGCCGAGAGCGGCGGGTGTGACGACAAGATTTTCTAAATAAGCGGGGTTGAAAACGTGTGCCCGCAAACTAGCTTCAAAAGGCTTCCAGAGCAAATCTCCACTTTGTGTGACACCCCCACCCAAAATCACAATCGAAGGGTTGAAGATGTGCAGGAAGCTGGCAACCCCAATGCCAAGATATTGCCCCGCGCGCTCATAAGCGGATAAGGCCAGTGGATCGCCCTCGCGGGCAGCTTCAGCGATGGCAAATGCGTTGCGCTTCGTCCGCGACCGTAGGCTTGATTCCGTTTTTTCATCTTTCAGTTGCGCTTCGACGTAATTTGCAATCGCCGTCCCGGACGCCAACGCTTCGAGATGCCCCTTATACCCGCAGGAACAGGTTGGGGCATTATCGTCTGCCAGCACAATGGTGTGTCCTAACTCGGCGGCGAAGCCTGCGTGCCCCTCGAGCAGATGGCCTCCGCTGATGACCCCGCCTCCAACACCAGTGCTGATCGTCAGATAAATGAGATGATCGTGTCCTCGTGCAGCGCCATAACGCCACTCGCCCAGCGCAGCCAGATTGGCGTCGTTGCCGAGATAGACGGGGATATTCAGCTTTTCTGTCAGGCGCTCAACAAGTGGGAAGCCGTTCATCGAAGGGATATTAGGTGTTTCGATGATCGTGCCTGTGGAAGGGTCTATTGGTCCCGGCACAGCCACGCCGATCCCCGCAACAGCTTCATTGGGTGGGGTTACTTCGGTAATTAAACGAAGAAGCCGCTCAAAGATAGGTTCGTCTACTGAGCGGGTGGTCGTTTTTTTGTGTTGGATCGGGCGTGTGTCATCATAGCGATAAGCCGCGGCACGCAAGTGCGTTCCACCCAGATCGATAGCGATGCGGATACTCATGGCCGCTATTATACTTGCTTGGCTTGGGATGTCACGGGGCAAGTGTCATTTCTTTTGGTGACAAACTAAAAGTATCAACTCTGGCAGTCGTTCTACTCTATGTTGTCTCGTTTAATGACCATCAGGGTCATATCGTCAAATTGGGGGGCGTTGCCGACGAATGCTTGTATCTCTGCCAAAATCTTTTCATGGCTTTCTTCTGCTGGTAATCTTTTGTTTTGCTGAGAAATGGCAACCAATCTCTCTTCGCTAAATAGCTCATCCGCTGTGTTCTGGGCATCGGTGATCCCGTCAGAATAGGCGATGAGTAGATCGCCGGGTCCAAGCTGAACGGTTTTTTGTGCCCAATCCATGCCTTCCATCACGCCAAGGGCCATGCCGGTGCGTATCATTCTGACAGTGTTTTCAGGATCATCTTTGCGGAAGATATAGGGCGGATTATGCCCCGCGTTGCAGTAGGTTAGCGATCCCGTTTTGGGGTCGAGAATGCCATAAAAAACGGTAACAAATTGGTCTGCACGGGCGTCATCGAGAATGCGTTCGTTGGCAAGCCGCAGCGCGACTTCGGGCTGTTCCCGATATTGGAGCGCGAAGGTGCGAATCAGCGTGCGGCTGAGTGCCATGTAGAGCGCTGCGCCCGTCCCCTTGTCGGCCACATCCGCGACGAGGAAGCCGATCTTGCCATCGTCAAATTCGATAAAATCGTAGAAATCGCCCGAAGTTTGGCGGGCGGGCGTTAGCGATGCGACCAGTTCCCAGCCATCCAGTTGGGGGACGTGCTCAGGCAAAAAGCTGGCCTGGATCTCTCCGGCGATGGCGAGTTCACGACTCATCTTTTCAGATGCCAGCGTTTCGGTGTACATTTCGGTGCGATAGAGCGCGGAGGCGATCTGGGATGCCAGTGCCTGCACAGTTGAGAGCGAATCGGTGGTGCGGGCAACGCTTTTATGACGCAAAAGGTAGATGCCGCCAATACAGGCGGGCGTAACGCCCTCGTCAACAGGGCTGGCGCTGAAGGTTTTGACCATGATCGCATCGCCATAAACGGATTTTGCGCCTGCCGGGGCCTGTTCTTTCAGGATTAAATAATGCTCCGTACTTTCCCAGAGTTGCTCCCAAAGGGGCCTTGGGGGCATGGCGCTTTCTGCGGGGTGCATGATGTGCAAGTTGTCTTCACTTTCGCCAAGGATGCGAATTTCAAAGATGTCCAGGCCATCGGAGAACATAGGCAGGATATTCTTTTTAAGCATCTCTGCCAGGGCCAGGTCATCTGGCGCGGCTTGAATGATCTCCTCACCCAGATTTTCAAGCTGCGCCATCTCACGCGATTGGCGCATGCTGCGCAGATTGGTTTCGCTGAGATGGTAGGCCAATAAATTGACCAAGATGAGGCCCAGAAGAAGGAAGATGAAAGGTCCCCAACCAGTGTGGACGTAAATGAGTGCAATCGGGATGGCAAAAGGCGCTTGTGCCAGTATCGAAACGGCGACTGTGATGATGACATTGGACTGCGCCTTGAGGGAGATCGGCATCCCGATGACTTTGCTGAGATGTATAAAACTGGGCATGGTAATTGTCCCAGAAAAGAGCCCCGATGCGACGATCGCCAGAAGGGCTGGGTACCATTGGAGCGGCTGCACGGTGGAGATCGGGTACTGACCGCCTAATGCCTGGTAGATGGCTAATCCCAGGAGTGCCCCAAAAATGTGTAGGAATCCCTGCGAGTAATTCGCGAAAGGCCGCCAAAAATTATTCTGACCCTGCTGATAGAGACGACGGGCATCGATCAGCGCGGAGATGGTATCAGCCGCGAGATTGACCCACATGAAGACAGGCCCGAGGATCAAGAGTCCCGTCCAGAGAAGGATTATGCCGAGGGAACTGTTGGCGATGACATTCTTTTGTGGCTCGACTTCGATCATGATCGTTGCTGTGCGGTCGTTGGTGACCAACATGCCTATGGTCAGGAAAATAGAGAGAATAATATTCTCCTGTAAGGCAGATAGGTCAAATGCTGGAACGAGCCAGATGATCGTGACGAGGCTGATTGGCAGGGAATAGAAAAGCTGTCCCACTTCGGCAAAGGCTTGAAGTAGGGCATTGCCTTCCAAGTCTTTTATCTCTGGTCTGAATTTGGCGCACAGTTTGAAAAAAGGATGTTCTTTCATCAGGCTTCCTGTCTTAATTGGCGGGTAATCTTTGTTTTCAAATCATTCATATTATTATACGGCAGCACCAGATCTGCGCAGCCCAACATGGATGAAGAAATCTTCTCGTTGGGTTTGTGGCAGAGCCAGATCGGAATGCGGCGTTCGTAGGCGATGCCGACTTCGATCAGTCCGCCGCGTAGTTCAGGGTGGTAGACGACGATGAATAGGTCGCAGGTGGCAAGCTCTTCCCGCACGAAGGGCATGAATTCATTAGGCGAAGTCACGCCCGCTTTTGCGATTTCATCTGTGGCGATGAAGGGCGTATGTCCCGTAGTGCGGATTGCCGAATCCAATGTTGAGATGACGGAAGCAAGTTCCACATCCGCGCGCGGCACTTTCATACTGACGAATATTTTCATGCGTCAAGTGTACTCTGCTGTAAAGAAGATGCCAAGCTGCGTGTCCATCCCAAGATATGATCCCGCGAGGAGCATGTACTTGCGACGACGCGGTCTCACAATTCAGAAGATTGCTTCGTCGAGCTGAAGCTCTCCTCGCAAAATCAGTTTTAATAGTCGTATAATACTTTTAGCGTAAAGTTCTCAGTATCAGCGTGCGTCGCACCAACACGATAAACATCTGCTTTTCAACGGGCATTAAACTTGTCGATGGGTATTTTCTTCTCGAAGCTGGTGCGACGCACGCTTGCCTACATAAAAGGAGTATCCATGTCTGAACCCCGAATCGTTCATCCCCCAACTGGAACCGAACTAACCTGCAAAAACTGGCTCATCGAAGCTGCCTATCGCATGATCCAGCATAACGTCTCGCCCGATGTGGCGGAGATTCCCGAAAAGCTGGTCGTCTACGGTGGGCGCGGGCAAGCCGCCCGTAACTGGGAATGTTTTGATGCCATTCTCGAATCGCTCAAAAATCTCGAGGAAGATGAGACTCTGCTCGTGCAATCGGGCAAACCCGTCGCCGTTTTTAAATCCCATGTCGACGCGCCGCGCGTCCTGATCGCCAACTCGAACCTTGTCCCTGCCTGGGCGACCTGGGAGCATTTCGACGAACTGGCTGCCAAAGGGCTGATGATGTACGGGCAAATGACGGCTGGCTCGTGGATCTATATCGGTACGCAGGGCATTTTGCAAGGGACTTATGAGACCTTCGGCGCGCTCGCCCGTCAACGCGGTTGGGGATCGCTGGCTGGTAAATTCGTATTGACTGCGGGATTAGGCGGGATGGGCGGCGCCCAACCCCTATCTATTACGATGAACGAAGGGGTTGGTCTGTGTGTGGAAGTTGACCGTGCCCGCGCCAAGCGCCGCCTCGACATCGGCTACGTGGACGAGATGGTGGATACCCTTGATGAAGCTATGGATTTGGTGAAAGACGCGGTCGCCGCTAAAAAACCGCTCTCGATCGCATTGGTCGGCAACGCAGCGGATGTGCTGCCCGAAATGGTGAAGCGCGGCATCACGCCCGATGTGGTTACCGATCAGACATCGGCACATGAAGCGCTCTTTTACATCCCATCAGGTGTAACCGTCGAAGAAGCTGACAAGCTGCGCGAAAGCGACCCCGAAAAATTCAAAGCGATGGCGCGTGCTTCGATGGCAAAACACGTCGAAGCGATGCTTGCCATGCAAAAAGCAGGCGCGGAAACCTTTGATTATGGCAACAACATCCGCCAGCAAGCCTTTGACTATGGCGTTAAAAACGCCTTCGATTTCCCCGGTTTTGTACCGGCTTATATTCGCCCGCTCTTCTGCGAAGGGAAAGGTCCCTTCCGCTGGGTGGCGCTCTCCGGCGATTATGAAGACATCCTGCGCACCGATGAAGCCATTCTCGAACTCTTCCCCGAAGACGAGCATCTCGCGCGCTGGATCAAGATGGCGCAGGAAAAAGTGCCTGTGCAGGGTTTGCCCTCGCGCATCTGCTGGCTGGGCTATGGTGAGCGTGAGATGGCAGGTTTGAAATTCAACGAGTTGGTGCGACAAGGCATCGTCTCCGCCCCAATCGCCATCGGACGAGATCATCTCGATTCCGGATCCGTTGCGTCCCCGAACCGTGAAACTGAAGCGATGCTCGATGGCTCCGACGCCGTTTCCGATTGGCCGATCCTGAATGCACTGATCAACGCTGTCGGCGGCGCGACCTGGGTCTCCTTCCATCATGGCGGCGGCGTGGGGATGGGCTACTCCCAGCATGCGGGCCAAGTCATCGTCGCGGATGGCACGGATTCGGCCGCAAAGCGCCTTTCACGTGTGCTGACCACCGATCCCGGTATGGGTGTCGTTCGCCACGCAGATGCGGGTTACGATATCGCCATCAACGCTGCGAAGCGGCATCATATCAACATGCCGATGTTGAAATAGTTCTATGTAGGGGCGAACCTATGTGTTCGCCCTGTTTTCGTTCCCGACACAAGGGCAGACACGCAGGTCTGCCCCTACTTTCCCTGAATGTCGTGCGAGTGTCGTGTTCGCGACATGGTCATTATTTGACGTAATTCCTAGAATGGGAATTGAATTTCGAAAGGAGAAATCTCATGAACCAACCCGATTTAGGTTTGAAAGTCAACGAATTACGTCAGCTTAAGGGTTTCACCCAGGAGCAGCTCGCTGAAGAATGCGAAGTCAGCACTCGTACCATTCAGCGTATCGAAAGCGGAGAAGTTGATCCGCGTTCTTATACCCTGCAATGTCTGAGCACCAGCCTCGACTTCGACTTTATGCAAGACCAGACATCGAATGAGAATTTATGGCTGACGGCTCTGCACCTGAGCAGTGTGCTTTCCATCGTCGTTATCCCGCTATTGATCTGGTCGTGGAAGAAAAATCAATCCTACAAGATTGACAAACAGGGGCGCCAGGTGCTCAACTTCCAGATCACCACGACGTTGATGCTGATTATCGCAGCGCTCTTCCTGATGCTCGCGCCCGCAGCACTCATCTTTATGGATGCATCCACTGTAAGTGCGTGGGAAAACTCACCGATTTTCATCGCAGCACTGATCTGTATGCCTGCGCCGCTGATCATGATCGGTATCTTCTGCACCTGGCAGGGAGTCAGGAACGCAATGCGAGCGTTGGCAGATGAACCGATCCACTATGCACTGTCGATCCCGTTTATGAAGTAGAGATGGAGTATTCAGATTGGTTCAATCTGTGAGATTGAACCAATCTCTAGATAAGGAGAATGAACAATGACCGAAGAAAAGAAAGAAGCCAAATGCGCAACTTGCCCAATGCGCCTGAAAGCCGAGCAGAATCCCAAATCATTTGGGGCACGTCTCTGGAAGTGGCATACCGGCTGGTGTCCGGGCTGGAAGGCGTACCAAGCCTCTTTGCAGGAAGAGGCTTAAAGAGAAAAATCCGAGATTTGATGGTCTCGGATTTTTGTGTTTCATAAACGGAGTCTACCGTCTCCCTGATGTTAGCGTGCAAGCCACAAATTGGAGATTTTGGACATTCCTATTTTAAAACCTTCTCCGCTTTGGCGCGCAGGGTAGCGAGGCTACTTTTCAGTTCGGCGAGGGTTTTCTCTGCCTCGTCCAGACGCTCATTTTCGGCGCGGATATAGCGCATATAGGGTGCCACACCTTCGCTCAGGCGCCTGGTCGCGCTCTTTGCTTCGGCGTTGAATTGATGTGAGAGGGCAGACGTCAATTTGTTGCGTAGGGAGGTCATCTTTTCTTTGAAGTCTTCTTTGGCTTGCTTGCGTTTGAAGGGGATCACGAAAAAGCCGACGATTGCCATCGCCCCGGCAGCGAGGGTGCCGGTGATGTCGAGGGCGGAGGAGACGATTACGAGCGTGACGAGCGCGCCCAAGCCGATTGCGCCCGCTTCGAGCAGGGCGGTTTGGGCAACGGCGGCTTCGACCCCGGCTGCCAGTTGACTGGCTTCTTTGTCGTGGTCGTAGGTCTCAACGATGGTCTCGACCGTTTGCCCGACGCTGTCGATCAGTTCGCGGCGGCGGGTATCGCGTGGGGCGTAGGCTTCCCCGACGATGTGATCGATATTTTCGGCTTGGCGGCGTTGCAGGTAGCCCATCACTTCCTGCCATTGACGCAGGTCTTTGTGAACAAGCCAGTCGATCAGGCGCTGTACTTGTTTTTCGATCTGAGCGGGCATATCGGCGAGAACGTTTTTTTCAAATTCAGCGCGGATCTTTTCGCCGCGCATCAGTTCCTTGATATTGGTCAGACGCAATTTGTTGTCAAAAAAGTCGACACCACGATGTTCGAGTTTGTGAAGGATGTTTTCCACTTCGGCGAGGCGTGGGGTGAGTTCGGCGCTGAGTTCATGTTCGTAGGCAGCCAGAGTCATTTCGAGAGAGCCGACGGTGGTGCGGTCTTCCAGCAGGATTTCGGCTTGCGCCTGCAGGGTCTTTTCAACCTGGATAAGGATCTTCTCTGCGACACCCAGCGGGTTATTGAACTTGAGCGCAAGACGCGTGCTGTCATCGAGGGTGGCGCTGATGTAGCTCTCGAGAGCATCCAGTTGGCTGGCATCACGCAGGGATTGGCGCTTAATGGGATCAGGCTCGGATTGTGCCTTTTGCGCCAATTTAGCGGAAGCAGGAAAAATAACGGGCGTATCGTTCAGCAGGGCGGCAGCGTGCTTGCGCACAAAATCCAGCACTTCATCCAACGAAGTGTCATCGTCAAAAATATCCACTTTATTGAGTACAAAGACGACTTTTTTGCCCCAGGTCAAAATCCGCTCGAGAAATTGGCGTTCGCTTTCGGTCAGCGGGCGGTCAGCGGATGTGGCGAAAAGGACGAGGTCGCTGCGCGGCACGAAGTCATTGGTCAGGCGTTCGTGCTGGCGGATGACGGCGTTGGTGCCGGGCGTATCAACGATATTGAGTTCTTTGAGAATGGGCAGGGGATGGGTTTGCAGAGCAAAACCTTCGTCGAGAATGGTTTCGCTGATGCTTTCGCCCCATTTGACAAGCGTCACTTTGGACGTGGTCGGGGTGGCGCCCTCTTTGAGCACTTTTTCGCCGAGCAGGGCATTTAGCAGCGCGCTTTTGCCTGCGTTGAATTCACCGGCGACGACGATCAGGAAGAGTTCGTCGAGTTGCAGGATCGCTTTTTGGAGACTTTCGAGCGGTTCGCGCGGGACATCGAGCTTGCTGAGGGCGACCTGGATATCTGCCAGACCCTCTTTTTCTTCGCGTAAAAATTCGGCTTGCGCATCGGTGAGCATGGTTTGGCGCATGAGATTCTCCTGTTGACGGGATGCCATAATTATACAGCAGAGGCTGGAAGCGGGAGTGGTAGAATCGCGCTATGGAAATTCGGCATCGTTTCATCTTTTCTCTTGCTCTTTTGGGAATGCTCGCCTGCCGCCCGGTCTGGACGGTTGGCTGGACAGAGCTCTTCATCCTTGCCGGGATCGTGCTGCTTTTTGCCGGGCCCTCGTTGTGGCGTTTTTATCGGCGCTATCGCAAGTTTCGCGAATATGAAGCAAAGAAAAAGGAGCAGAAATGAGTTTGGATGCACCCAATTTTGTCTATCTGGCATTGCTCTTTGTGGCGCTGCTTTTTGCGGGTTTTTGGCTCAGCCGATTGGGACAGCCTTATCACAGCGCGGTTTTTAATTTACATAAATTGATTGGCTTGGGATTGGGCATCTGGTTGGTGAAGATCGTTTATGATCGGCAGCAAGTTTTGGCGCTGGAAGCCAGCCAAATCTCGGTGCTTGTTTTTACGGTGACGCTTTTTGCCATTACGGTGATCGCCGGTGGATTATTGAGCGCTCAGTCCGCGGGTGGGTTGAAGCGCTTCCCGCCTGTCGCTTGGGCGGGCATCGAGCGCGTGCATCAGTTTTTGCCTTATCTGATCCTGGCTGCTACTGCGCTGACACTCTATCGTTTGTTTCAGTGAAAGAGGGGATAAAGTAAAACGCCGAAG
>JBNKMO010000208.1:0-8298 GCA_050293165.1 Anaerolineales bacterium | reverse complement strand
TCGGCTTCCCCTTCAAATTCATCCCAATTCCCGGCTTCTTTACCGCGATCGCAATACGAGCGGAAGGTGCAAAAGCGGCAAGGGTGCTCATCCTCTGCCATCGGGAAGTCTTTGGCTGTACTGATTTCTTGTATCGCCTTTTCGACGCTATCCCAATCTCGTTGGAACTTGGCGTCGTTATATTTGAAAATCGCTGGCTCATGTGGAAAGTTTGCGAACCAGTAGACCATCTCGATGTTTTCGGGCGCAATCTTTTCGCCGCCGTTTAAGCGGAGTCCTGCCTGCGCTAGCAGGGCGGGGTAAATTCGTGTTTGCCAACGCGTAGCAAGATACTCGTCACGCGGGCGTTTGCGATAAGTCTTCCAGTCGTAGATGATCGCCTTCTCACCGGGCTTGATGGCGATCAAATCGAATTTTGCCACGATCCGATGCTCGTCTAGTGGCGCTGATAAAGTGTGTTCTGGATATAGCGTGTAACCACTAAAGTTTGGCGCATGTTGTTGATACGCCTCCCACCAGCGGCTGAGATTATCACTCTGTGCCAGCTTGCCGATCTTCTCAGCTGGCACGCCGATTATGTGCTGCTGTACCATGCGATGGAAAAGCGTCCCTTCCTGCTGATGTTTTTCGTAATCCTGGGTTGGCTCGCTCTCGACGGCAGGCCATGCTAACTGCTCGATATAGCGCAGTTGAAAACGACGAGGGCAGTCGTTATAATCTTGCAAAGATGATTGAGAAAATTTAAAAGGGGTGGGTAGCTCAGTTTTAGGCATAAGGTTATTATGCCATAAGACGATAATTTGATCTGGAGAATACATATGAAAAAGATAGGTTCACAGCTTGTTTTGGGAATATTGGTAACGACTCTCAGTATCCTTGCCACGCTGGCTAATTATGTCGGTGCCGACTACGGTGGAAAAGGAGACTCGCATACTGCCAAAGCACGCCAACATTTGGCGGATGCCAATCGTGAAGAGGGACTTGCGATGCAACTTGTGATCCTCGACGCTTCGCTGCTTGATAATGTGCGTGTTTACGACGGTAAAGACGATGAACTTTTTGAATATTTTTACTCAAACCTTTCGCCATATTTGCTAGAGAGCATTGAGCGTAACGACCCGTTTGATGGCCAATATTATGCTGAAATGTACGCACTCGCAGACGAGTACTCGGCAAACGCAAGGGAAGAATTTGCTCTCGCCGATGCCCAATATGCCAAACAAAGCGGCTTGCGCGTAATTACGCTTTTTTCGGCAATGGGGCTTTCATTTGCTGCGTATGCTTCCTTGCTCAACGAAGAAAACCGTTTACGTTCGATCTTTGCTTCTGTTGCAGCTTTGGCTTTGGGTCTTATTCTTATTCAGTTTTTACGCGTTTTTATCTTTTAGGGTAAAATACCGACCATGTTTTACGCTTTCTGCCTTGGGCACCCCCCACTTTTTATCAATCCGCGTGGCTCCATCTTCGCTGGACCTCCTCGAATCACGCCTGTACGCAGAAACTAGCGCTATATCCTCTTTAAATTCTTCGCGCCGCAGGCATCCCCTGCGGCGTTTTTTGTTGCACAAACGACACAGGGGTGCGACGCACCTTCAATTAGGAAAAAATAATGATCCAAATTCAACTTGCAAATCTTTCCCTTGTTCTGGGAGCCACACATATTTTTGATGACCTCAGTTGGGAAATCCAGCATGGGCAGAAGCTTGGCCTGATCGGTGCGAACGGGGCGGGGAAATCGTCTCTTTTCAAGCTCATTACGGGCGAATATGCCCCCGAACAGGGCGGCTCGCTGACTTTTGCACGCGGTGTGACGGTCGGATATTTGGCGCAGACGCCGGAATTAGATCTATCGCAGACTGCCCTCGAATCCGCTTTGGATGGAAATCCGCGCGTCGCGCTCGTGCGAGACGAGTTGGTACGGGTCGAGGAAAGTTTGGGCGACCCCGAAGTCTACGGCAACGAACGTCGCCTTGGGCGTGCTGTCGATAAACAGCAACATCTCATCGAAGAGTACGATGCCCTCGGCGGCGACACCTATCCGGTGCGTGTCGAAGAGATGCTGCTTGGGCTGGGATTGCCTTTGGGAGACCTCAGCAAGCCTTTGTCCACGTTGAGCGGCGGGCAGAAGAAATTGGTCGGGTTGGCGCGTCTGCTGCTCCTGCATCCCGATGTCCTTCTGCTCGATGAACCCGATAATCATCTTGATTTACCAGGCAAGGTCTACCTCGAGAAGCTGATCCGCGACTATGACGGGACGGTTGTCATTGTCTCGCATGACCGCTATCTGCTGGATGCAGTCGTGACGCACATCACCGAACTTGAAGATGGAAAAATGACCGTTTTTGAAGGCGATTATTCAAGTTACTCGCTCGATAAGGAGCATCGGCTGGCGCGACAGGCGGAGTTGTTCAAGGTGCAGCAGCGCGAAGTGGGGCGGCTGGAAGAAGCGATCAAGCGTTTTGCGATTTGGGCGAAGGTTTACGATAACGAGAAGTTTGCGATCAAGGCCAAGTCGATGCAGAAGCGTCTCGACAAAATGGAGAAGATCGACAAGCCGATCACCGACCGCCGCAAAATGGAGTTGAAGTTGCGTGGCTATCGCGGCTCGAATAAGGTGCTTGAGTTGGACGGTGTGAAAAAGGCTTTTGGCGCGCATCGTGTTTTTGATGGCTTGAACGAAACCATCTGGCACGGGGAACGCGTTGGCTTGATTGGCCCCAACGGGGCAGGGAAGTCGGTGCTCATCCGCATGATCTTGGACGAAGAGATGCCTGATACGGGTGAGATCAAGCTGGGGCCGAGTGTGACGGTTGGCTATTATGCGCAGGAGCATGAGACGCTCGACTTTGAGCAAACCTTGCTGGATGTGGTGCGCTTCACAGGCAATCTGAGCGAAGCCAAAGCCATGTCGTTGCTCTCGAAATATCTCTTCACCTACGAACAGGCGCGCGGTTTGGTCAAGAATCTATCAGGCGGCGAGCGCAGCCGCTTGCAATTGGCATTGGTTGTCCTGTCGGGCGCGAACTTCCTGCTTTTGGATGAGCCGACCAACAACCTCGATATTGCCGCCGCGCAGGTGCTCGAAGCCGCTCTCGAAGATTTTGAAGGCACGGTGCTGATTATCTCGCATGACCGCTATTTCCTTGACCAGACGGTCGAGCGTTTGTTGGAGATCAGAGATAGAGATTTGAAAGGGCATTTAGGGGGCTATAGCGAGTATTTGGCGCAGAAATAGAAAAGAGATCGGAAGTTTGAAAACTTCCGATCTCTGCTTTTTGAAGAAGAGGTGACACCATTTGCGACTCTGCGATCAATAGTGTCCCTTTAAGGGCTTGTCTTTGTTGCGATGTTTTCGTTTAGGATCATACTCTTGTTGGTAAATTCGCTTTTCGTTGTATCTCGTACGTGCCGATTTCTCCTCGGCCGAATATCCAACATAGACCAGGCTAAGCGGGATCACATGCGTAGGAATATTGAAAATACTTTTGACCACTTTAATATTGGTTTTATTGGGGTAGATGCCAATCCACACTGATCCCAGTCCTAAGCTGGTAGCTGCCAGCAGGATGTTCTCGGTTGCTGCGCTGCAATCTTGAACCCAAAACTCTTGAGACAGACCTTTGAATGCCAGCTTCATATTGCCGCAGACTATGATTGCAGCCGGTGCCTTGTAGCGCGCAAAGACCAATTTTTCCCGCACTTTTGTAAGTTTATCTGTGTCATTGACGACAATAAATTCCCAGGGTTGGCAATTCGCCGCAGTGGGCGCTGCCATGGCAGCCTTTAATAAAACGTCGATCTTTTCCTGCTCAACCGGCGTCTCTATATATTTCCGAATACTTCGACGTTGATAGATGGTGTCTATTGCATTCATTTAGATATATCGCCCAACCGCAATTTCCGTCTCGTCGGTCATAGTAAAACCAAACTCTTGATAGAGCCGTTGGGCGTTCTTGTTCGCACTCCATAATTCCAATTGAACACGTTCAATGTCCTTCTTTTGAAGATATGCCAATGCTGTATTAAGCAAATATCTGCCAATGCCCTGTCGCCGCCACTCTGGCAGAACGAATAAATCTTCGATAATGCCGATTTTGTTATTTTCAGGGCTGATGAAGACCATGATATTCCCGGCGATCTCATTATTTTGAAAGGCAGTGAAGTTTTCCCAACTTGGGTATGCCTTCAATTCGTTCAGTTTTTCAAGGCTGTACGCATGTCGGGGAAAAATTTTGCGATGGGCGGTGATGAATTCTTGCTGTTCTGCATCAGTTTCCAATTTCCATGAACGCACAGCGATTTCTGCGGGTGTTTCGACTTCAGGGAGTGGAGCGCTCAATTGCCTTTCTATGATCAGCATGCCTTCATCATGTGTGAATCCCCGTTGCAGGAAGTAGTCAATTTCCTCTTCTTGATCTTTGAGATAACAGGCATAGACGCGTGTTTTTGCTTGCATCTCACCCCGCTTGATTTCTGCGGCACGTTCGAGCGCATGCTTTAGCAACTCGTCTTTCACCGCATCGCCTAGCTCTTTGCCGGGGATGGCGTGAAAATGGAATTGGAGATTGTGGGGATGTTCTGGTTCAATATCATGATCGAAATAGGGATAAATGAGCAAGACGCCAAGCGTTTCTTTGTTTTGATCTTGGGCTATGAAAATATTCTCCTTCTGTGTTCCATACCCGTCTTCGTTGGGGTGTATAACGACAATGTTTTCCATGCCTCAGGGTTCCTTGACGCAGCGATAAGAATGGCGTGGATTGCCGCCGCGTTTATAGGTGTTGTTCACCCAGCCGTTGAATGCGACAAAATAGGCGTTCTGTTCATTGTATTCGTCCGCTGCCCAATAATAGATCGGTTCAAGATCGGGTGCCCAGAGCGGGGTTTCCTTATCGGGCAGAAAGTCGCAATCCATTTGGGCGTTGCTCTCGCCCTGCCAGCGACAGCCCGCGTTCTCGCCATGCCGCATTAGTGAGCGGGCGTACTCGTCGACGGTGGGCATATGCCAGATGTTTTGGGGTTCGTCTGCGAGCGTCAGACCGTCTTCATTGAGATATAGGCAGATATTATACTTTTGCATATCTTCAGCGGATGCAAAGACGCCGATCTCCGAGCCATAGCCGGGTTTGTCGCCCATCCCAACCGGTGGTAGGCCGTAGAGTGCGATCATATCCCAGGATGGGAATCCGCCGAAGTCTTGCCGCCAGTTCCAGCCGGGACCTTCAGGCGCCCAGACGAGTGTGACGCCGTTGCCTTCGATCAGGCGTGCGCCACGCTCGCCGTCATCAACCCGCGTGAGCACAATTGGCAAATAATGGATCGAAAACCCGAGCAGGATCAAGAGTGGGGGCAGGGTTGCAGCAACCAACCATCCATTGCGCTTCCACCAAACGGGGCTGGGTTCCCAGCCCATTGCTCGGCGGTGTTTCGCGTTACGTCCCTCGATGAGCAGCAGGATGCCGAGAAAAACAAGCGGGCCGCTGACAAAGAATCCCGCCAAATCCCGCCCAATGGAGAGTTTGCCGTTGACAAATTCGATATCCAAAAAGAAGAGCGTGAACATCCCGCCCAGCACGATGATGAACCAACCGCCGACGCGCGGCCACTTAATGCCGACCAGTGTGAGCGCCAGAAATGCGGTGCCGGGGATGAGATAGAGCAGGCGGATATAAAACGGTCCCCACCAGCCCTCGTGATACATTTCGCCCACGCTCCAATAACACCAAAATGATGTGATGACGATCATCAGCGTTTTTGCGATCCACCCCGCAGTACGGTCGTTGAAGATTTTCTTTAACATCATATTTCCCTGTAATCCCGTGATCGGAACTTAAACCTACGCTTTTATTATACGGTTTAGTGTAAGTTTTTTCTATTTTTTTTCTACACTTTGTAGTTTTATCCCCAAAATCCAGATTGGATATCTGGAGCAAGCAACCTAAGATTTTATTGGCACGGTGCTGATTATCCTGCACGACCGCTACTCCCTCGATCAGATGGTTGGGCGTTTGTTGGAGATCAAAGATATATGTTTGTACAATCATCTTGGAGGGATAGTGAGTATTTGGAGAGTGTCCCACGATTAGGTTCTATGGGAATAAAAAGAATTGAGCGATTTCTCGCTCAGTTCTTTGTTTTTTTAACGATTTGCGTTACTCGGGGATGGGCGAGGGCATTGTCTCTAGTTTTTGCATCTTCGCATTTATATTCTGCAATATTTCGTTTGGGGACAATCCTGGTTTTCGAAATTGACGCCACCAAGAGTCCCAGTAGGTATCAGAAATTATTTTCCATTGGTTATCTTCGTTGTGTAAGATAAGTTCATGAGTAAGTTCACCAATGGCACAAGCAGATGGGTTTTGAGAGTTGCTTTCCATTGCACCTTCACAGATTATTTCAAAGTACTCGTGTAGAGAGACCGTAGCTATCTGAGCGGTCGCATCAAACGAGATGTCTGTATATTTCAAGGAATATTTATATTTGGCATATCTGAGTTTATTCAACTCGTTCCATTTTTTCTCGACAGCCAGTTTAGCTGTTTCGGTAATCAGGAAATCCTTTGCGTCATCCCCGCTTGACACTAATTCGCCAAAAATATTCTGCTGAATATCGGCGGGTGGCGAAATGCTGAGTGAAAGATAATGAAGCTCAAAGTATGCCTGAATGATGTTTTTTATATCTTGTTGCTGCTTCTCTTGCGTTATGTTCGGAGTGATGGTTGGCGATGGCGGTAAGCCCGTCTCCAAAATAGGAGTGATTGTTGTTGGGATAGTAGTAGATGTGGATGTAAAAGTAGATGTGGGAGAAGGTGTTCTAGTGGTAAGAGAACTAGGCGCAAGCGTTTTGGTCGAAGGAAGGCTAGTAGTCGTGGGTGTGCAAGAAGACAAGATCGTCAAGAGAAGCGCAATTACCATTCGTGCTTTCATGTTTTCTACTTTCTTTTCTTGGAAGAAAACGCCTGACGGGGTGTAAGCGAGATGCTTGCTGTATAAAACCCTGTCGGTAGTCCTTATGCAGGAAAAAGGCGATTTTTTTGTAAACCTACCACCCTGCGCTGAAATTATATCACCGAGAAAATAAAAAACAGCCCCGATGAAATTCATCAGGGCTGTCCTCTAAAATCTAAGGTCTAAAACCTGAAATCTACAAATCAAAACGATCCACGTTCATAACCTTATTCCACTCTATCACAAAATCATTCACGAACTTCTCTTGCGAGCAGTCTTTACAGCTAGGCATATTTGAAACGGATCAGGCAACACTTGATTTTAACAAGCGGGTTATGCCGATCAATTCGATATCGTATTCGCCTTGCTCTGCGGGGACGAGCGCGGTGTCATATTCTTTCAGAGCAAGCGACTGATTGCCCGCACGAATGAGCGCCTGCCCTGCGATTACAGTCAACGCATGAAAAGAGTCACCTTTTGTATCCAGTTCAAACGAAGCATCTTCGGCGCTCAAGACTTCAAGTGTGAAATGCGGGCATGTCGCAACAACACGACGCTCTCCATTGATGAATTCCGGCATCGAAACAGTAGATGCCACTGCTTTAGGGTCAGCGACAGCCAGCGATTTATCGATATGTAGCACCCTGCCAGCTTTCATTGGGCGATCCCAATCGTAAACACGGTACGTCAGGTCAGATGTCTGTTGCACCTCATAAATCAATAAACCGGGACCAATCGCGTGTAGCGTTCCGGGGCGGATGAAAAGTGTATCTCCTCGCCTCGCACTGATTTTGCGCGCCACCCCAGCCACGGTCCCGGAGCGGATCGCATCCTGTAGTTGCTCGGCAGAAATATCCGGCTTGAGTCCGGCGATCAGTTCGGCATCCGGCGCGGCATCCAAAATATGCCAGGCTTCGGTTTTGCCAAAATGGCCTTCGCCTTCGAGTTGGATGGCCTGCTCATCATTGGGATGCACCTGTACCGAAAGCCAATCGGCGCAATCGAGCAATTTGATGAGCAATGGGAAGCGGTCGCCCGTGTGTTGAGTTGGCAGCCTGCCAAGCAGCGCTTGCCCGTGTTGGACAGATAGTTCCGCCAACGTTTGCCCGGCTTCTTGCCCTGAAACCACCAAATTATCTTCATGCACGACCCAAGCCTCCGCCGTCAACTGCCCGGGACGCAGACGATTGCCTCCCCAAACATAATCGCGGTATTGCGGGGCTAATTGCAGGATGGGAATTTTTTTCATATCGGTCTCTTCTTTCGTTCTTAAAGCGATCTCGTCTTGCATAATGCAAGGGGATCATAGATGTTTTGTTATGATGGGCCTGATTATAGCGGCAAACTCGGC
>JBNKMO010000207.1:0-16099 GCA_050293165.1 Anaerolineales bacterium | reverse complement strand
GATCCAGCCATCGAGATTGAAGGGCAGGCGTCCATCAGCGGGAATCCACTCGCCATTATAACGGCGTGCGAAGTGCAGATGGGCGGCATTGGATAAACCACCCTCGCAGGAGGGATGACCGATACGATCCCCGACCTGTAGCTGGGTTCCATTTTTGACGCGTCCGTCTGTCCCCATGTGCATGTAGAGCAAACTCCAGCCCGTTTCTTCGTAGCCATCCCCGTCCAGATCGACGACGACAGCCCCGTTCTCCGAGCGGACGACCACACCCGTAGATGCGGAACGTACCCAAGCCTCGGCAGGGACGCAGCCGGTCAGTTCGCCGGGGGCGGCAAAATCGAGCGCAGCCCAGCCGGAGCCATTATCCCAACCGCCATGCGGACCGCCGGTGAAGTACCAGGTTTCGCCGCGAGCGAAGGGTAGAGTCAAGTGGGGCTGGGTCAGGTCAAGGGGAACGATGGGTTCGATGGCATAGTCGAAGGGGTAGCCGAAAAGATTTTCATAGGTGGCGAAGAAACCCTCTTCACTGACATCGTATTCCCAAATATCGCGGGTGTAGAGCAGCGCAAAGTAGTTTTGCAGCGCAGCTGTCCCGGCGTTGATGTTCGGGTTAATGCCGACCACATCTCCATCCACGAGCGTCCACTCGGTGACGGCGTTGGCGCGCCAGAGGTAGTAGCCGCGATTGAGTTCGTTGGCTGTCCAGATCAACTGTCGATACAATCCCGCGCGCCATTCTTCGTAGAAGCGCAGGGGATAGACTTCTTCATCCACAACGGATTGAGTGACCCAGCCGCTTTGGTATTCGATCAACGCCAGCAACAGGCGCGGGTTGATGGAGTATTCGTGCGAGATGCGGTCAACAATTTCGATGCCGCTGTAGATTTTGCCGTCGATTTCTTCGGTATAGGTTTTGATGTAGCCGTTTCTGGTCTTCAGGTAAATATCGATGTTCAGCAGCAGGCTGGCGGGACCGCGTACCAACTCTGAATCGGGGATGATCTTGAAGCCGGGGCCTTGCTCGTCTGCGGGGGCATAGCGCGGCGCGTTCTGCGTGGGCGTGGAGATGGGGGTGCCCGCCGCGCGCGTAGGCGGCAGTAACTCGGAAAGTGGCACCGTGCCTTGTTGACCGCCTTCACCAAAGGGATTGTAGTCTCCCCAATCGGGCGGTTCTTCAGTCGGGGCGGCGCAGGCTGCCAGCAGAAATACGGCGAATGTGAGAAGAAGTATCTTGCGCATGGGCAAATTGTAGCATGAATGGATGAGGAGATGCTTAACGTTTGGTTGCGAAAGTTGGATCACGAATAGCACGAATTGAGCGAATTATGCGAATTTAGCCCCCCTGCCCCACGCTTCGCGGGGGCGTCCCCCCATTTGGCAAGCAAAATAGGGGACAGGAATAAGCCTATCGCCGAGTCTCCCCTAAATGTCGACGGCTTTATCGTCGCATTTGGGGGATGCGAAGCAGTTTCTTCACCAGATGTCCAAAGGACAGAGGGGTAACTACGGTATAATCCCCTTCATCACAACCACTAAACTGGGACAAAAATGACCGCCGACCCCACCCGCAAACTAAAAGTCTTTCTCTGCCATTCTTCGCATGACAAGCCTGCCGTGCGGGAGATTTACGCTCGCCTGAAAACCGAGGGGTGGATCGACCCGTGGTTGGATGAGGAGAAGCTTTTCCCCGGGCAGGATTGGGATTTGGAGATCGAGAAAGCTGTTGAAGAGACGGATGCAGCAATCGTTTTTCTTTCTGGTAGTTCAGTAACTAAAGAAGGATATATTCAAAGAGAGATACGTTCTGTTATTCGAAAAGCTGAAGAAAAGCCAGAAGGTACTATTTTTCTTCTCCCTCTAAGACTTGAAGATTGTAGTGTTCCTCGTAGTCTGCAACAATGGCAATACGCCGATTTCTTTTCGGATAAAGATAAAGCATATTCTCAGATTCTCCGTAGCTTGCAAATCCGTCTAGGTTACACTCCTCCAAAAGTTGTAGAAATATCGAAAGATGAGGTTCCTCTTAGTTATAGGCAGCGAATTTATTTGGTGCATAGCACGGCTGCTCCAAGGCTTTTTAGAGACGGTGTTGAGAGAATTCCTGTTCATGTAATCGTGGATAGTTTTAGCAAAGAAATTTTAGATGAAATAGAAGAAGTTGTTTATCATTTACACCCTTCATTTCCAAATCCTGAACGTAAAACAAGTGATAAGGAACAGAATTTTCCTTTAAAAACAGGTGCTTGGGGTGAGTTTAATCTTTCAGTTGATGTTTATATTAAAGGTTACAAAAAACCTTTTACTCTATACCGTTACTTAAACTTTCCAGCTTTTAAATCATGACCGCTGACCCAAACCGCAAACTAAAAGTCTTCCTCTGCCATTCTTCGCACGATAAACCTGCCGTGCGGGAGATTTACGCGCGCCTGAAAGCCGAGGGCTGGATCGACCCGTGGCTGGACGAGGAGAAGCTTTTCCCCGGGCAGGATTGGGATTTAGAGATCGAGAAAGCCGTCGAAGAGACGGATGCGGTGCTGGTTTTTCTCTCGGATAATTCAGTGAGCAAAGAAGGTTATATTCAAAAGGAATTGCGTTTTGTTTTGAATATGGCGGAATATAAACCTGAAGGCACGCTTTTTATTCTCCCTTTGCGCTTGAATGACTGCCCTTTGCCCCGCCGCTTGCGCTCATGGCATTATGTAGATCATTTCCCTGAAGAGCGTAAAGAGTGGGCGTATGGGCGTTTGTTAGGTAGTTTGAAAATGCGGGCGAAAAAGGTTGGCGTGGATGTTGATGCTCTTCTTAAAGAGAAGGCTGAACAGCAAAAAGAAGAACTTACTGAAAAGAAACGTAAAGAGCAGGCAGAAAAAGAACGTAAAGAAAAGGCAACTCGTGAAGCAGCACAGAAAGCCGAGCGAGAGCGTATTGCTAGAGAAGAGGAAGCTGTAGAAGACCGGAAGAGGATAGCGGCTGCTAAAAAAGTATTCCAAGACCGAATTGATAAGTTACATCATCAAGCAAATACGGCGATTAGTCTACAAGATTGGGAGTTAGCACAGGATAAGCTTAGGGAAATCTTAGTTTTAGATGCTGAAAATATTGAAGCAAGCGCTAATTTAGAAATTGTTGAAAAGAAACTTTTTGAGTATCTAGGACAAATGGAAAGAGAACGCAAGGAGCACGAAGCCCGTGAAGCTGCTGAAAAAGTTGAACAAGACCGCATTGCCAAAGAAAAACGAGAAGCAGAAGAAAAGGCTCCTTTAGAAAAAGAAAACCGTAAAATAATAGAAAAAAAAGAACAACTAAAAAGAGAAGCCGAAGAGGAAATATCACGTCAAGTTGCTGCGTACAAAGAAATAAAACAACAAGAAAAAGAAAGGAAACTTCCAGCCTTTCTTTTTGGTGGTGTAGCATTGATTTTTCTACTTGCTTATCTTGCTAGCATTACAAATTCGTCTAGAAATTCTGTGACTCCTGTTGCAACAATGATTTCGGAAATCGACGGCATGACTATGGTCTATGTTCCAGAAGGTGAGTTTCAAATGGGTAGCGAAGACGGGGAAAACGATCAAAAACCAGTTCACACCGTTTATCTAGATGCTTACTGGATTGACCAGACAGAAGTAACGAATGCCATGTATGCTCAATGTGTTACCGAGGGCGAGTGTGATGAGCCGAACCAAAGTAGTTCATATACTCATGACATTTATTATGGTAACTCACAGTTTAATAATTATCCTGTAATCTATGTTTCTTGGTGGGATGCGAATATCTACTGTGAATGGGCTAATCGCAGGTTGCCGAGCGAAGCCGAATGGGAGAAAGCCGCTGGTTGGAATGAAGAAACACAAAGCCAGATGATTTATCCTTGGGGTAGTGATCTAGATTTTACTTATGCTAATTATGACAGTAATGCAGGTGACACGACCGCTGTTAGTAGCTATGGAAAAGGGCAGAGTTTTTATGGTGTTTATGATATGGCGGGCAATGTTTGGGAATGGATAAATGATTGGTATGACTCTGAATATTATGCTAGCTCGCCTTTCTCAAACCCTTTAGGTCCTGAAACAGGTACGCTTCGAGTGCAGCGTGGTGGTTCATGGAAAAGAGATGAGAGTATTATTCGATCTGTGAATCGTTTTGGATTGCAACCTTCGGATGCAAACAGTAGTATCGGCTTCCGCTGCGCAATGGACGCCGACTAACTACAGAAAATCCCTAAAAAACAAAAAAGTCCTCCGAGACCAAAATCTCGAAGGGCTTTTTCTATTCTCTACTCTTCTACTTTCTATTCTTTAACCTTCTCCACCCTCACCGCCGTAACCTTATACTCCGGAATCTTCGCAATTGGGTCTAAAACCGCTTGGGTAAGGATATTCGCCGATGAGGCGGGGAAGTGGAAGTTGGCGTAGACCATGCCGGGCGGGACTCGTTGGGTGATCCATGCCTGGGCCTGGATGGTGCCACGTCGGGATGTGACGTTGATATAGCTCTCGTCCGTTGCGCCCATGCGTTCGGCGTCTTCGGGGTTGAGTTCGATCATCGCATCGCCGTAGACTTTGCTCAAGCCGTTCGTGCGGCGGGTCATTTCGCCGCCGTGCCAGTGATAGAGCACTCGTCCCGTGCTCATTACGAAGGGATATTCTTCGTCCACTTGCTCGGCGGGCGGGATATGCTCAACAGCGTGGAATTTACCAAGTCCACGAGAGAACTTTCCGACGTGCAGGATGGGAGTCCCGGGGTGCTCGGGGCCGGTACACGGCCACTGGATGCGCTCACCAGATTGAAGTCGCGTATGACTCACGCCGCCATAGATCGGGGTCAGGGCAGCGACTTCGATCATCACCTCGGCCGGGGAGTTGTAATGCCATTCAGCGTAGGCGGCGTCTATATCCACAACTCGTTTTGCCATCATGCGTCTACCCAATTCGGCGGTGATCTGCCAATCTGGACGGCTGTCACCAATTGGCGGGATGGCGGCGTTCACCATCTGGATGCGCCGTTCGGTATTCGTGATCGTGCCGGTTTTTTCAGCGAAGGACGTGCCGGGCAGGAGCACGTCGGCGTAGACGGAGGTTTCGGTGGGGAAGATTTCCTGCAAAACCATAAAGTCGAGATTTTCAAAGCTCTCACGTACATGGTGCGTGTCAGGCTCCGACATGACGGGGTTTTCCGCCATCACATACAGGGCGCTGGTGCTGCCTTCGAGAATGCCGGGCACCAGTTCGGTGGCAGTTTTGCCGAGTGTGGGGTTGAGCGGCACGCCCCAGGCCTGCTCAAACTTTTTCTGCACGGCTTCGTCAGTCACTTTTTGATAGCCGGAATAGACATTTGGCAGCCCGCCCAGATCGCAGGCGCCCTGGACGTTGTTCTGTCCACGCAGCGGGTTGACGCCGCCGCCCGGCACGCCCATATTGCCCAACACCATCTGCAAATTGGCAAGGCTGAAAACATTATGCACGCCGGTGATATGCTGGGTGATGCCCATCGCCCACATGACCGCCATCGGTTTGGCGTTGCCCATGATCTCAGCGGCTTCGTAGAGTTTCGCCTGTGGCACGCCCGTGATCTCTTCGGTTTTTTCGGGCGTATAACGCATCACGGTTTCGTAGAACTCGTCGAAATTTTCGGTGCGCTCGGCGATAAAGGCTTTATCTTCCCAGCCATTTTTCAAAATGATATGGATCAAGCCGTTCACCAGCGGAATATCTGTGCCGGTGCGATGGCGCAGATGCAGCGTCGCAAAATCGACCATGTCGATGCGGCGCGGGTCAGCTACGATCAGCTTTGCCCCACGAAAACGGACAGCCCGTCGCAGCATGGTCCCGAAAACGGGATGCTGCTCACTTGTATTCGATCCAATGATGAAGAACGCTTCCGCCTGTTGCGAAATATCGTCCATCGAATTGGTCATCGCCCCAGAACCCATTGAAGTAGCCAGACCGGCTACGGTGCTGGAGTGTCAGAGACGGGCGCAGTGGTCAATATTATTCGTCCCGACCACCTGGCGGGCGAACTTGTTCATCAGATAATTTTCTTCGTTGGTGCATTTTGCGGATGTCAAAATCCCGATGCTGTCTGCGCCGTGTTTGTCACGGGCAGATGCGAGATTCTCGGCGGCGATATCCAGTGCCTGCTCCCAGGAAGTTTCTACCCAATCCCAAAGTGGATTAGTGCCCGCTGCGAGCTCGCCCTTGGGCTTGCTTCCGTTTTCAAGCAAATACCGCCGGACGAGTGGTTTCGTTAACCGCTCCTCGTGATGGATAAAATCCCAGCCATAGCGACCCTTTACGCAGAGCGCCATCCCGTTGACGGGGGCGTCCGGGTTCGACTCCACGCCGACGATCCGCTTAGTTCCTGAGCGGAAGGCGACAGTACTTGAGCCTGTAGTCGAAGGACGGCTTCCGTTAGACCCGCTCTTCGACTGCGCTACGCTCCGCTCAGAGACTGCATCGGTTTTGACCAAGAAGTCGAATTGGCAGCCAACTCCACAGTAGGTACAGGTCGTGGTCACTTTTTCGACATCTTTAGCGCGTGCGATGCCGTAGTTGAGCTTATTCTCGAGTGCGCCGGTCGGACAATATGCCACACACTGACCGCAGCTTTCGCAGCCCGCTTCGAGCATGGGCACGTCCGCCCCCGCCACGACGACCTTGTCGAAGCCCCGCTCGGCGAAGCCCCACACATCCCGCACCTGAATTTCAGCACAAGCCTGCACGCAGCGTCCGCACAAAATACAGCGGTTCATATCCACACGGATGAAGGGATTGGGGTCGCTGTTGACGGGATAGCGTGTCCCTTTGCTGCCCCAACTCGGCACTTCGACCTTGTACTCGTATGACAAGTCCTGCAATTCGCAAGCGCCGTTCGCCTCGCAGGTGATGCAGTCCTGCGGGTGGTTGGCGAGCATCATCTCGAGTGTGTTCTTGCGGGACAGGAGAGCGGTCTCGTTATGCGTCTCGATCTCCATCCCCTCCCAGACCTGTGTCGTACAAGCCGCCTGCATGAATCGAGAATCTTTCACGTCCACCACGCAGATGCGGCAACTGCCCGTCGGATTCAAATCCTTGTGGTAGCAGAGTGTCGGGATTTTCACCCCGTTTTCTGCCGCCGCTTGGAGGATAGTTTGCCCTTTCTGGGCAACTGCGGTTTTTCCGTTCAGTTTGAAGTTAATTGTCATACGTCACCTTTTTCACGCCAAGCCGCAAAGCCGCTAAGAAAAACTTTGCGCCTTGGCGCCTTTGCGTGAGAACTTACTCAAAGTCATCTCTTTGATCAGAGCTATGTCTGATTTTTTGATGAAACTTTATGCTGATAAAAATACTGATAAGTAGAAAACTAATGCTACCAATTACAACACTATGAAAAAAAACTCCGATGCCAATGCCCAAAGCTAACGCAAGATTTAAGAGCCTAATTCGTTTTTGTGCGTAAAAGATATCCATTATCAGCGTTACTTTCTACTTTCCACTTCTCTGTTCTCTGCTCTCTTAAAATCTTCCGAAAAATGTTCCATCGCCGAGTTTATCGGGATGCCCACCGACTGCCCCAAGCCACAGAAGGATGCCTGTGTCATGTGGTTTGCCAGCATCCGCAGTTCAGCGTTGTCACCGGCTTTGCCATTTCCGCTTGCCATGCGTTCCAAAATCTCGAACGAGCGATGTGTGCCCACACGGCAGGGCGTGCATTTTCCGCAAGATTCGTAGGCGAAGAAGCGCAACTCTTCCCGCAAAAATGCGACGGGGTCAACGCTCTGGTCGGCGACCAGAAATGCGCCCGCCCCCAAACCGATGCCGTTGCGATGGGATGCGAAGTTGATCGGGACATCCAGCTTGCTACCGTCTACGATCGTTCCGGCAGCCCCGCCCATCAATGCAAATTGAAACTCGGAACCCTCTTTCATCCCACCGCCGAACTCGTCGATGGCTTGACGCAAGGTAATGCCGAAGGGCGCTTCAAAAAGTCCTGGGTTGTTAATATGTCCCAAAATCATATACAATTTCGTGCCGGGGGTGCTGTAATCCGAGAGCGATTTCCACCAGTCTGCGTCGTGCTGCATGATGACGGCTGCGCTCGCAAAGGTCTCCACATTGTTGACCGAAGTCGGCTGCCCACGAAATCCCGCTTGCGGCGGGAAGGGTGGACGTAGACGGGGTTCACCACGTTTGCCTTCAAGCGATTCGATCAAAGCGGTCTCTTCGCCGCAGATATACGCGCCTGCGCCGCGATGGACGTGAACTTTGAAATCAAATCCGCTGCCCTGAATATTCTCACCAAGCCAACCTTTTTCTTCAGCTTGGGCGATGGCATTCTCCAGGCGTCGTGCCTGATACTCATACTCGCCACGAATATAGATCCAGCCTTCGCTGGCACCGCTGGCATATGCCGCAATTGCCATCCCTTCCAAAATTTGATGCGGATTAGTGTCGATCAGCACGCGATCTTTGAAGATCAGCGGCTCGGATTCGTCCGCATTGCAAATGATGTACTTGGGTGTGCGTTCTTCGGCGGCGACAAAGCTCCACTTGCGTGCTGCCGGGAAACCAGCCCCGCCACGTCCCTGCAAACCGGATTTTTCCACTTCGGCGATGGTCTCAGCAGGTGTCATGCCGAGTGCAGCTTTCAAGCCACAGTAGACGCCATTGGCGAGTGCATCGTCGAGTGAATCAGGGTCGATTGTCCCGGCTAATGCCATCATCGCACGTACTTCGCCTTTGCGCGGCGTGCTGTAATCGGTCGGAGTGCCGTGAAAACCTTCCAGCGCGGAAGTAGCTTCTGCAGGGGAGATCGGTCCCGCCTGTTTGTCATTTACCAATACAGCCGGGGCACGGTCGCATAATCCCAAGCAGGATGTATGCTCTACATGCCAATCTTCCCCTGCGGTAGCTTCAAAGGCTTGGTGTGTTTCGCCCGCGCGCTTTAGCCAGCAAGCCGGTCCATTGCAGACGCGCACAACATTTTTCTGCGGTTCCAGCGACATCAACGAGTAGAAGGTTGCCGCACCATAGGCGCGATGGGCTGGCACACCGATCGCGCGTGCGGCGTCAGTCAAATCTTCCTGCGATAGCCCGCCCCGTTCGGCCTGGATATCGGTCAGCACTTCGAGCAGCGCTTCGGCTTGGTTGCCGTGCTCGGCTGCCATCTCCACGATCTCGGGTTGGATGGGCGTGTAGCGGATTTTGCGATTGGTCATAATTGCTCCGTTTTTACGTTTTCCGTAATCCGTTCTGCATGTGTATAAATATTGAACCTGTGCCGCTTGGCGTAGCCGATCAGCGTAATGCCTGCCTGCTCCGCCAGTTCTACCGACATCGAACTTGGGGATGTGCGGGAGATGACAACGGATACGCCCAAGCGAATGGCCTTCTGCATCATCTCCGAACTGATGCGTCCCGTTGTCAGGATCACTCTTGCATTGGGCTGGATACCGTTCATTAGCATCTGCCCGGCGAGTTTATCGAGGGTGTTATGCCGCCCGATGTCCTCGGCGGAGAGAAGACTGTGTTCGCCATCTGTCAGCACGGAAGTGTGGACGCCGCCCGTCTGGCGGTAAAGCGTTTGGTCGTCATCCAGCAATGCCAGCAGAGCGGGAATTTTCTCAGGGCTGAGCGCCACGTCATTTTGACGGTCAGCAGGTTCAATGTCCAGGTGCGCACCTGCGCTGAGCTTTGTCGAAGCATCGACGGACGTTTTCCCGCCGGTACAGCCAGATGTACGCGTCCATTGTTTGGGTTGTTCGGCAGCGTGCGTGAGCCAGACATCCACATTGTCGCCATGCTCGCAAACACGCACATCAGCGACCTCGCTAAAATCCTTGATGATGCCTTCGTTGAAGAGAAAGCCGACGGCGAGGGCTTCGAGCTGGATGGGCGTACACATGAAGGTCAGCCAAACCGCGCCATTGATTGTGAGCGAGACTGGCGCTTCGACGATGACATGAGAATCGACTGGCTCGGTTTTTCCATTTTGAAAGAACTGATATAGCACAGGTTTGCTGGGATTATTCATTTTTTGTACCATTAAAAGTGCTTGTGAATTGTAGCCTTGTCTGATAAATTTTTCTATGAATTATGTCTCTTTAGATAGTGACATAATTCACGATGTTGCCTTTATGAAGAAAGCTTTCCTATAATTTTTATGCAGGGACGCTTGAAGACTTCCTCATCATGCGGTGCGTCGACGAGTTCGCCGCTTAAGTCCTGACCGGGGAAATGCAGATTGCGATGTAGGTCGCCGCGCCAGTTGGGACAGTCACTTACATCGTAGACAATGCCGTTATAGGCGATCCATTTTTCGTCGGCATCATCACCGTTGTGGAGTAGTAGTTGCGTGCGGGAAATGAGGGGTTCGTTAGTCATGGATGTTTGGATTATACGCGAAATGAAGGCTGAGCGCAGGGAAAACGACGCCTTTGCGTATAGTTTAACCACTAGGCATCCAGCTAAAAATCAGTATAATACCAGCGCCATAGCTAAAGCTGAAACGCTTGGTAAAGGAAAAAATATGAATAAGAAAATTTATGTCATGCTTATTGTGTCTGTTCTGGTTTTGTCCGGTTGTACGCCCTCCATATCAGAAGATGACATCAACGCGATCTCAACCTCTGCTGCCGCAACGGTTGAGGCGCGCTTTACTGAAGAAGCACCTGTGCCCGTTCTTGAAACAGTGGAAGTAATTCCCAGTGACACTCCCTGGCCTACGCTCGTCGGTGCCGTTCCCTCTGAGACGGCTGTTTCGGAGATCGCGCCGGAAGGATGTCTGGTTGCGAATTTGATCAGTGAGACCATCCCTGATGGAACGATACTGGAGACGGGTGAATATTTCTTTAAACGTTGGTATATCCAGAATAATGGTGATTGCACCTGGAACCAGGAATATGAACTGCTCTACTGGAGTGGCGATTTGATGGGGGGCTATGTTGAATATCCCTTCCCCGATATTGTTCAGCCAGGAGAATCCATTGAACTCCCGATCCAGTTGCTGGCACCGAGCACTCCCGGCACCTATACTGGTTACTGGAAGATGCGTTCTCGCTCCGGTTATATTTTTGGTGTGGGGCCGTTAAATGCGCCGATCTCTGTCAGTATTGATGTGCGTAATCAAGAAGATATTGAGTACGGTATTACCTCGGTGGAATATTACATGGTGCGCGAACCGGAATATGGTTGCCCTGCAAATGTTGACCGAACCATCTATGCCGAAGTTACTGTGAATGGGCCAAAGAAAATTCGTTATCAGTTCTATCAACGGGAGAACGACGGCGAGATTGTGAAACAGAAGAAGGGTTGGATGATTTTCGATGAGGCCGGCACAAAGACGGTTGAAAATCTTTGGCGGCTCAATAGTTGTGTTAATGCCCAACCGCGCTTTTTTAGTCTGGTGATCTTAGACCCAGGATCGGATCAACCCGTTTATCAGTATCCTGAGTACATGTTCATCAACGATTGTCCGGATCTATGCCCTTAGCAGATTGATTTTTATACAAAGAGACCGTCAAATGGCGGTCTCTTTCTTCTTAAAATATATGCGCTTGGAAAAGCGATGTGGGATAATAGGCGCATTCCAAAAAACGAGGTCTAAATGACAGAAAAAATTCTTCTTGATGGACAATCACTCACAATCGAGCAAGTTGTTCGGGTAGCGTATGGCGAAGCCGGGCAGCCAAAGGTTGAGATCAGCGCTGATGCACAGAAGCAAGTTCAACGGGCGGCGGATGCGGTGCAATCCCTCCTGGCGCGTGGCGAAGTTGCTTATGGCATCACAACGGGATTTGGCGCGTTTAAGGACAAAGTCATCCCGCTTGAAGATGTAAAAACCTTGCAGAAAAATATCGTTATGAGCCACGCGGTAGGGACGGGGGATATGTACGATGTGCCGACGACAAGGGCGATTATGCTCATCCGCGCAAATACGCTGTCCCGAGGCCACTCCGGGATACGCCCCTCAACCTTGGGCTTGCTCGTCGGTATGCTCAATGCGGGGATTCATCCCCAAATTCCCGAAAAAGGCTCGCTCGGCGCGAGTGGTGACCTTGCCCCGCTGGCGCACATGGCGCTGGTGATGATCGGGATGGGCACTGCCGAATATCAGGGCGAGATTATTTCTGGCGCGGAGGCTTTGCAGCGCGCGGGCTTCGAGCCTGTGGAATTAGCTGCAAAAGAAGGTTTGGCGCTCACTAATGGTACGACCGTGATGTGCGCCATCGGCACGTTGCAAGTGCATCTTTCTGAACGGCTTTGTGGTGTCATGGATGCGGCAGGTACACTCAGCCTTGAGGCTTTAAATGGTACGCCGCTCGCATTTGATGAGCGTATTCACAATTTACGCCCTTTCCCTCGTCAGGTCAGCACAGCCAAGCATTTGCGTGACTTGCTCGAAGGCAGCGAGTTTACGCGTCATTATGATCCCAGCAATGTGCAGGATGCCTACACTCTGCGCTGTATGCCGCAGGTGCATGGCGCAGTCCGTGAAGCGATCGCCTACACACGCTGGGTGATGGAAATTGAGCTGAACGCCGTCACGGATAACCCGCTTATTTTTATAGAAGATGAAGAAGACCCGAAAGGTTTCATCGGAAGTGATGTTGAGGGAAATTCTGGCGAGCAAAATCAACCTTTCAGCACGGAATCAAAAGAAAACCTTTCGGGTCTCCCCAAAATCACTGTTCTTTCAGGTGGCAACTTCCACGGTGAGCCGCTTGCGATTGCGATGGATTATCTCGCTATTGCTTTGACCGAGTTGGGTAATATCTCCGAGCGACGCATCATGCGTCTGACGGATGAATGCAGCAATTCCCATGCTTTGCCCGCTTTCCTGACCAATAAAGGTGGCTTGAATTCCGGCTTTATGATTACGCAATATACGGCTGCTGCGTTGGCTACTGAAAATAAAGTTTTGGCGCACCCCGCCAGCGTGGATAGCATTCCGACCTCGGCGAATGTCGAAGATCACGTCAGCATGGGGTTAACTGCAGGCTTGAAACTGCGCCAGATCACGAAGAATGTGACCCACATCCTCGCCACCGAATTGATGGCCGCAGCACAGGGCATCGACTTCCGCCGCCAGCAGCTCGGCACAGATGCTAAGCTTGGTAAAGGCACAGCTCCGCTTTTTACGCGCATCCGTGAAGCAGTGCCTTTTATCGAAGAAGATACTGTTTTATATGACTATCTGCTCGCCGTGCGTGAACTGGTTACCAGCGGTGCATTGGATGATGTGATGTGTTAGTTTTTGCACCACGAAGGCACGAAGAGCACTAAGCTTTTCTTTGTGGACACAAAGAAAAAACTCTGTGTCCTTTGTGTCTCTGTGGTGAATATTGGAGAAAATATGCCAAAAATCGTTGAATGTATCCCCAATTTTTCTGAAGCCCGCCGCCCCGAAGTGGTGGATGCCATCGTTGCTGCCGTTGAATCGGTTGCCGAAGTGCGCCTGCTTGATCGCTCATCGGATAACGACCACAACCGCACGGTACTCACTTTTGCGGGTGAGCCAAAGGCTGTTGCCGAAGCGGCGTTCCGTGCGATTAAAAAGGCTGGCGAACTCATCAATATGGATGAACATGAGGGTGCACATCCGCGCATTGGTGCGACGGATGTAGTGCCCTTTGTCCCCATTTCAGATGTGACGATGGACGAATGCGTCGCGCTTGCGAAGGACCTGGGTCGGCGCGTGGGAACAGAGTTGCAGATCCCCGTTTTCTTCTATGAAAATGCCGCCACCCAAGCGGATCGCGTTAACTTGGCGACGATTCGCAAGGGACAATATGAGGGGCTAAAAGCCGAAGTCGGCACGCCCGAACAACGGATTTCTGACGAGGGGCCGCATCATATCCCCACAACGGGAGCAACTGTGGTTGGCGCGCGCGATCCGTTGGTCGCTTTCAACGTCTATTTGACAACAGATGATGTCTCCATTGCCAAGAAGATCGGCGTGGCGGTGCGTCATTCATCGGGCGGATTTGCCTTCGTCAAAGGCATGGGTGTGCTCGTCGACGGGCGCGCGCAGGTTTCGATGAACCTGACCAATTTCCGCAAGACGCCAATCGCGCGCGTGGTCGAATTTATTCGCCGCGAAGCGCAGCGTTATGGCGCTGCCATCCATCACAGCGAATTGGTTGGCTTAATCCCGCAGGAGGCACTGGTTGATGCGGCAGTTTGGTATACGCAGCTTGACCAGTTTGAGAAAAGCCAAATCTTGGAAACCCGTCTCTATGATTCGGGCGAAAAAGTCGATTTTCTGGATGCTCTTGCAGATGAAAATCCAACGCCGGGCGGTGGCTCTGCTGCGGCGCACGCGGGTGCGATGGGTGCAGGACTTGTTGCAATGGTTGCCCACCTGAGCATCGGCAAGAAGAAATATGCCGATGTTGAAGACGAGATGCAAGCCGTACTCGCTGGAGCTGAAGATTTGCGCGCAAAACTGACTGCCGCAGTGGACGAAGATGCGGCTTCCTTTGATGCGATCATGCAAGCTTTCAAGCTTCCGAAAGAAACAGATGAAGAGAAATCAGCCCGCTCTCAAGCCATTCAGGATGCGACTTTGTATGCCACTCAAGTTCCGCTCCAAACTGCGACGAATGCCGTGCGTGTAATGGAATTGGCGCTGAAAGTTGCCAGCCTCGGCAATACGAACGCCATCACAGACGGTGCTTCGGGTGCGGCGATGGCGCGCGCGGCGTTGACATCGGCAGGGTATAACGTGCGAATTAACGTCACGTCGTTGAAGGATGAAGTGAAAGCGGCTGAGTTGGTTGAAGCGTTGAAGGCATTGGAAGCCAAAGCCGATGAGATTGACGTGGCTTTGCGGGATGTGCTTGATGAGCGCGGCGGATTGAGTTTTTAGTTGTAGGGACGACCCGTTATGCTTGAAATGGAAAAGAAAAAATCATTCAAAACTACTTTGAGAAACACAATTGTTTTTTCCAGAACGAAGGGACGCCCTTACTTTCTTTTGGTACTTTTATTTATCTTTACCGCTTGCGCACCTACGCCCGCGCTCCCACCAACATTCGTTCCCCCAACTGCGACCAAAACTGAAATCCCTCCCACATTAACGCCTACCCTCACGGCTGTCCCGACCGCTACGGCGACCATCATCCCTACCGCAACGCCGCTTCCCTGCTATCTCACGGAAGAAGTTTGTATCGAAGACGGTCACTTTTTGTTGGTGCGTCCGATCAGTGATGATTATGTCAACGCCATTCATCCTGGCTATCGCTATGGTTCGACGATAAACGGCGAGCGTGAACCACATCACGGCGTGGAGTTTGTCAATGCGAGCGGAACGCCCGTCCTTGCCGCAGCGGATGGACGTGTGGTGTATGCCGCTGAAGACAAAGCTGGAACCTATTCGTTTTGGGAAGGTTTCTACGGCAATCTGGTCATCATTGAGCATGATTTTCCTGAACTTGGTGAGCCGCTTTATACGCTTTACGCGCATCTTTCGGTGATCGGCGTAGAAGAAGGGGATATTGTTAAAGCTGGACAGTCCATCGGCGAAGTCGGATGGACAGGGCGTGCGATCGGTAGCCATCTGCATTTTGAAGTTCGGCTTGGCGGGTTGGGATATAGCGATACGCGCAATCCCGAACTTTGGTTGGAGCCGCTCGATGCGCAGAATGGTGCGATTGCCGTGCGCATTGTCAATCAAAGCGGAAGCGTGCGTCGGGTGACACTTAACGTGGATTCTGTTGGGGATGAACAGGCTGCCCTTAAATGGGTAGCAAGTTTGGAGGCGTACGCACCGGAGACGGAGCCTGTGGGCTTGGATGATGCTTGGCAGGAATCCCACGCTATCGGTGATTTGCCCGCTGGTCAGTATCGTCTTAGTTTTACCTATGCTGGCGGGTATTGGGAGCGCTTCGTGGACGTTTATCCCCAAGAAGTGACGGTAGTCAAATTTGTTGTTCAAGAATAAACTAACGTGCATTGCACGATAAAAAAGGAGAAAATTATGGGACTAAAACCAGATCATTGGATCAGAAAAACGGCAATTGAGCACAAAATGATCGAGCCATTCGTGGAAAATCAGGTGCGTGATGGCGTGATTTCTTACGGCGTTTCGTCGTATGGCTACGATATTCGTGTTGCCGATGAAT
>JBNKMO010000206.1:0-7674 GCA_050293165.1 Anaerolineales bacterium | reverse complement strand
CAGCCGCCCAATACGTCCGCCAGGCTGGGTTGTTGGTGTCCATCAGATACCAGCCCCAATCACAAAAAAGCACACGCTGCCCGTCTATGTGATAAAACCACTCTTCAGGGGGATTTTTAGGATATTCCCGCAGCCATTTTTCAGCCTCGATGACTTTCACCCAGTCGCCATCAGGCAGACATTCACCACTTGTACTTCGGTAGCCCAAACCTTCCCCCAGGCGATAATTCAGGATCACAAAATTTGGATTGCCGGAGCGAAAGCGACGTACATCAGAAGCAAAGACCTTTTGCGTGCCGTCATAGTGCGTCGCAGCAAACTCAAATTGCGCTTCGCTCATATCCCAGACTGCCAACTGATCATTGAAGACGTGGATGCCATCTGTCGTGTCCGGAAAGGGACGGATCACTAGCGGCTTTTCAAGCGGCGTGCCCACCAAGGGATCGGGGACAACCGCACTCAAAGCCGATCTGTCCTGAAAATTATTGAAAATTACCGCTAAGACCGAAACCAACAGGAGAAAGATCAGTACCGCCATGCCCCCAAATAACCACTTGGCGCGGCGAGATAGAGCCCCTTGCACGGAATTATGTCCTTCTTCTGGCATCTTTTTCCTCTTTAGCAGACCAAGCCGCTCGCACGGTCGTCCCGTCGCCGGAGGCAGAGTCCAAGTTCCACGTCCCGCCGATCTGGTCGATGCGTTCCTTCATCCCAGCCAGACCGAAATGTTTTTGTGCGGTCAAGCCGTGCATGGTCACCGGGGCGCTGAAACCAAGCCCATCGTCCTGGATTGTCATCGTCAGGCGCTGGTCTCTATAATCCAACACAAAATCGACCTGTTTCGCTTGGGCATGTTTGCCGATATTGATGAGGGTTTCCTGCGCCACGCGGTAGAAATTAACAGCCACTTCTTCGGGCAGGGAGCGAAAATCGGCATTCGGGGAGAGCGCCAAGTGCACATCTGCCCCGTTCTGTGCAGACCACTCTTCGCCCAGGGCACGGATCGCCGCCCCCAAACCAAGCGTATCGAGCATAGGCGGGCGCAACTCGGTGCAAACCTGACGCAGTTCGGACGAAAGCTGACGGATCTCAGAACGCATCTCCACGAATGATTCTTGCGTGGATGCGTCGAAGCCTTTTGTGTTCTGAAGCAGACCCAACTGGATATTCAAGCCGACCAGCAATTGGATCGGTCCATCATGCAGGTCGCGTGCCAAACGCGAACGCTCCTCTTCGCGGGAAAGTAACAGGCGGTGCTGGATCTGCGCCAACGCTTCCCGACTGGCGCGAATTTCATCCAACTGCTTGCGCAGGGTTTCGATCATGAAGACATTGTTCAGGGCAATTTCAGCTTGGCGCGCCACCGTGCGGAGAATGCGCTGGTCGGCGTCTGAGAGATCGTCGCCATCCCGATGCAAGCCCACCGTCCATTGTGCGGGGGCGTCGCTGCGAAATTGGAAACGAAAACGCGCCTGGGATTGGGAAGGCTTTAGGGAGGGAAATGTGGCATTGGGGTCGCCGATCCACAAAGACGAGTTTTTCAGGCGCATCAACTCAGGGATCTGGCGCGAAAGCACATCGACGACCTCTTCGCGCGTGCTGCTGCGTGCTAGGGCATCACTGATCGTCTCAACGACTGCCGGGTAGTCATACCAACCGCCATAGAAAAGTTGATCCACAAGCCGTTGGGCGCGCGTGCGCATCCAATCGAAGGTCCAGCCAACCCAGAGGGTCAAGCCAAAGATAAAGGCCAGTTGGACAAATAAGTTGTCCGAGACATATTGATAAAGGAACAAATAGGGCGCAAGGTAGACGATAAATATCGCCAGCGACAGAATTACATAAACCAGCGTTCGATTAAGCAGGCGGTCGATGCCAAAGAGGTTATAGCGCAGCGTCGCATATAAATAACTCAGGGGCGCAACCAGTAAAAACAAGGCAACCAGCCATTCCGGGATCAGATGTTGGGTGCGAAAGACCGAGGGTAATAAATACAAGAGGATCAAGGGCAAGCCAGCAATCAGCGTGCCGAAGACCACCACGCGTGTGCGGCGGCGGTCAGCGGAAGATGCCCGATATTGGTAGACATACAAGATACAGAGTATCGCCGCGGTGACGACAAGACTGAAGAAGACAATGCTGACGGTAATTCCCAGGCGCTTGTCGAAAACCCATACGCCAAAGGAAATCAAAGCTGTCACATAAATCAGCGCCAAGCCCCAGCGCCTCCAGCGAGCGCGCCCTAGCCGGACAGGGAATGTGAGCGCATAATGCAAGAGCAGGGGCGCCGCCAAATTAAAACTCGCAACGCTTAAAGACATTGACCAGAGCGGCGGCGAAAAGGGCTTGTTGTATGACAAAGGAAAGAGGATCGTAACAGCAACAACCTGAGAGAGTAAAAAGAGCAGGCGAATCTCGGCATGCCAAAAGCGGCGCAGGAGCAATAAGGTTCCCACCCCCCAGAAGGCCAGCACAACAATTATTGCGCTGACCAAAGATGAGGTACTCAGTTGCAGAATACGCACAGCCGGCACCGCCAACGAAAATTGCTCTCCGCGGCGTTCAACCTTCAAGATATGGGTCTTGCCTATTTCCGGCTCGTACCAAAGAGAAAAAGGGATATCGTCCACGGTCAGGATCACGTCGCTCACTTCAAGCCCGGCGGCTTCAGCATATCCGCCGCGAGCAATGTTGTGAACGGTCGCCGAGCCAGAACCCTCCAAAAAAAAATCCATGGTGGGTGACTGCCACTGGCAATAAATATCATAGCCCACCAGCACAGGCACGATCAACGCTAGAAAAAGTAAAACACCACCCCAAAGAACGCCTTTTTTAGGCATCATCAGATACCTGTGCCAAACCATGCCGCAGCGCGTAGAGCATTGCTTCTGTTCGTGATTCGACACCCAACTTCCCATAGATATTGCTAATGTGATTTTGGACAGTCCGTTTTGTGATCGTCAATTTCTCAGCGATCGCGGTATTATCAAACCCCTCCCCCAGCAAGGAAAGGATTTCAATTTCCCGCCCGGTCAGATTGTCATCCGCCGAAACCGCACCCGTGTTTTGGCTTGTTTCCGTTTGTGGATCGAGAGCTCGGCGAACAACCTGACTTGCCACCGCCGGACTCAACCAGCTTTTCCCCGCTGCCACTGCCCGAACCGCGCTCGCCAGAGTCTCCAGCGCCTCATCTTTCAGCACATAGCCGAGTGCACCATTTTCCAGCAAAGTGAAGATCAACTGCGGATCATCGTGCGCTGTCAGGATCAGGATCGCCGTCGACAAGTTTTTGGATTTTAGCTGGCAGGTCACGCCAATGCCGCTTTCGTCAGGCAGATTAATATCGAGTACTAGCACATCGGGTACATATTCCGCCACCAATTGGAGTGCCTCGCCGCCGCTGCCCCCCTCCGCCTGTACGAGGATATCGTCTGCCTGCTCCAACACCGCCCGCATCCCCGCACGAACGATTGGGTGGTCGTCTACAATAACAACAGTGATCATTCGATTATTCCCTGATAGGTTTTGATATATTCCATTTTAATAATCGAACACGGACTTTCAATAGACTAAAGGTAACTAAGGGGCTGTCATTATTAACTTTCCTTATGTCATTGCGAAGGCAGGAACAAGAATACCCTTATGTTAAAACTTTTCGATCACTTTCTGAAAGGTATCGCCAACGGAATACTCAAACATCCCAAAGTGCGCCTTGAAATTTGTGAATTTGATGATGCCGTAAGGAAGCCTGACGAGAACCAATTTCCGCCCAAAAATGTCGTATGGATACCGATGATGTAAAAAAAAGAAGTGCTTGGAATTATTGACTCTCAAGGGCGCAGGTTTGAGAATTAAACGGAACTGGAAACCGCCTTAGAGAACACACTCACTTATTGGAGCAATCATCACTACCCTTATCTCCGAAAGAAAAAAACATTAGACAGCTACCTCCCTGGGGCGGCATCGGCATCTCTAAAATTATTTAGCAAAGGTATGTTTCTCGAATTTCATGTTTTTTTCCATAAAGTGCGAAAAGTGAAAAACTCTGTTCACGCAGCACGTTTCACAGCTGAGAGTTCCCGCAAATACCTGAAGAGCCATTTATTTTCCCATCAAATAATTATGGATATTGGCGGCTGCTTCGCGCCCTTCCTGAATAGCCCATACGATTAACGACTGTCCACGTTTGGCATCACCGGCGGTGAAAACGCGATGGACATTGGTCATATATTTTTCATCGCTGAGAATGGTGCCGCGTGGAGAAAGGGCAAGCCCAAGATCGTTCACCAACGGGTCTTTTTTCACACTGACAAAGCCCATAGCCAGTAAAACCAAATCCGCGTTAATTTCTCTTTCGGTGTCGAGAATCTCAGTCATTTTGTAGCTGCCATCTTTGGGTTTTTCCCAAGACACATCTGCAACGAGCAGCTTTTTCACTTGTCCATTCTTGCCAATCATTTTTTTTGTGATGACGCTGAAATGGCGCTCACAACCTTCTTTTTGTGATGTTGAAGTTTTATATATATTCGGGTATAGGGGCCAAGGATTATCTTCAAGACGCTTGTTGGGAGGCTTGGGTAAAATTTCCAGTTGGGTTACGCTTTTGGCGCCTTGCCTATTGGCAGTTCCTACACAATCTGAGCCTGTATCTCCGCCGCCGATGACAACAACATCTTTGTTATGGGCGGTGATGCGTTTCTCTGGGGAGATTTGAACACCTGCAATAATTTTATTTTGCTCTTTGAGATAATCTACCGCAAAGTGAATCCCCTCAAGGTCGCGCCCTTCTATGGGTAAATCGCGAGGCTTTCTTGCTCCTACAGCGATACAGAGCGCATCATATTCTCTCATGAGCTCATCGGTGGAAATATCTACGCCTATTCTTACACCGATTTGAATGGATAAACCTTCGAGCTGCATAATTGCAACCCTGCGATCAATGATTGATTTGTTGAGCTTAAAATCCGGAATGCCGTAGCGCAGATATCCGCCGACAGCATCGTCGGCTTCATAGAGGACAACGGTATGTCCCAGTTTGTTGAGTTCATCCGCACATGCCAACCCTGCGGGACCACTGCCGATGACTGCTACTTTTTTGCCTGTTCTGTGTGTGGGAGGGCGTGGCTGTACATATCCGGCTTTGAAGGCATGTTCAATAATTGCCAGTTCATTTGCCCGGATGGTCACGCCAGCATCGTGTATGGCAACCACACAGGAGGCTTCACAGGGAGCGGGACAAAGACGTCCTGTAAATTCAGGGAAGTTATTGGTCTTTTGCAGAAGTTCGTAAGCGGTTCTCCAATTCCCTTTGTGAAGTTTTTCCTGCCATTCGGGGATCAAATTTGATACAGGGCATCCCCAGTGGCAAAATGGGACGCCACAATCCATGCAGCGGGAGGCTTGCAGTTCCCGCTCATCTTCTGATAATCCTTTTTCGATTTCGTCATAATGATTAATTCTGACGCCGATTGGGATGTAGGGATTATCTACTCGTTTTATTTTTAAGAATCCCGGTAAATTTTTCATGGAACTGTTTCCTTGTTGAAGAAGAAGCCGTTAGCCGTTGCCACCGTGAGCAGAAAAATGTTTACGCCGTGCAGATGTTGACGGGCGGTACCCAGTTGAATTCACGTCTGTTTCGAGCGTAAGCGGTATTTCATCCTACTGTTGAAGCATTCTTTCCTGAAGCGCCTTTTTCTCCAAGACACGTTTGTAATCGTGGGGGAGAACTTTGACGAAATTCGGCATAAATTGATACCAGTTGCTCATTACTTTCTTGGCTAATCCACTATCCGTATAAAGGATATGTTTTTCGAGCATTTCTTTTATGCATTGCTGGTCTTCAAGCCCCAGAACTGGTGATAGTTCAACCATTTCCTGGTTGCAAAAATAGTTGAATTTTCCGTATTTATTTAGTACGTAGGCTATGCCGCCGCTCATGCCTGCCGCAAAGTTGCGCCCGACATCGCCCAAGACAACCAAACGTCCGCCGGTCATATATTCGGCACAGTGGTCTCCTGCGCCTTCTACGACCGCATAGGCTCCGCTGTTACGAACACAAAAGCGCTCACCAGCGATACCGCGAACATAGGCTTCTCCACTGGTTGCACCGTAAAGGGCTGTGTTTCCGATGATGATATTTTCTTCTGGCACAAGTCTGCTGCCTTTCGGCGGGACCACAATCAGTTTTCCGCCCGACAAGCCTTTGCCAAAATAATCATTTGCATCGCCGTGCAGGCGCATGGTAATGCCTTTGGCGAGAAAGGCACCGAAGCTCTGCCCAGCACTGCCGTGAAATTCACACTGAATTGTGTCATCGGGCAAGCCTTGTGCGCCATACGTTTTTGCGATTTTATTGGATAGCAAGGTGCCAACGGTGCGGTCGGTATTGGCTATTGGCATTTCTATTTTGACCGGCTCCTTATTTTCCAATGCGGGGGTTGCCATTTCTATTAGCTTTTTATTTAGTCCGACTTCAACTTTATGGACTTCTGTATTGGTGCAGTAGTTGGCGTAAATATCAGCTTGTGGCGGGCGATATAGTAATTTTTCTATATTGACGGTTCTGGCTTTCCAATGTTCTGTTTTGCGTATGTTAACGAGGTGCGTTTGCCCTACCAAGTCTTCAAATTTGCGGATACCAAGCTGCGCCATGATCTCGCGCGTTTCTTCCGCGATAAAAGAGAAGTAGTTGATTAAGTGTTCGGGCTTGCCTGCAAAGCGTTCTCTTAATTCTGCTCTTTGCGTGGCAATGCCCATTGGACAAGTATTTTTTTGACATTTTCGCACCATGACGCACCCAAGCACAATTAAGGCGGCTGTTCCAAAGGCAAATTCTTCTGCGCCGAGAATGGCGGCCAGGACAATATCCCGTCCTGTTTTTAGTTGCCCATCGGTTTGCAATTTAACTCGTCCACGCAAATTGTTGATAACCAGGGTTTGATGTGTTTCTGCCAAGCCTAATTCAAAGGGAAGCCCAGTATGTTTTATGGAGCTTTGCGGGCTGGCGCCTGTACCGCCATCGTAGCCGCTGATCACGATTTTGTCGGCGTGGGCTTTTGCCACCCCAGCGGCAATCGTGCCAACTCCAACCGTAGAAACCAATTTAACGCTTACTCGGGCATCCGGATTAGCATGTTTAAGGTCAAAAATGAGTTGCTTAAGGTCTTCAATCGAATAAATATCATGATGTGGAGGCGGGGAGATCAACGAAACTCCTGGCGTTGAGTAGCGAATACGCGCGACCTCTTCATCTACTTTGAAGCCGGGTAATTGACCGCCTTCTCCAGGTTTTGCTCCTTGGGCAACCTTAATTTGCAGTTCATCTGCATTCACTAAATACTCAATTGTTACGCCAAAACGCCCGGATGCAACTTGTTTGATAGCGCTTCTGGTTGAAGAGCCGTCTGGACGGGGAAGATAGCGCTCCGGGTCTTCACCACCTTCACCAGAATTGCTCAGACCACCAATCGCGTTCATTGCCATAGCAATTGTTTCATGAGCTTCTTTCCCCAGAGACCCAAAGGACATCGCACCTGTAGTGAAGTGCTTGATGATATTGCTTGCCGGTTCAACCTCGCTGAGAGGAATGGGTTCCTGTTCTACAAAATCAAGAAGGCCGCGAATAACATGAGGGTTTTGGTTTCTCGTATTCACTAAATTAGCAAATTCTTT
>JBNKMO010000205.1:0-23002 GCA_050293165.1 Anaerolineales bacterium | reverse complement strand
AAATTGGGCGAAGAGCTTGCAGGATTTCCGAAAACTGGGCGATGGTTACGCCTGTGAAGGACTGGAAGTGCTTTGGTTTTCTTTGAAGTTTTTGGTAAGTTAGCATAACCTATATTATGACACTAATTACGCACGAGGTTTATAGAACAAATAATTTCGGTCGTGCATCAATGGTACGTGATGGAATGAATCTGCGAGGCAGCTTTATCGCCGAAGCAGTCTCATTTGCGGGAGATTGCACTGCGTTCAAGAAGATTGCTTACCCCTAGTAGGGCACAGGTCGCTTCGCTCGCAAATTCATCACTTATTATGAAGCACCACCATAATTTCTATGTATATATAGAGATAGTATTATGGTTTATGGGGGCATTGAAAGAGATAGATCGTGTGTAAGGCGAGAAACTTACTTCCCGACCTATCTCTTGATAGAAAGCTTGTTTTGTGAAAAACTTCTATACGATAAAGTTGCTACTCTCTGGAGGACAGAATAAGTGGAAAAACCTATAACACCACTCGTCGAGTGGGAGCAGTTGACTGTCATCTACGCAAGCTGGTTTGGTGTGGAGCGCATCCTGTTTTTTTTGTGTGATCGGCGTAGATGGTCTCGGAGATGAATGACAGTCAACTTTTTGATAACGCAAGAAGCCTTCCAAAATTTAGGAAGGCTTCTTGGTTGACTTCCTAAATCGGAAATGATAAACTAGTCTTAGACTGGTCTAAAGGAAATCTTATGAAAACAACAATCGGCGCTTATCAGGCAAAAACCAATTTTTCCCAACTTATCGAACGCGTTTCTCGTGGAGAGCGAATCACGATCACAAAACATGGTGTTCCTGTTGCGCTCATCTCGCCTGTTGAAATTAAACCTTCTCGAGAAATTTCGGAAATCATCAAAGATATAAAAACTTTTCGTAGTTCCCTTCGTTTAGAGGGCGATCTTCGTGAAATGATCGAAGAAGGACGCGCATAATGGCTTTTTTTGTTCTGGATACTTCAGTGACAATGGCATGGTGTTTTGATGATGAAAGCAATCCTTATGCTGATGCTGTTTTAGAAAGCCTGGAAAAAAACACAGCTTTAGCCCCTGGTATTTGGCTTTTGGAAGTTAGCAATGTGCTAGTTGTTGCCGAGCGCCGAAACAGAATGACCAAGGCGGACAGCGTTCGCTTTCAAGAATTATTAAAAGAGCTTTCTATTCAAGTTGAATACTCTACACAACAACGTATTTTTGGTGAGAATTTGGATTTAGCACGTGAGCAAAATTTGTCTGCCTACGACGCGGCATACCTTGATCTGGCAATGCGTGCAGGCTGCCCTATCGCCACCCTCGATAATGCTTTGCGGGATGCCGCAAAACGCTGTGGCGTTGCTCTCTATCTAGATTCATAATATCCCGAGTTCCTCCGTGTACGAAAAAAGAAGCACCCCATGCCCTCGGTTAGATCAAGGCAAAACCCAGCACGACCTCGCCGAGCAGGGCAGTTAACTATTATCTACGTAAATGGTTTGGCGTAGAACGCATCCCGTCTTCGGAGATGTGATCGCCGTAGGTGGTCTCAGAGATGACAGTCAACTTTTCGATAAAGCAAAAAGCCTTCCAGAATCAAGTAGTGGAAGGTTTTTTTTGTAGCATATAAATCTAATCGTAAGGGCGACCCTTTGGGCTGTGCAAATAGGAAATGTAGAGTTTGGGCACAGATAAACAAATAGGGCAACCTGATAGGCACATAGATCTTCTTTTTTTCACAAATACCAAATGTCTCTATGGCAAGAAATCGGCTTGGATAGGGTAGAATAAGCGGTAAAAAAAGAAAAACTTTTCGCAGGAGGTAAATAAGATGGAAAAGAAAAACACTCGCTTGACAATCATTCTCATAACAATCATCGGGATTTGTCTGATCGGATTCTTGGGGATTGGTTTAACCATCCGGTTTTTGCCAAATATTTACCAGAGCTCTCTTGAAAACAGTTCCTTGCAAGTTGGAGATTCCGCGCCTGATTTTGAGTTAACTTCATTGGATGGTGAAAATGTGCACCTGAGCCAATTTAAAGGGCAGCCTGTTCTTATTAGCATCGGTGCTACTTGGTGCCCTGACTGTCGCGCTGAAGCTCCTATCGTGCAAGAATTACATGAAAACCACCCTGAGCTTATAGTTCTATTAATTGACAGCAAAGAAAGTAAGGAAGTTGTACAAAAGTTTGCAGATGAATTTGGTATTACTCACCCCATCTTATTAGATCACGATGGCGCCGTATCAAAGTTATATCAAGTCTTTGCCATCCCAACAGAGCTTTTTATTGATAAAGACGGTGTGATCAGAGCGAAGATCATTGAGAGTGTCACACCAGAATTACTCGCTGAAAAACTCCCGCTAATTGGCATCACCCCATAAGGCGAGCTGCTGATCCCAAAATATCCACTACATAGGAAAAACAAATGACAACGGAAAATATTACCCCTGATACTCAACTCGAAGAAAATAAAAATGGCACAGGCTGCCTGGGTCAAGTAGGCTTGTTCTTAAGCGGTGCAGTCCTGCCAATGGGCAGTTTATCTTTTTATCAAAAAGCTGTCAAAAAGTCCGTGGGCAATGCCATTTTGTTTTTCGTCTTTTTTACGCTTGTGATCTCTTCCCTATCCACGATCAATATTGCTGTGGGTGCATTTTCCGCAATCGGATCAATCGAAAACGCCTTTGCGGATGGAGATGTGCCCGAGATCCTTATTGAGAATGGCATCGCAGAAGTAAGCGGTGAACAGCCGTTTGTCCTGATTGATGGTCCAGACGCCTCAGGGCGAACCATGTTCGTTGGCATTGACACATCCGACGAGATCACGAGGATTAATTCATCTTATTATCAAGGCTTTTTACTCACACGCACAAAATTACACATGATCACCCCGCAAAATGGTTATCAGGTCATTCCTTTATCAGAGCTCAATAGAATGTTTGAAAAAGACCCGATCACTATTAATGCCGAAACTGTATCTCAGGCATGGGCAACATTTTCAACAATTTTTGTAATTTTGGCATTTTTCTTTCTCATACTATGGCATACGATAGTGAGACTAATGATCATCTCAATGATAGCCCTCATTATCTGGGGTATCGTTAGCTTGCTAAAGCCGAATACGGGTTTCGGCCCGATCATCATTACAGGGTTGTATGCAATCGTCCCTGCCATTTATATTTCTCACCTTTTTAGCCGTTCCAATTTTGGTTTCCCAGGCGTACAAACATTCTTTTTGCTGGTATTCTGGGTACCTGGTCTCACGGCGAATTTAGTAAACACAAAGTTCTTTGCTGAGGAACAACCCCTGCGCTTGCGAACTGCGCTAATTGGTTTTCCAATGCTGCTTTTATTTATTGTAGATATTTTCTGGCAATTCCAATCCCCTTACGATAGCATCGCTTTGTGGGTAGTTTCTCTGTTAACTTGGTTAGTATTAGTTGGCTTGCGCCTATTCCTCCGACTCAAAAGTCAAAAAACTGAACAACTTTAGATATAAAAATTTAATTTGCGAGATGCCCACATCCGCATGTCAGAGTTGGCAGCCAACTCTGACAATACAAAAGCCTTCCATTGCTTGGTTGTGGAAGGTTTTTGCTTTTTCCCCTGAAGCCTTGTAAGACGAATACATTCCTGTTCCGTGAAATCCGTGTCCCCCAAGAGTATCCCGTGCCCCAAATCACCTGGCCTGTTTATTCACCTTGATTTCGTCGCTCTGTAGTCTTGACATAGGATTCACTAGTCTTGGTTAAAAAATCTCATGCTGACCTTTGCGGAGGTCTTCAAGCAGGAGGGGATGGGTAAAACGAAGATTTTGGGGGAATAGCGCTGTTTTTCGAAATTCTTGCCTTTGTTTGATATTTTTTTAGTTTCCTTTTTCATTGACTTTACGAAGGTGAATTTGCGCCACATTATTCAATAATGTCTTTGTTAGTTAGCGTGGTTTTAAGCGTTTCTTAAGCGTTGTCTTAGATACGATCTTGTTATGGCCGTACAAATAACACGCCCGCTAATTTGGACCAAACAAATCCACACGCACTACCAAATGAAAAGGAAACTCAAATGAAATCATTGCTAAAGAATAAATACTATATTATCTTGCCAGGAATACTAATTTTTTCGCTTTTTGCACACCCTCTCTCCATTCTTGCTGCGCCAGCAGATGATTTTGTAATTACCGTAAAAACAGATAACTACGGCGCTTCATCCGACACACAGTTCACGATTCCCACCACAGGCACAGGCTATAACTATAATGTAGATTGCAATAATGATGGCTCGAATGATGCTACAGCACAAACTGGAGACTACACCTGTAATTACGCTTCAGCAGGAACTTACACAATCAGGATCAAAGACAATAGCGGCATAGGCACTGGTTTTCCCAGAATTTATTTTAACAATACTGGAGATAAAGAGAAGTTGCTCACAATCGAGCAATGGGGAACAGGCCAGTGGACATCGATGTACCGTGCTTTTTAAGGTTGTGAATTCTTGGCAGGGCAGGCAAGTGATGTGCCAGATTTATCGAATGTAACCAATATGAATTCTATGTTCAGTAGTGCATCCTCTTTCAACCAGAACATTGGCAGTTGGAACACCACGACTGTAACTGATATGGGATTTATGTTTGGGAGTGCATCCTCTTTCAATCAGGATATTGGCAATTGGGACACTTCGGCGGTAACCAATATGAGTTCTATGTTCTCCCGTGCATCCTCTTTCAATCAGAATGTTGGCAATTGGAACACGGCGGCTGTAACCAATATGAGTTCTATGTTTTCTAGTGCATCCTCTTTCAACCAGAATATCGGCAATTGGAACACAGTAAAAGTAACAGACATGGGAGATATGTTCGCCAACGCATCCTCTTTCAACCAGAACATCGGCAATTGGAACACAGTGGCTGTAACCAATATGAATTCCATGTTCGCTAGCGCATCCTCTTTCAACCAGAATATTGGCAGTTGGAACACAGCGGCTGTAACCAATATGGATTCTATGTTCGCTGGCGCATCCTCTTTCAATCAGAATATTGGCAATTGGAACACAGCGGCTGTAACCAGTATGAGATTTATGTTCTCCAATGCCCCCTCTTTCAATCAGGATATTGGCAGTTGGAACACAGCGGCTGTAACCAGTATGAGATATATGTTCTTCAATGCAACCTCTTTCAATCAAGATATTGGCAATTGGAACACGGTAGCTGTAACGGATATGAGCTCTATGTTCCGTAACGCATCATCTTTCAACCAGAACGTCGGAAGTTGGGATGTAAACGCACTCACAAGTGCATTAGGTATGTTTAATGGAGCAACATTATCAACTATGAATTACGATGCCCTCCTGAATGGCTGGAACGCCCAAATCCTTCAAAGTGGTGTTTCTTTTGATGGCGGCAACAGCAGCTATTATGACGGCCAAATTGCCCGCTCCAACATGATCAGCGCAGAGGGTTGGATAATCACAGATTTGGGGAAGAATTCTTCCAATGATTATTTTGAATTTGCCACTAATATAGCTGAACTCAATTACACAAATAGCATAAGCACAGTAGATGCAGCATCCTATCCCACTGACCCCGATCTGCCTGCCGAATGTAATATTAGTAGCGGTGGTCAAGCAACCGTTTGGTATAGATACGACCTGGCAGTCGATGATGCGATTTCTATTGACACCAAAGGCTCAGATTACGACACTTTTATTGCCATATGGGAAGGATCTGATATTAGTGAGTTAAGATTTGTGGCTTGTAATGATGATACAGATGGCACAAAACAATCAGCAATCACTATTCGGTTGACTGGTGGAAAAACCTATTATATTGAAATTGGACAACCGTAACTTTTTCTAACCCCATCTACGAAAGATATTTTGGTGTAGAAGTCGTCCTGTTTTCGGAGATAACAGTCAACTTTTTGAGAGATGCATCCTTGACGGGGTAATTTCCACACGTCGATCAGGGCAGCTTATGCAGAGAAGGCGAAGGCGTTGCTTTGAGCCAGCCAAAGGGGTGAGGTAGCTCTGAAGTCTGCAAGGGACATCTTTTGCTATTACCAGTTTTTAAATTGAAGTTTCAATATATCTCTTAATAAGATTGTTTTATTGAATAAAAATTATGCACGTGTTCGTTTTTCTTATTTTGTAATTGACTTAATTAAAAATGCGTGTATAATTTTTTCAGGAAACGAAACCGCAAAGGAGAAAAAATGCAGAATAAACTAAAAGAGGCCCTGCAAGTCCATGGTGTGGATTATGTAGATATTCGTATCGAAGACTTGACCGAGACGCAAGTTCTCTTTCGGGGACAAGACCTAGATAACATCGGTTCATCCCGAACCGTAGGAGGCATCGTCCGTGCCCTCTACAAAGGTGGTTGGGGATTCGCCACTTTCAACGACCTGAACAATCTTGAAGAACGTGTCAAAGAAGCCTGCCAAACAGCCAAACTAGTCGGGAAAGAAGAACTTAATTTCACCCCTGTTGAAACCGTCGTCGACGAAATCCCCGCTGCGATGGAAAAAGATTTCCGACAGATTCCCCTCGCTGAAAAGAAAGCCCTCGTCGAAGAATATAACCAGATCATGCTTAATCATCATGAAAAGATCCAGTCCACGGTGACAGCCTACGGCGATTCTTTCAAGACCATCTGGTATGCCAATAGCGATGGTGCCTATATCATGGAAGAAAAACCCGGCATCTTCATCTTCACAAGGGCGATTGCACGCGATGGTGATAATGTTCAACAGGCTTTCAAAACGGCTGGCGGGGCAGATGGGTATCAGATCGTTGAAGGGTTTCAAGAAAAAGCGCGTGAAGCCGCCAGCAAAGCGATCGAACTCCTTTCAGCCGACCCTGTAAAAGGCGGCACCTACCCTGTTGTGACCAATCCTGGACTCACAGGCGTATTCACGCACGAAGCTTTTGGTCATCTTAGTGAAGCGGATTTTGTTTACGAAAACCCGCAAATGAAAGAGATCATGGAACTCGGAAAACGCTTTGGAGGGGGCAACCTGAACATCATTGATGATGGAACGATCCCCGGCGGATTGGGAACCCACCGCTACGATTACGAAGGCACACCCACCAAAAAGAATTATCTCGTCAAAGACGGTATTCTGGTTGGACGCTTGCACTCGCGCGAAACTGCCGCAAAAATGGGTGAGGCGCCGACAGGCAACGCTCGCGCTGTACAATTTCAGCATCAGCCCATCGTGCGTATGACCAACACATATCTCGATAGCGGCGATGCCAAATTCGAAGACATGATCAAAGATATCGACCTGGGCGTCTATGCCGTGGATATGATTGGTGGCCAGACAGCCATGGAAATGTTCACCTTCAGCGCCGCCTACGGCTATATGATCCGCGATGGAAAGATCGCCGAACTGGTACGCGATGTCACCTTGACAGGCAATGTCTTTGAAACCCTCAAAAATATCGACATGATCGGTGACGATCTTGAGTGGGCTCCCGGTGGTCCGGGCGGCTGCGGCAAAGGCGGTCAAAATGGCCTTCGTGTTGGCATTGGCGGCCCGCATATCCGCATCCAGAACTGTGTTGTAGGAGGTGAATAAAATGATCGTCGAAAAGATCGTCAAAAAAGCAATGGAAAGTGCCGATTCCGCTCAGGCGTTGATGCAAACCCAGGAAACCAGCGCCGTTGATTTTGAGAGCGACAAATTGAAATCTGCTCAATCCTCCCAGCGCACAAAGATCGAAGTCAAGGTTGTTAAAAATGGCAAAGTGGGTGTCTCCAGCACCACAGACCCAAACGATGTCGAAGGCGTTGTCAGCCGGGCATTGGAAGCTGCCGAGTTTGGCAGCGATGCCCATTTCAGTATGCCAGAAGCCGCGGAACTCACCCCGGTCAAAACCTATGACCCGGAACTGCTCCCTCTCGAAAAGACAGAAATGATCAATTTGGGCGAACAAATGATGGGCATGATCAAAGCCTATAACGCTGAGATCATGACAGAAGCAAAACTGAACCGTACCATCACAAAAGTCGAATTTGCCAACTCCAAAGGCGCATCCTATAGTGAAGAACATACCGATTTTGGCGTAGGCACAGGCGGCCAATGGACACGCGGTACAGATATTCTCTTTGCTGGATATGGTCTTGGGCAAAAGAAACGCGAAGTAGACACAGAAGAGATCGCATCACAGGCGATTGAATATTTCCGCATGGCCGAAAATATCGTGCCGGTCAAGTCAGGGGAACTGCCCGTCATCTTTACCCCGGAGGGCTTTAGAGCCGTCCTTCTTTCACTTGGGTTTGCCATAGACGGCAAAATGGTCTCTCAAGGCGCTTCGCCTCTGCGAGATAAAATTGGCGAGATGGTCGCTACCCCCAACTTTACACTGATCGACGATCCCTTTGTTGAGTTTGGCGCCAAGACCAGCGCCTTTGATAATGAAGGAACCCCGCGTAAGGTTACCCCTATTGTTGAGAAGGGTGTGCTCAAGAACTTTATTTACGACCTTGATACTGCGGGACGAATGAATACGCACCCATCAGGGCATGGGTCTGGTCGTAACCTGACCAACCTGGTCATTGAGCCCGGGGATAAGTCTTTTGAAGAGATGCTTGGTGGTATCAAAGAAGGGTTGCTCGTCCACGATTATCTTGGTCTCGGACAAGGGAACCCGATCAATGGCGAATTCTCAGTTAATTTATTTTTGGGATACAAAATTGAAAATGGCAAAATTACCGGACGTGTGAAGGATGTGATGATCGCAGGCAATGCTTTTACTGCGCTTAAAAATATCACCGCCATCAGCAAAGAACGCGAGTGGATCAGTGGTCCCTTTGCAGAGTTCTCCGGCCTTTTTCCCTATGTCCAGGTCAGTAAGCTCAATATCACTGCGTAGAAGCGCGTATCATATACTAAAAAGCCTTCCAAAGTCTCGGAAGGCTTTTCCTTTTGGTATGTCATAACGGTGAATTCGTTTGAGATGATCCCCCCCCTTTGGTGTATCTGTCATCTCGATGGAAAGAGAAGACGGACTGAAAAAGGCCAGTCCGCTGGGGAGAGGTTGTTTCCTGTTGGGAAATAAGTAAAATGAAGTTACCGAACTCGGGAGGCAGCATGATCAATCAAGTTTTGGCGTATTTAGGGGCGGTCTTCATACTGTTTTTGGGCAGCGCGCATTTAATCCACACCAAGAGAGTGGTGGTTAATTTCGGCGATATCTCCAAAGATAACCGTCATGTCATCATGATGGCATGGATCACCGAGGGAATGGCGCTGATCTTTATCGGTGCGCTGGTTGTCACGGTCACCTTCGTGGATGCCGCCAGCCTAGTCACGCGAGCGGTCTACTGGCTGACATTCCTCGGGCTAAATGTGCTTTCCGTTGTTTCGTTGTTCACAAAGTTCAGGGTCAGTTTTTTGCCCTTCAAGCTGTATCCGGTTATTTTCACGGGCGCATCCATTTTGATTTTATTGGGAGCTTTGCTTAAAGATTCAAGCAATCACCAGTTCGATAGTTATTTGATCAGCTTGTTTGAGAAGCTCATTTCTCCCATTGCAGCGTGACAGCGATCAATGCCTGCGGAGATGATAGTTACCTCTGCGAGGGAATCAAAAGGCCTTCCGTGTTTTGGAAGGCCTTTGTTGTTTTACTCTATCGGCTCAGGGATTGCCTGCTCTATTGCGCTTCTCTTTGAAGTCAGAGAGCCGAAGCCATTCAAGACAGATTCAAGTAAGGGTAAAAAGTTTGTCACTCGTTGCGCGCGTATGACCCAGTCCCATAAAGGCTCTAATTTCTTCCACCCACCTGCATACGCGATGTGCCTGAGTGTTTTTATTGGGTGGTGATGGACAGACCCTGCCGTAAAAATATTGCTCCATTTATAAAATTCTCGGTATGCGTGCCAATAGCCTGCCTCAAGTGTTTCCGGTGACATGTGCGTGGGAGAAAAGACGGTGTGGCGTGTATCGTACAAATCCCAATTAGATGTTCGTATACGGTCTTTCTTCTTCATACGTTCATATAAAACTGTTCCGGGATATGGCGTTAGGATATGGAAGGTTGCTGTTTCAATTCCTTGTTGGACAGCCCAATCAACTATTTTGTCGAAAACAGAGTCATCATCATGATCCATGCCAAAGACGAAGCTGCCGTTGATCATCACCCCCAGATCGTGTAAACGCCGGATCGCCTCTGTGTAATCGCGATTCAGGTTTTGATATTTGTTTTGTCCCTGTAGATTTTTTTGGTTAAGTGTCTCAAACCCGATGAATAAGCTGCGCAAACCGACTTGTGCAGCTTTCTCTATCAAATCTGTTTCCAATACCGCTTGAATGGTACCAGCCGCCTGCCAGAGGCGTCCCATCCCGCGCATTCCGTCGAAGAGATCGTTGGCAAAACGTCGGTTCCCGAATAAATGATCGTCCAAAAAATAGAGATGCTTTCCTTTCAGCGAATTGATTTCCGCGAGTGCACGGTCAACTCTTAGGGTGTAGAACGATTTCCCTCCTTTGAAAAAGGCCTCCTTATAACAGAAATCACAGCGATGTGGGCAGCCTCTTGAGACAACGATGGAGTTGGGCACAAGATAAAGATTGCGTTTGATTAAATCCCTGCGGGGGAAGGGTGCATCCACGAGGGTTCGAGACGTTGACATGTATCTTTTTTGTGGATGCCCATTTTCGTAGTCAATCAGGAATTTTTGCCAAATATCTTCTCCGGGGCCAAGAAAAATTGTATCCGCATGTTGTGCGGCTTCTTCCGGCATGGACGTAACATGCAATCCGCCCAGGCAGACATACGCCCCTTTGGCTCGATAGATGTCAGCAATCTCGTAAGCACGGTAGGCAGATGTGATATAGACCTGGACGACGACCAAGTCGGGTTCGTCATCCGTGCATAGCTTTTCGACATGTTCATCGACCAGTTCTATTTCATCCGTATCCCTAAGGTAGGCTGCTAGTGTCGCCAGCCCTAATGGAGGGAACAGGGAATATTTGATCGGTCTCCAAAAAGGACTTTTGGCTTCTGTAAGCGCTGGCAGGATCATTTTGACTTTCATTTCTTCCTCCTTGCAGTCAGGTATCGCCCAAGTATAAGAAGAAAGAATTGCAAACGCTTTCAAAAGGTGGCAGATTTTCTCAAAAGTCTCCACTTGGTTTAGTATCTCGCTCGAATAACCTGACGTGAAAACAGTTCATGGGTAAAATGAGGGAATGAACACCAACGCTTTTATCATCATGGGCGTTTCGGGTAGCGGAAAAAGCACCGTTGCGCGTTTACTGGCCGAAAAGCTGGATTGGGATTTTCTCGATGCCGATGATTTTCATCCGCCTGAAAATATCGCCAAAATGGCAAATGGGATTCCACTTAACGATTCCGGCCGTGCCCCGTGGCTTGCTACCTTGCACGACAAGCTGGGTGCCATGCTGATAGAGGGACGGCATCCCGTGCTGGCCTGCTCGGCGCTCAAGCAGCGTTATCGAGATCAGCTATCAGATGGCAATTCCGGTTTACAACTGGTGTATCTCAAAGGGGAGTATGATCTTATTTGGGCGCGGATATCCGAGCGCAGGGGGCATTACATGGCAGCAAACATGCTCAAATCCCAGTTCGACGCGCTTGAAGAACCCAATGATGCGCTGGTTGTGGACGTATCCCTCCCGCCGGATGAGATCCTGAAGCAAATCCTGCATCAAAAATTCAGATAAACAGTGCACGAACTTTTCCCAGTTAAACAAAACCGAATAAAAACGAATGCTTTTCCGTTAAGATAATAGAAAGACAAAATCTTGTAGAAAGGGTCTCACACGGTGACGATAAACGCGACCGAAAGTACGCTCGTTAGTCAGGCGCAACAGGGCGATCGCAATGCCTTCAGCGAATTGATTCGCATTCATGCACAGGGCGTGCAGCGTGTTGTTTATCGCATGTGCGGCGATCAGCAATTGGCTGAAGATGCCGCACAAGAGACTTTTATTCAAGCCTGGCTGAAGCTGCCCGCGTATCGCCCGAAATCATCGCTGCGCAACTGGCTCTATCGCATTGCCGTCAACGCCGCCATCGATATGCTGCGCAAAGAGAAGCGCATCCTGCCAGAAGCTGTCGAAGAGCTAGCGCTCGCGGATGCTGACTCAAGCCCTGAAGCAGCCCTGATCCACGACGAGCGTGTTGTGCAAATCCGCAATGCGATTGCCGATCTACCGGATGCCAGCCGCGCCGTGCTCATCCTGCGTGAATACGAAGGCCTCTCCTATCGCGAGATCGCCGATACCCTCGATATCCCGCTCGGGACGGTCATGTCCCGCTTGAGCTATGCACGTAAGTTATTGAAGAATGAACTCAGCCAGGAACTCGAATCCCATGTGGAGGTCGCGTATGTCTGACCATATTGCCGAACTACTCAACGCCTATCTGGATGGCGAATTGAACCCGCAACAGCGCCGCAAAGTGGAAGCGCACCTGGAAAAGTGCCCAAGCTGTGTGGATGAACTCGAAGCGCTCGAAGCGCTCTCCGGGACGCTGGCTGAGGTCCCTCTGCCAGAATTCTCGTCCCCTGAGCAGCTTGCTGCCAATGTCGCCCTGCGATTGCCGCGTACCCCCGTCAAAGCGCCGACCTCGCGCAAATTGCTCGAACTCGGTTGGTGGCTGGCGCCCGTTGGTTTGATTTTCGCCTGGGTTTTCATTAGCACATTTTCGTTGGCAAGTATGTTGATTAATGCGGCCGGCAATGCTGGCTTAGTGGAGAGCGTATCTCTTTTTGCCGGAGGCTCAGTCAATTACACGGCGTTTTTAGGAAGATTTGGCTTCCTTGAGCCGAGCACTTTGCAGTGGCTCGTACCCTCTGAACAATTTATACGCCAACTTCTTTCGCATCTCATCTGGCAAGTTGCACTTGCCATGCTTTACTTGAGTTGGATCGCTATTTGGTGGGCACGCCAAACACGCCCGGGACTGAATCGTCAGCTCGGGAACTGAAGCAAGCCCACGTTCACGTCCGTTTCGGACAAGGTCTGTCTGTGACAGAGAAGGAGAAAGATCATGGATCCCGTCAAAATTTTAAAACGTGCCTGGCACATCCTGTGGAACTATCGTGTTCTGTGGCTATTCGGGTTTATTTTGGCATTGGGCGCTTCTGGCGGTTCCCCCGGTGGTAATGGTGGTTCACGTTATAGCGTCAATGACCGTCAGGAATATCAGCTGCCTAATGATATGCAGCACGAATTCAATAATGTTGGTGAGGCTTTTGATGAAATTTTCACCCAGGGCTTGCCTGCTTTGGAGAGGGAGCTTGATCTTCCGCAAGGCGAGTTGAAGAGCATGCTTTGGGTTGTTGCGGCTTTTATCCTGGTGATGATCGTTTTCAGTGTGCTAATAAGCATTGCGCGTTATGTTTCGGAGACATCGGTCATTCGCATGGTGGATGAGTACGAAGTGAGCGGCACAAAGATGTCGTTTCGCGAGGGTTGGCGTTTGGGCTGGTCTCGCACGGCATGGCGCTTTTTCCTGATCGATCTGATTGTCAATATCCCCGTTTTCCTGCTGTTTGTGTTCCTGGGTGTTGCAGGCTATCTGGTTTATGTGATGGTTGGCGGACAGGATAGGCCCTTTGCAACAGCCGGGATGATTAGCCTGATTGGGGTTGCGATTTTGGTGGTCTTTGTGGTTGTGTTGGTGAGCGTTTTCCTGTACTTGCTGCGCCATTTCTTCTGGCGAAGTGCTGCTTTTGAAGACCTTGGTGTACGCGACTCGCTGCGTGCCGGTTTCGAGATGGTGCGTGAGAATTGGAAAGATGTCGGCATCATGTGGCTGGTGATGATCGGTGTGGGTATCGCTTCGGCGATTGCCTCGTTTATCGCGGTTATTATTAGCCTACCGCTTATCGCGATCACGGTGGTTGCAGGTGCAGTTGTTGCCGCAGTACCGGGCTTGTTGCTCGTGGGTTTCTTCAGTCTCTTCCTGAGCGGATATCTCCCCTGGATCGCTGGTGCTCTCTTCATCATGCCGCTTTTCTTCATCGTCGGTTTCTCGCCCTGGATTTTGCTGAGCAGTTGGTCGCTGACCTTTACATCCATAGTTTGGACACTGGTCTACCGCGAACTGAAAGCGCTGCCCGGCTTGGTGCCTGATGTTGATGATGAGATATTGCAGCTAGAAGAGTAAGCTGTCTGGATGAAAAAAGCGCCTTCCGAAAATCGGAAGGCGCTTTTACTTTTCTCTTTGACGATTTCTGCCAATTTCGCAGAATATAGAACGGATGCGAGTTTTGCGTTTGCGTAGGCATTGCCAGTTTTATATCCCTTTTCGAGCAACAACCTTCCGTTGGTTCCCTGAGGCTTGCAGTAGACCGCTACATTAAACCCGTCTTCCCGCTAAAAAGGACGCGACATATTGCGCCGGGATCAAGTCAGAGATCGGGATTCCAAGATCGGCGCGACGGAACATCTGCTCGGTCATCAGCGGTCCGATCAGCGCATTCAGGCTGGAGAAGGGTGATTCCCCGTCTAGCTCGCCTTCCTGCTGATATTGTTGAATAATTCCAACTAAGTTTTGAATATTTTCCCAGACAACACTAAACGCATTCTTTAGCTCGGGGTGTCGTGGCAACGCTGCCAGCAGCGTCGGGATAATTTCCCCATATAGCGCGTTCGTCTGCAAATACGCCTGTACAATCGAGACCAAATCATCTGCCAGATCGCCCGTATACGTGAGATCTCTCAGAGGGGCCTTAGAAAATTGCCGGTTGATCGCTTTTTCGAAGAGCTGGGCTTTGCTGCCATATTTGCGAAAAAGGGTGGCTTCATTGACCCCTGCGATCTTGGCGATCTCCTTCGTCCTGGCACCTTCATAGCCGTGTGAGACGAGCATGTCGATCACGGTTTTATAGATATTTTCTTCATCAATTATCTTTGGCATGTTGAAATTGTACCATAAGCAAGTGTTGACTTGCAATAAAGAATTTGATATACTTTTTGCAAGTAATCACACGCAATAAATGATAGGAAAAAATAATGTCAAAAAACAACGACTATCTACACGGCCTCGGTGCCAACGAACGTGCCATTGTCGAACGCATCCCCCTGCTGCCTCTAAGGAAATTTGCTGCGGGAGTAGTGCGCGCCAAAGAACGCGTGCAATTTACGGGGTGGCTGCAATATCTGCTGCCGCTGATCCCGATCTTGATACTCGCCCTGCTCGCACTCGTCTCGCTCCTGCTCAAAAGCAGTTTTCTGGCGAAAATCTTCGGGGCGCTTGGAGGCTTGGTCGGCATCCTCGCCCTCTTCGACATTATCACCGTCAAACTCAAAATCCGTCCGCCCGAACGTTTACCCGAGCCCCTCGACGACCTCGACATCTTCGACCTGATGCGCGCGCGCCACTCCACCCGCTCCTTCCAAACCCGCAAGCTGACCGAAGCCCATCACGCCGCCCTGCTGAACTCCGTCCAAACCCATCTCGCCGAACCGCAGATCGGGGATGCTCCCATCCGCTTCGAATATATCGCCGCCCCACTCACCGTCTGGCCGACCGTCAACGCGACCGAGTTCCTCGTCGCCATTGCCCCGAAAAAATATGACCGCCTCGCCGTCATCGACGTGGGATACAGCTTGCAAAAAGTCGTCATGGATGCCACCCGCATGGGCCTCGGCACCTGCTGGATCGGTCCCGGCGCAGATCACGCCAGCATCATGGATGCCCTCGGCAAACGCTTTGACCCTGAAAACGATCACATCATTTGTGTGCTGGCAGTCGGCTACGAATCGAAATTCGCCCCCATGTTCATTCGGCTCTTCAACGCCCGCATGAGTACCAGCCGTTTACCGCTCTCCGAACTTTTCTTCAGCGATGCCACATTTAGCGGACCCCTCGACATGGATACCCCGCCTTTCAACAAATTCGGGCGGGCATATGAGAGCTGCCAATGGGCACCCTCCTCCTACAACGGGCAGACCACGCGCTGCGCCGCCGTCACCGACGAAAAAGGCGCCCCACAAGGCTTCGATTTCTACGCCGCCACCGCCTCCCAATACTACGCCCCCGTCGCCCTAGGGATTTGGGCTGCTAATTGGGAACTCGGCACCACAGCGCTGGGGCTTGACGGTCATTTCACCGTGCGCTCAAATAAAGAGAATGAATCCCTACCAAAATATGATTTGAGTTGGGCTCTTGATAAGAGCTTTTAAGGGAGGGTTTATGAAGTTTGGTGGACACGACTTACCCATCCTAATGTACATAGCTGGACAGACGGGCAACTTTTGAAACTTGTTGAGCAGTCTCATGACAAGGAAGACCCTGATCCGAAGGCCTTTGCCTGTTATGGCATTGATATACATTTTGAAAAGTACGAAGAAGTTTGGATACGCTTTGTTGAAGGAAATCCTAAAAGTGACCCGACGATAGCGTTCATGAAATGGACACTGGAGAAAACTGCCGAAAAAGGCATTCGAGTATTATTGATGTTTTGGGATCATGCTTCCTGGCATAAGAGTAAAAAGGTTCGCTCATGGCTTCATCAACACAATCAGGAAGTCAAGCGCACAGGAAAAGGAACGAGATTGCTGGCTGTGCTCTTGCCCATGAAAAGCCCCTGGCTGAATCCGATTGAACCACGATGGATCCATGCCAAGAGAAAAGTGCTGGAACCAGAAAGAAAGCTTTCCGCTAAAGAACTCTCTCAAAGGGTTTGTGATCATTTCAAACAGCCCGCTTTGCCTTGGATTGCTAATTCCAATTTATCTGTTTGATTATGCACTAAGACACAAAATTAAAGCCCCCCCCCTGCAGGGTTACTTGAACAGGCACCTTTTTGATAAGGTGTCTGTTTTGTTTTCAATTGTATCCTTTCATAGTTGTAGAAGGCAATTGGGCTTCTGAAGAGAAAATACCATTTTGAAAAGCGCTTGCTCAACTTTTATTTGGCAAAAATCAACAAATTTGATTTCAAAATCTACAGAAAACTATGTTGACAAATATTTGTAGCATAGATAAAATCTATACACTAAAGCGCTTGGGTGCCCCCCTCACCCAGGCGCTTTAGCTTTAAATTAATCTGCGGGGAATGGTAAAATCACAGCACATTATTCACCATCCACAATCGACAAAATAAGAATATGCTTCTAACCATAGACATAGGCAACACCAACCTAACGATCGGTCTTTACGAAGGTGAAACGCTAAAATCCCATTGGCGTTTGGCTACCGATCACAAGCGGATGCCAGACGAATACGGGCTTCAGCTTTTGGGCGTGCTCCAACAAGCAGGATGCGACACCGGCTGCTTGACCGGAATTTGTCTTGCTTCCGTTGTTCCACATCTGACTCGGCATGTAGAGCAAGCCTGCGAACAATACCTGAAGATCAAACCCCTCATCGTGGATGTGGGCATCAAGACCGGCGTGCGGATACTCTACGAAAACCCGGGCGCAGTCGGCGCAGACCGCGTTGCAGATGCGGTTGCTGTGCATCAGCTTTATGGTGGCCCCGCCTGCGTAATTGACTTTGGGACAGCGACGACCTTTAACGCCGTCAACGCCAAAGGCGAATATCTTGGCGGAGCAATTACAGCCGGGGTTAATCTTGCGGCGGATGCGCTCTTTAAACATGCAGCGAAACTTCCTCCGATAGATATTGCACGTCCACCCTCCGTGATCGGGAAAAACACCATCCACGCGATGCAGTCGGGATTACTCTTTGGCTATGTCAGCATGGTCGAGGGGATGGTCTCTCGTTTTCGTACAGAACTCGGCGAAGAGATGAAAGTTATCGCAACAGGGGGACTCTCGAATTTGATCGCCAGCCAGACCGATGTAATTGACATCATCGCCCCTTGGCTGACCTTAGATGGATTACGGATGATCTGGGAAATGAATCAATAAAAGTGAAAAAGCTCTTTCTTCTTCTCTTTTTTGCGTTAAGCGCCTGTGCACCTATCATCCCGCCGAATACGGGTGTCGAGGGGCAGGTGCTGATCGGGCCACAATGCCCTGCCATGCAGGTCGGTGAACCCTGCCCCGATCTCCCGTACCAAGCAACTTTAACGATCAACAAGCCTAATGGCAAGCGCGTTACCGAAATTACTACGGACGAGAATGGTCGGTTCCGCACATCTCTGGCTGCGGGGGAATATATCCTGCATCCCGAATCCATCAACCTTATTCCATACGCTCAAGACCAAACCTTTGTGGTGGTCGAAGGCGTGTTCACATTGCTCACCGTAAACTATGATAATGGCGTTCGCTAAAGGAGTTTTCTATGAAAAAGATATTGTCAATTAGCATGGGGTCTTCATCACGCGATCACAGCACCGTGCACGAATTTCTCGGTGAAAAATGTGAGATCAGCCGCAAAGGCTACAATGCCGATTTTGATGCCGCTCTCGCCGCCTACAAAGAAAACGACGGCAAAGTGGATGCTTTCGGCATCGGCGGTGTGGAATTCTATCTCGGCGTAGCAGACAAACGCTACTACTTCCGCGAAGTTAAACGCATCCGCGCGGCGATCCAAAAGAGCAAAGCTGGCGACGGCAACGGTATCAAGGGCTTGCTCGTGCAACGTGCCGTAGCAGCGCTCGAAAAGAAACTCAACGAAGAAGGGCGCACACTCAAAGGGATGAAAGCCCTCAAAACCACCGCCGTTGACCGCTATGTGATGGCAAAAGCGCTCGTCGATGCTGGTTGCGACACGACCTTTGGCGATTTCATGTTTTCGCTTGATCTACCCATCCCCATTCGCACTTTGCGCGGAGTACACATGACCGCCGCAACCCTACTGCCCATCATCACACTCTTCCCCTTCAAATGGTTCTACCCGCTCGGCTCGGCGCAGGATAAGCCGCCCGAGCCCAAATGGGAAAAATACTATCAGGAAGCCGATATTCTGGCAGGTGATTTCGTCTCCATCCGCTCGCACATGCCCGATGATCTGACGGGCAAGATCATCCTTACCAACACCACCACTGCAAAAAATGTCGAAGAACTGCGCGAGCGCGGCGTGCATCTGCTCGTCACATCCACGCCGCGTCTCGAGGGGCGCAGCTTTGGCACCAACGTCATGGAAGCCACCTTACGCGCCCTGATCGACAAACCCGACGACCAGATCACCGAGGCCGACTTCATCGACATCATCGAGCGCATCCCGCTCCTGCCGAATATCGAAGTGTTGAACTAAAACGTGAAATCACACATCACTCGTCACTTTTCAGGATGACCGACCTAAGCCACGACCCCGCCTATTTTCTGGAACTCCAAACCAAAACCGGATGGGGTGCCATGCTGCGCTCTTTCGCCTCATGGCTTGACCCAAAACCTGCTTCCCTTATCTTGGACGTGGGCACCGGTCCCGGACTTCTCCCCGCCATCTTCGTCCAAAGTGGATGCCGCACCATCGGCGCTGATCTCTCTCTTGAAATGTTCCGTGACACCCTGCACCCCAACCTTGTGCTGGCAGATGTCACCGCACTCCCCTTTCCCCTTTCTTCTTTCGATTTCATTACCGCTTCCAACCTTTTATTCCTGCTTCCCGACCCCCGCGCCGCTCTCCATGAAATGACACGCCTACTCGCCCCCAACGGGACAATCGCCCTACTCAACCCATCTGAAAAGATGAGTGTCGCAGTTGCGACAGCCCTTGCTGACAAACGTGGGCTAACGGGCTTGGCGCGCGAAACCCTGCTCAATTACGCCTTACGCGCCGAGCGTCACTTCCGCTGGGCAGAAGCTGATTTGCAAGAACTCTTTGCCGCTGCAAATCTCCAACTGACCAAGAGTGTAACCAAGATGGGAGACGGGCTTGTCCGCTTTGCGCAGGGGAAAAGAGTTACAATCTATCCGAAAGCTCCTTTGTAGTAACGGCTTTAGCCGTTCTGAGCGACTAAAGTCGCCACTACGAGGGATTTTCAGGATAGACACTCAGTAACAAGTAAACATTATCACTCTCTCTTCATGCATCCCTTTTCACGTTTCACGCCTTGACCATCCTCTCCCCCCTGTCTATAATCGAAAACGATTTTCAAATACTCCGCAAGGGTAACCCCTGCGCTGAATAACCACAGGTGTTTTATGAATGCTGAAAACTGGCTTACCGAATTACGCTCACAAGGCTACCGTCTCACGGATGCGCGCCGCGCCGTTGTCGAGACCGTTGCCCAAAGTCCACGTGCGCTAACGCCCAATGAAGTCTACGATCTGGGACGCGAGACCTATCCGAAACTGGGGCTGGTCACCGTTTACCGCACGCTCGAAAAACTCGAAGAACTGCATCTCATTCAGCGTGTGCATCAGGATCAAGGCTGCAACGCCTATCTCGCCCACGCCGAGGGACACCAGCATCTGCTCATTTGCGAAAAATGTAGAAAAGCGGTCTACTTTGAAGGCGACGATCTCGACACCTTCTTTACCTCGGTTGCGAAGAAACATGGTTTTATCGTGCAGGAACATTGGCTGCAACTATTTGGAATTTGTGAAGATTGTCAAAAGGAGAAATAAGATGTGTATGTTTTGTACCGCCATTCCCGCGACCGCAACGGTCGGAATTGCCCTCGAAGCAAAACAAAAGCGTGAGATAAGAGAATCTCTCGAACGAGGCGATACCCAAAAAAAAGAAATTCCCATCAAGCCGCTGACTGTTATCGCAATCGGCTCTCTAGTGGCTGCTTCAGTGGCTACGCATAATTTTTTGTATAAGTAAGTACTCATAAATTTAATAGGCTCCCGCCGCTACACATCCATGTCTGATACTCCCATGAATTTTCGCGTTCTTCTTTACTCTTTCTTCTTGCTTTTCGCCCTCAGCGCCTGCGGCAGCAATCAAATAACGCCGCCTCCTGCCCCCACAGCAACGCCCCTTCCCTCGGCGACAGCGCTCCCTTCGGAAACACCTCTGCCGCCCACCGAGACACCCATCCCCACCCCAACCGAAGTGCCGCTGGAGCGGGCGCAGTACAGCATGTACGTTACGCTCGATTACGCCGCCAAAACTGTCGAAGTCGAGCAGACAATTCTCTACCCCAACAAAAGCGGCGAAACGCTGAATGACCTATTACTCGCCGTTGAACCGAATTACTGGGCGAGTGGCATCATCATCCACGAATTGAGTGTAGACGGGGCAGCAATCAATTACACGCTCGAGGGGCAGCGACTCACTATCCCACTCGCTGCGCCACTTGAACCCGGCAAAAATACGCAGATCGAGATGCAGTACACACTCAATCTGCCCTTCGCCGAACAGGGCGATCCTACTGCAACGCGGGCACGGATCTATGGCTACACCGCCCGCCAGATCAACCTGACAAATTGGTATCCTTTCGTCGTGCCGCGTCAAAACGGGGCGTGGACTTTGCCCGAGCCGTGGTATTTCGGCGAGCATCTCGTCTACGATGTGGCGGATTACGATGTCTACGTTCGCCCGACTGCTTTGGGCGTGGTTTTCGCCACCAGTGCCAACGCCGAACCCCAAGCCGATTGGACACGTTACCAACTCGAAGCCGGGCGCGCCTTCGTCATATCCGCCAGCACCGAGTATCAGGTTGTCAGTCAGCAGGTCGGCGATGTGACCGTCTACAGTTACTACTTCCCCGTCTTCTTTGAAGCATCTGGGCAGGAAGTACTCAACGTGACCGTTAAGGCACTCCAACTTTACAGCCAGCTTTACGGGCCCTATCCGCATAAATCACTAACCGCCGTGCAAGGCGATTTCAACGACGGTATGGAATACTCAGCTTTTTACTTCCAATCCAGCGGATTTTACAACACCTACGACGGCACGGCGCAAAATTATCTCACCTTTGTTTCGGCGCATGAGACCGCGCATCAGTGGTTTTTCGAGAGCGTCGCCAACGATCAGGCAAATGAACCCTGGCTCGACGAGATGCTCTGCACCTACAGCGAGCGCCTTTATTACGAAACCTATCATCCTGAAGCCATCAACTGGTGGTGGCAGGCACGCATGTTCGACTACTCGCCCGGCACCTGGCTCGACCAAAACGTCAGCGAGAATCCCAGCGAGCGCGCCTACTGGAGTTCGACCTATTTCAACGGCGCGTACTTCCTCGAAGAACTCCGTACGCGCATCGGCGACGAAGCCTTTTTCGCCTTTTTGCAGGATTACCGCACACGCTACAACCAGCAGATCGTCAGCGGGGATGATTTCTTCAGCGTCCTGCGCGAGCATACCGATGTCGATTTTTCTGACATCGTGACGAAGTATTTCAGGTCACCGCACTAATGCGAAAAAGAAGTGTCCAGTCTTTGCGTAAAGCGAGATACACAATCAAAGAGCGATATGACGCAAAGCCGTCCTTCTACTACGCTCTGCTCCGCTCAGAAACTATTTTCGTTTTTTTAATTGGAATTTTTCTTTTAACCGGATGCACGCTCCCTTCAGACGCGCCCGAAAACGTCCCTGATTATGTCTTGGTCACTGACGTCCCAAATATCAGCCCATCCCCAACAGCATTCCAGCCACAGGCAACGACAAGCATTCCCCCAACCCCAGGCCCAACCGAGGCTCCGCTCCCGATAAAAACCATCACCCCGCCGCCGCCCCAGACTCCCGAAGATACCCGCCCTAAATACACGCTGGCCGCGACTCTCAACTATCCCACCCGTACCCTGCATGTGGATGAAAGCATCCGATACACAAATCAAAGCACCGTCGGGCTGGATATGCTCGTCCTGAATGTGGAACCCAATCACTGGGGCAATTGCTTTGCATTGGAGAGTCTCAGCCTGAACGGGTTCAATATCGCCCCCACGCTCGAGGGAACTCGCATGGTGATCCCGCTTGGGGCACAGCTCCAACCCGGGGAAAGGGTCACCCTGGAGATAGCCTATACACTCAATATCCCGCCGAAGAGCGATGCGCAGGTTTTCGGCTATCTGGGTAATTTCCAAATCAATCTGGTGAACTGGTATCCCTTCATCGTGCCTTTTGATGAGGGACAAGGTTGGCTCTACTACACATCGAGCGGCGTTGGGGAACACCTCGTCTACGAGACAGCGGATTTCGATGTCACATT
>JBNKMO010000204.1:0-24573 GCA_050293165.1 Anaerolineales bacterium | reverse complement strand
GATACGGCGCAGCCCATCCATAGCGGCAACAATTTTGGGCGGGGCGGCATCCCCTTGCACCATCGTCGGCGCAAGGATAACTTCCGCAAGCGGCATCCGACGTTGCAGGGTGTTGAGCATATCGCGCAAGGCTGCCCCCGTCGCCGAGGTGACGATGCCGATTTTCTTCGGCAAATTCGGCACGGGACGTTTGGCGTCAGGGTCAAAAAGTCCTTCGGCTTCGAGCAGGGCTTTCAGGCGTTGAAATTCCTGATAAAGCATCCCTTCGCCAACCGGACGAATCTCGTCGGCGTAAAGCTGATACTGCCCGCTGACATCATAAATATTGATGTAGCCATGCGCTTCGATCTCCATGCCATCGCGCAGATCGAGGGCGAGACGGGCTGCACTGCTGCGCCACATCACTGATTTGACGGCGGCGCCGCTATCTTTGAGCGTAAAGTAGATATGCCCGGAACGCGGGCGCGAAAGGTTGGAAATTTCGCCCTTGACCCAGACATCACGCAACATTTCATCAGACTCAAAGAGTTCACGAAGATAGGCGGTCAGGCTGGTAACTGTCCAGCGCGGGGAGGAAAAGAGGGAAGGTTGGTTCATCATATCGAGGATACTTGATGTTTTTATATGTTGCAAGGTGTAGGGGCGAACCGATGTGTTCGCCCAATTTTTCCTACAAAAGGGGCAGACACGCGGGTCTGCCCCTACATCCCGTTTTCTGCTACAATCTGGCCGTTACTCTCTATTCTCAACTACCTACTCCCCACTATCAATTATGAACTATCTTTGGTCTCCCTGGCGCATGAAATATATTAAAGCAAATCAAAAAGAAGAGGGTTGTGTCTTTTGCAAAGTGCAGGACATGCCCGACAACGAGGAAAATCTGATCGTTTTTCGTGGCGAATTTTCCTTTGTGATTATGAACCGTTTCCCCTACACGAGCGGACATGTACTTGTTATTCCCTATGCGCATGAGAATAATCTCGAAGTTTTGGATGTGGCAACGCGTACCGAGATGATGGAATTGGTCACCAAAACGATGACCGTTTTACGCGGCATCTACAATCCACAGGGCTTTAATTTCGGTGCAAATATCGGCTCGGCCGCTGGGGCAGGAATCGCCCCGCATGTCCACTTACATATCGTCCCACGCTGGGAAGGCGACACAAATTTCATGTCATCGCTCGGCGAAACGCGCGTTCTGCCCGAAGCGCTGGGAGAGACCTATCGGCGGGTGCGCGACGGCTGGGAAAACGTCTGAATTATTATGCCCTCGCTAACTCGCCTCTCCCTTTGGGTGAGGCCGCCCCAAAACCCGCAAAAACACTTTTTATAAAACATCAACACTAACTGACAAATTATGAGAAAAATAATCCTTATTGGTAGCACACTTGTCTTGTTACTTTCCGGTTGCAAAAATGCTTTACCGGAACCAACGTCCACGCCCACAAGCGAAGCGCAAAAAAAACAAGTAGAAGCAATTGCGGAAGAAATCGTTCCCATCCCCACAGCGACAAAAACATCCGCACCTGCTCTGCAACCAACACTTCCCCCCGTCACCTACGGCCCTAGCGCCGAAGATTTTCCAGAGGGCATCAATCCCCTGACGGGCTTGCCTGTTCCCGACCCCGCTCAACTGCTTGAGCCAGCGCTCCTCGTCTCCATTCCCCACTTTCCCGCCGTGGCGCGTCCGCAAGCGGGCATTTCCTTCGCGCCCTGGGTTTTCGAGTTTCTGATCGCAGAAGGCACATCCCGTTTTCTGGCAACTTTTTATGGGCAAATCCCCTATCAGGAAACACCCGTCGTCGGCGATTGCGAAGTACGCATGGAACCTTTTGTCCAAACCGATCTCATTCTAGGCAATTTCATCTGGCTCGATAAAAACGAAAATGGCATCCAGGATGTCGATGAGCGTGGTGTGGGCGGAGTTTGTGTCAGACTTTTGGATGCGAAGGGAAATATCCTTAGAGAAACCAGCAGTGATTCGAACGGCTACTACGGATTCAACGTCAGCGCAGGGATGGATGTGCATATCGAAGTTGTGCTGCCATCAGATATGACCTTCACTCTTCAGGATGTGGGATTTGACGATCAAGATAGCGACATCAACCCTGAGACGGGACGTTCAACGGTATCCAGCATTGGGGCAGACGAACGCAATCTTGACGTGGGCCTGCTTCCGTCCAAGGACGTTTTCGCGAAGAATGACGAGGTCGAACCTACCTTCGGCGAGCAGGTTGGTCCCGTTCGTTCGGGACGGCTGGTCTACATCCCCATCCACGAGTTTTTCCAATATAGTTGCCTGATCTACGCGGGCGCAACCTGGCAAATCGAAGATCTGCTGCCACGCTGTTCGATGGTCTACGGCGTCGGCGATGGGGCTGGCGGTTTCCTTGAAATTGAGCGCATGAAACGTATCTCGGCAGAAAATGCCAAAGGGCTGCACAGCAACTTCAACTACGCCAGCAATCTCTTCTCCGAGATTCCGCCTGAAGGCGGCGTGCCCGCCACAGAACTGGATATTTACACATCCCTAATGAATCAATCGAAATGGGTCTACGACCCGCTTCATCAGAGCTACCTACGTTATGTCGATGATGTCAGCGAAACCCCAACCTTTCACCCTGAAATCGACCGTCTGACTGGGCGCGAGCTACTCTTCGAGAACGTGATCCTGCTCGAAGCCGAGCATGAGGTTTGGGCACCGCGCGTCATCGAGATGCATCTGGAGCAAGGCCTGGCGGGCAAGGCCACCCTTTTCCGTGACGGGCAAAAATTCGACATCCAATGGGATACGCGCGCAACCGACTACGAGCAAAGCAGCGGCAAACGCAACCCGATCCGCTTTACAGACAAAGACGGCGCTCCCGTTGCCCTGCGCCCCGGGCATACGTGGATATTCATCATCACGCCCTACAGCGTATTTGAAGAAAAAGACGCTGCGATTTGGAAATTACGCATCTACTCACCGGAGGGAGCGGGCGAGTATTAGCGTATTGAGATGAAGAAGAAATTCTTTTTATTTACTCTTGTGCTCCTTCTTTTGGGGTGCACGCCAAATACGCCAACAGAAACTCCGCTGGCAAGCTCTACGACCGCGTCAGCCTCCCAAAGCCAAACTCCCAGCCCCTCCCCCACCGCGACGATCACGCCCACACCGCAACCACGCCTGCTTACGCGGGATTATGGCATCGAACTCGAAGACTTTCCCGAAAACTACAATCCGCTGACTGCACTTGAAGTCTCTGAATCAGCACTGCTTGACCTGCCCGCTGTGCTGATCTCGATCAGCAATATTCCTAATACCGCACGTCCACAGGCGGGAGTCGGCACGGCATCGTGGATTTTTGAGTATTACATCGGCGAAGCCAGCACGCGCTTTTTGGGCGTCTTCTACGGCGAATATCCGCGCCGCGTGGCGAATGTAACAGGCGACTGCCCCGTCAACGAAGAGATTTTCGTTCCCAACGACCTTTGGGTTGGCGACCGCGTTTGGCTCGACGAGAACGCAGACGGGATTCAAAATGATTGGGAGTTGGGCATCGGTGGCGTCTGCGTGAATCTCTACATGGACGGCGAACTGCTCGCCAGCACATCCACGAACAGCAACGGCTACTACGCATTCAATCTCCCCAACACAGGCATTTACACCATCGAGTTTGAAATTCCCAATGGCTACGAGATAACCACATCAAATCTTGGATATGAAGAGCTGGACAGCGACGGCGCATCCGTCACCTTTCAAGCAGACGGTGCCGAAACGAACGTGGATTTAGGCTTGATACTGCTGGAGACTCCTGTGGCGACCCCATCGCCCGTCGTGACCGGCACACCCGAAGGTTGGTATTTACCCGAAGAAACCTACGTTGGGCCGATCCGCTCGGGGCGGCTGACCTATGACCACATCAACAAGATGTTTTATAACAGTTGTCTGATCTTCGCCAGCGCAGCCGCTGATATTTTGGCGCAGCTTGATCCCTGTTATCTCGTCTTCGGCGTCGATCAGACCACGCCCAACAGTGGCTTACTGACCGTCGCTGAAATGCGGGAGCTTGCCGATGCACAGGCAGTTAACGGTAAAACACCCAATTACAGCGGAAATTTCTTTAGCGAGAGCCTGCCCAAGGTCGAGAGCGAAACGGCAACACATCTGCATGTTTACTACCACCAATATCTGCAATCCGCGTGGGAATATGATCCCATCTCTCAATCCTATTTGCGCTACACCGACGATATGGACGGGACAGGCATTCTGCACCCCGCTACAGACCGCCTGACTGGGCGGCAACAATCCTTTGAAAATGTGATTGTTCTGCAAGCGACGCACGACCTGTATCGCCATAACCAACTTGATATTAATTTGGCTGCCGGAGAAGGCGGTTTTGCCTGGCTTTTTCGGGATGGGCAGGTAATGCGAATCCGCTGGTCGACGGGCAACCGTGCCTGGGAGAAAACGAGCGGGATGCGTCGCCCAATCCATTTTGTGGATGCCGAAGACAACCCGATTACGCTACGCCCAGGGCACACATGGATCCATTTGATGACGCCAATGTCTTACCTCGAAGAATTTGATGCAGGGGAATGGAAGGCGACATTTGTTCAACCGCATGACCCGCCACCGCAATAGCCTAAAAAACGGTTTCAGTACTTCATGATTCTATGAAAAGAACGTCATTACGAACGATGTGAAGCAATCTCCTGCCTTGCATGGGGATTGCTTACCCTTAGGGCACAGATCGGACGAAATCGTAAAGCACTGAGTTAATGACATTTCATAACTTTCCCCAAAAAACCTATATAATGCAACTTGAGGATTTCTCGTTATGAGCATAAAGAATAGTTTTTTTTCAGGCTTCAAATTATTCAACAGCCCACTAAAACTTGCGATGTTGATGACCCCGCTTGCTTTAGGTCTGTCGCTGGGTCTGGAATGGGTTTTCACCAGGACCATTACCCGAACCACGATCTGGATCACAATCCCAGTGACCTTTGCATTGACCTATGTGCTTACAAGCGTGATGCTGCACACCCAACGCTTGGACGAAAAGAATGCCCAGTTGCAAAGAATGACGTATGATTTGCAACAAGCCAATCAAACCATAACAGCTCAAAACGAAGATGTAGATGCATTTGCACAAACTGTTGCCCACGAGCTAAAAAACCCTTTAAGCATTATTCTGGGAAACAGCTATTTGCTGGGGAAAAAAGATTATCAGGAAAATCCTATAAAGATTGAAGAGGCTGCAGAACAAATCACAGAAACCAGCCTAAAAATGGATAGAATCATCCAAGAGATATTGCTGCTCACTAGCCTACGCCAAAACAAAGATATTCAAACTGAGCCTTTGGATATGGAGGAGATTGTCGCCAAGGCCCTGCAACAATTAGAGAATCTCATCGCTGAAAGACAAGCAAAGATAAGAACACCTGAAGTATGGCCCATCGTACACAGCTATGGTCCATGGATCGAGCAAGTCTGGCTCAATTACATCAGCAATGCACTCAAATACGGCGGAAACGCTCCTGAAATTGAACTGAGTACCGAGAAACAGCCAAATGGGCATATTCGTTTTTGGGTGCGCGACTCAGGCCCCGGCATGACGCTTGAAGAGCAGGCACAAGCCTTCAGTCAGCTTACGAATTTCAATGTAGCAAAAGCTGTTGGACACGGATTTGGATTGTCGATCTCGCAGCAAATTATCGAGAAATTAGGTGGCAAGGTCGGAGTGGAAAGTGGCAAAAAGAATGGGAGCACCTTCTACTTCACATTACCAAACAACAAAGTGTAAAGCCTGCTGTCTTATCACCCGCATCCCAATGAAATGCATACAAAAGAAATCGCCCCATTATGCACTAGCACAACCTTCTCTGTAACCAACATCTGCTAGAATAAGTGCGATTTGACACTAGAAGATCATCTAATCTTTATCTACACTTATATAGTAAAAATAACATTCTGGAGGAGTACACCATGAGCGACCCCAAACACGAAGCTGTCATTCTCAGCGCTGTCCGCACACCGATTGCACGTTTTCAAGGTGCATTAGCGAGTATGGATGCGCCCAAGCTCGGCGCAGTTGCCATCAAAGGCGCAGTCGAGCGCGCTGGCATCAAGAATCTTGCCGATATTGACGAAGTTTTTATGGGCAATGTTGTCCCTGCAGGCGAGGGACAGGCGCCCGCCAGACAAGCGAGCATCTTCGCCGGGCTGCCCGACACGGTCGGCGCAACGACTGTCAACAAGGTCTGCGGTTCGGGCTTGAAGGCGATCATGTTCGGTGCACAAGGCATCAAAGCCGGTGACGGGCAACTCTATGTCGGCGGCGGGATGGAATCGATGACACGCGCTCCTTTCCTTGTCCCCGGGAGAACGGGTGAACTCCGCTATGGGCACGCCACGATGAAAGACTCCCTGCTCCACGACGGGCTCTGGGATCCCTTCGAGAATTGGCCGATGGGTAATGCCGCTGATTTCATCGCCGATGAGTACGGCGTCACCCGCGAAGAGATGGATGACTTCTCCGCCAAGAGCCAGCAAAAAGCAGTTGCCGCCATCGAAGCGGGCAAATTCAAAGATGAGATTGTGCCCGTCGAAGTGCCCGGACGCAAAGGCGCAGTGACGATCTTCGATACAGACGAAGGTCCGCGTGCAGGTACAACCGCAGAAGGCTTGGCAAAATTGCGTCCTGTTTTCAACAAGGACGGCAAAACCACTGCCGGGAACGCATCCACGCTGAATGATGGTGCGGCAGCGGTGGTTGTTTCGAGCCGGGCATACGCCGAAGCAAACGGAATCAAGCCACTTGCACGTATCGTCGCGTACGGCCACGCCGCAGTCCAGCCAAAATATCTCTTCGCTGCTCCCGCGAAAGCGATGCCGAAAATCCTTGATCTGGCTGGCTGGACGCTCGCCGATGTCGATCTGATCGAACTGAACGAAGCCTTCTCCGCGCAATGTCTCGCCAACGGCAAAGAACTCGCCGAGATGGGCTGGGATTGGGATAAAGTCAACGTCAACGGCGGCGGGATTGCGCTCGGTCATCCAATCGGTATGTCCGGCGCGCGCGTGATTGCCACACTGATTTATGCGCTCAAAGATCGCGGTCTCAAACGCGGTTTGGCATCACTATGTCTTGGTGGCGGCGAAGCCGTTGCGATGGCGATTGAATTAGAATAAACATGAATTTGCGAGGAGCACGCTTTTGCAACGAAGCAAACTTATTGCCAAGAGATTGCTTACCCAAAAGGGCACACGTCGTCGGGTAAAGCTCTCCTCGCAAATACAGATAAAACAGGAGAAATCATGACTATTAAACATATTTTTGTCGTTGGCGCCGGGACGATGGGGAACGGGATCGCGCAGACCGCTGCTGTTTCTGGATATGCCGTCACATGCATGGACGTTGCGCCTGCTGCCCTTGAAAAGGCAAAAGCTGTCATTTCAAAATCTACCGCCAAACTGCTCTCCAAAGAGCGAATTACGCCCGAACAAAAAGCCGCTGCCGATGCGATCAACTACGTCAGCAACATGGACACGATCGGCGACGCGGACCTGGTCATCGAAGCCGCAACCGAAAATCCTGAACTGAAATTCAAGATTTTCAAAGAGATGGACGAGAAGGCACGCGAAGGCGTGATTTTGGCATCGAATACTTCGTCGATCAGCATCACCAAAATCGCCGCATCCACCTCCCGCCCCGACAAGGTGATTGGGATGCACTTTATGAACCCCGTCCCCCTGATGAAATTGGTCGAAGTCATTCGCGGTATCGCTACCAGTGACGAAGTGACCGAAGAAATTCTTGAAGTTTGTAAAGTGATGGGAAAGACACCCGTTGAAGCGAACGACTCGCCCGGCTTTATCTCCAACCGCATCCTTTGCCCGATGATCAATGAGGCGGTTTTCGCCTTGCAGGAAAATGTTGGTACACCCGAAGCCATCGACGAAGTGATGAAGCTCGGTATGAACCATCCGATGGGGCCGCTCTTCCTCGCTGACCTGATCGGTCTCGACGTAGTGCTCTTCGTGATGGAAGTCTTGCAACGCGATCTCGGCGAAGATAAGTATCGCCCTGCGTATCTGCTACGGAAGATGGTTGATGCAGGGTATTTGGGCAGAAAGACGGGACGAGGATTTTATCAGTATTAGCATTCAGCAATTAGTGGTCAGCTATCAGCTTGGTGGCTGACCACTTTGTTTTAAATCAAGGAGGAGAGATGAAAGATTTTCGGACACTAAAAGTTTGGCAAAAAGCGCATCAATTCGCTTTGGCCGTTTACAAAACGACCAAAGATTTTCCCCGTGAAGAACTGTATGGATTAACATCTCAAATTCGACGTTCGAGCATATCCATTCCAACTAACATCGCCGAAGGTGCAGGCAGATTTACAGACAAAGACTTCGCCCGCTTTCTCCAAATATCCATGGGATCAGCGAGCGAAGCCGAATATCAACTCTTGTTGGCACGTGATCTAGGCTTCATGAATGATGAGCATTACAACACTTTACAAACTCAAGTTGTGGATGTCAAGAAAATGCTCGCATCCTTCCTACAAACCCTGCGAAGCTAAACCAACAGCTAATTGCTGAAAGCTAATCGCTGCTGGTACAGCTATCAGCTACCGCGGTTTATCTTCAGGACGAATCCCCAACGCATCATAAATCTTCAAAGTCGGCCGTGACTTATTGAGCGTATAAAAATGGATCCCCTTCACACCGCGATCAAAGAGTTCAAAGACCTGCTGGGTCGCCCACTGGATGCCGACCTTTGAAACGCCCTCATCATCGTGGGCGCGGGAAATGGCGCGCTGCAACTTGGCAGGAATGCGCGATCCCAGCGACAATTCCGAAATTCGATACATACCGCTCACCGACGTGACCGGCATAATGCCAGGAACGATCGGAACGCTGATGCCTGCTATGCCACAGCGCTCGCGATAATCGTAATAGTCACTATTCTGGAAGAAAAGCTGCGTGCAGATATAGTCCACACCAGCATCGACCTTTTCCTTCAGATAATCCATTTCCTTGAGCCGATTGGGGGTTTCGGGATGCCCCTCTGGGAACCCTGCCACACCCACGCCCATCTGCGGGAATTCCCTTTTGACGAAGCGCACCAAATCCACGGCATGTTTGAAGCCGCCTTCAGGCTGAATAAAGCCCGGCGAACCCTTCGGCGGATCACCACGTAATGCCATGATGTTTTCGATCCCGGCTTCGGAGTAACGCTGTAAGATCTCGCCGATCTCATCGCGCGTGGCACCGATGGTCGTCAAGTGTGCAACGACAGTCAGGTTGGTTTCCTTGCGCAAACGCACAACGAGATCATGGGTCAAGTCGCGAGTCGAGCCCCCAGCACCATACGTGACACTGACGTAGGCAGGCTGGATCGGCACCAACTCTGCAATGGATTGAAAAAGCGTTTCGGATGCTTTCTCCGTTTTTGGCGGGAAAAACTCAAAGCTAAAATGGACGCCCGGTTTCGAAAAAACTTCGGAAATATGCATAGAATTACCTCATACAGCTAAAAGAATGTTGCCATTATAATACGGCATCGCAAATGCGTATTTCGTATTGCGGAAAAAGGGTTTTATGGCAAAGAAAAAATATCTTCTCATTTTTATGATTATCTGGCTGACAGCCTGTACACATGCCACTCCTATCCCAACACCGACGGCGACAATGGCAACATCCACCCCAAGCACAACATCAACCGCATCGCATACACCCACACCTTCTATCATCCCCACACGCACAATCACACCCTTGCCAACCACCCTAACTGCCACACCGACCTTCGATGTTTCGAGCATCGTCACGGTCACACCCGCGCCAGCAGAGCAATGTCCTGAAACTATACCCGTCTCAAATCCTGATGATGACCTGAATTATTTCCATGACAATCCTATGCCTACGCAGAAGGAACTCGAGGAAAATGTTTTGGAGATTTTGAACACCCACGGAGCATCAGCTTTAGCTGAAATGTATGATGAAAAAGATTATTCAGACGACATAATCAACTATCTTTACCAAGACTTAACTAACGATGGCGTCCCAGAATTCGCATTACGGACACTAGGGTTTTATATATTTGGATGCAAAGATGGACATTACGAAATCCTACTAATGCAACGGGGCGTAGCGGGATTACCGCCAACCGAGATTGTATTTGTTGACGATTTTAACAAGAATGGCGTTGACGAAATCGTTCTGTTATCTAGAGCATCGCAAGGAGGGCGGGGTTACAAAATCTACGAATGGAATGACAATAACTTTATCAACCTGCTAGAACCTGATATCCCTGAATATCCGGATTCTGGATGGATTCAACTTGAAGCTACAGGGGAACTTCAAGTCAAAGATATTGACAATGATGGCGCTTACGAAATGATTGCGAATAGCGGCATTCCTGTTTGGGTAATATACGAAGATGGCTTACCTTGGCGAAACGAACGAACTTATTACAAATGGAATGGAGAAATATATGTGCCCATAAGAAGAGACTTTTCCATTCCTGATGTTGATTTTGTAACTATCCAAGAGTTTCGCTTTCAAAGCATACAAGACGGTGATTTAGCAATGTCGCAAGGTGAATATGCTAAAGCACTGGATTTGTATCAACGTGCTATTTTTGATGATTCTTTATCAGGGTATTCATTAGAAATAAGAGAAAATCTTCGAGAAAATTGGGATACACATTTTGTCAACGATCCTACTCCAACGCCCTACCCCGATGATTCTAGCGAGTATCCAAAACTCGCCTCCTATGCCTACTATCGGATCATGCTGCTCCACGTCGTTCAAGGAAACCTGATAGAAGCAGAAAAGACCTGCAACACTTTGCAGGAAGAATTTGCGCACGACCAATACGGCGCGCCCTACGCCGAAATGGCAAAAGAATTTTGGCAGGCATATCAGCAAAACCAAAACATGACCAATGCCTGCGGTGCAGCAATTTCTTACGCCGCCATACATCCTGAAATACTCATTCCGCTGGGAAGCGATTATCATGGCTGGCAAAGCCACACCTATCAACCCGCAGATGTTTGCCCGTTTCGATAAAATCAACCATTCTGTGTGTTAGGGGCTTCTTTTTTATGGCAAAGAAACAACATATTATCATTCTTTTTATGAGTGTCTGGCTCGCAAGCTGCACGCCTGTCACACCTATTCCAACACCGACGGCGACCATGGCAACCTTCACCCCAAGCGCAACGCCGACCCTATCGCATACACCCACGCCATCCATCCCCCCCTTGCCAACCATCCCAACCGCCACACCGACTTTCGATATTTCGAGCATCGTCACGGTCACACCCGCGCCAGCGGAACAATGTCCTGAAACAACACCAATTATCAACCCTGATTTAAGTTTTTTAACTTTCCACCCTAAAAACCCGAACAACCAAGAAGAAAGGGATACCGTGGAAAAGAATCGCAGAGAAGCCAAAGAAAATATTTTAGAATTCATCAACTCACATGGCCCGATCCCATTAGTAGAATATTTTGAGCAAAAAGGATACGTCAATGGAGAAGATTATATTTATCAAGATTTAACCAATGACAGAATTCCAGAGCTTGCTATCGGAGTAATGTTCTTTAACATCTTTGGATGCAAGAATGGACGTTATGAAACCCTGCTTGAGCTTCCTCCTGATATGTATTTGTGGTCACCAAACATTGTGTCATTTAATGACTACAACAAGGACGGAATAGATGAAATCGTTTTTAGAATGTTTACGATGTCACAAGGCGGGCGTGTTTACCAAATATATGAATGGAATAATGTTGAATTTACCAACTTGATACCTGAACATCTATCATATGGACAAATTTATATTCAAGCAACAGGCGAGCTTCATTTTGAAGACATTGATAACGATGGCATTGACGAATTAGTAGTGAATAGCGGTATTCCTATCTGGTCGATATATTATGATGGATTGCCATGGAGAAATGAAAAAACATATTACAAATGGAATGGAGAATTCTATGTGCCCATCTGGAGAGAATTTTCCATCCCTGATGTTGATTTTGTAACCATTCAAGAGTTTCGCTTTCAAAGCATACAAGACGGCGACTTGGCAATATCACAAGGAGAGTATGATAAAGCCCTGGATTTTTATCAACATACGATTGACGACAGTTCCCTCTCAGGTTATTCACTCGACATAAGAAAAAATCTTCAAGAGAACTGGATTGCACATATTTCCAACAACCCTACTCCGACACCCTGCCCCGATGACCCCAGCGAATACCCAAAACTTGCCTCCTACGCCTACTATCGGATCATGCTGCTGCACGTCGTTCAAGGCAACTTGGCAGAAGCCGAAAAAACCTACAATACTTTACAGGAAGAGTTTGCGCACGATCAATACGGCGCGCCCTATGCAGAAATGGCAAGAGATTTTTGGCAGGCATATCAGCAAAACCAAAACATGACCGATGCCTGCGGCGCAGCAATCACTTACGCCGCCATACACCCTGAAATACTCATTCCGCTAGACAGCAATTATCATGGCTGGCAAAGTCATACCTACCAATCCACAGACATCTGCCCATTTCGATAAAATCAACTATTATTGTGAAATGATTTTGCGAGGAGAGCGATAGCTCGACGAAGCAATCTCGTATAACATGAGACCGCTTCGTAGGAAAAACATGCTCCTCGCGGAGTCACAAACGCAACACGCCAAAGGACTTTCCATGCAAAAAATATACGACTACGTCATCATCGGTTCCGGTTTCGGTGGCTCGGTATCCGCCATGCGCCTGACCGAAAAAGGCTACTCCGTGCTCGTCATCGAGCGCGGCAAACGCTTCCGCGACGAAGACTTCCCCAAATCCAACTGGAACCTGCCCAAATATCTCTGGCTGCCCAAGCTGCGTCTCTTCGGCTTCTTCGAGATGACCTTTATGAACGGTCTGCTCGCCCTGCACGGCAGCGGCGTCGGCGGCGGCAGCTTGACCTACGGCAACGTCCTGATGGAGCCGAGCGACGAGCTTTTCGAAGGCTGGAAATCCGCCAACTGGAAGCAAATCCTCGCCCCGCACTACGCTACCGCCAAACGCATGTTGGGCGTGACGCGCAACCCCAAACTCTGGCCTGCTGACAAGGCCCTGAAGCAGATCGCGGGCGAGCTGGGCTACGCCGACTCCTTCCACGCCACCGATGTCGGCGTTTTCTTTGGCGACCCCGACAAGGAGGGCGAAACCGTCCCTGATCCCTTCTTTGGCGGCGATGGACCGGAGCGGGCAGGTTGCATCCACTGCGGCGGCTGCATGGTCGGATGCCGTCACAACGCCAAAAATATGCTCACGAAGAACTATCTCTACTTTGCGGAAAAGAACGGCGCGGAAATTTTGGCAGAAACCAAAGTTGTGGATATAAAACCGGAAACGGACGTGAACGCAACAGGCTCCCGTTACCGGATTTTATACCGGTCATCGACCAAGCTCGTTAAAGGGAAACCAGCCGAAGTCCAGGCGCGCAACGTGATCGTGGCAGCAGGCGCACTCGGCAGCATGGAACTCCTCTTCAAATGCCGCGACGAGACCCGGTCCCTCCCCAACATCTCCCAACGTTTGGGTGACCAAGTGCGCACCAACTCTGAGAATATTATGGGGGTCGCGATGCGCAAAAATGACGTGAATTACTCGGAGGGGATTGCGATCACATCGATCTTTCAGGCGGACGAGGTGACGCGCATTGAGCCGGTCAAATACTCGGAGGGGGCATCCTTTATCCGTGTGCTGACCGCGCCTTTTGTGGAGGGCGACCATCCGATCTGGCTGCGTTTTGTGAAGATGGCGGGCAAGATTTTGCGCCACCCAGTTGATTTTATCTACGAGAAATTCCTGTCCAATTGGTCACGTGTGACGACGATCTTCTTGGTGATGCAAACCGAAGATAACCTGACGCGCGTGCGACGCGGGCGTAATTTCTTCACGCTTTTTTTGAAGGGGCTGGTGCTGAAGCACGATGAAACTTACCCGATCCCGAAGCAAATTCCGGTCGGGAACGAGGTGGTCAAAACCTACGCCGAGCGCATGAACGGCATCCCGCAGGCAGCCTTTACCGACGGGCTGTTCAACTTCCCGACCACGGCGCATTTTATGGGCGGTGTACCGATGGGAGAGAACGAAAATGAAGGTGTGGTCGGCTTGAATTGCGAGATGCACAATTACCCCGGCATCTTCGTCGTGGACGGCTCGATCATGCCCGGCAACCCCGGCGTGAACCCCTCCCTGACAATCACGGCGCTGGCGGAGTATGCGATGAGTTTGGTGGAAAAGAATCCAAGTCTCTGAGCGGAGATGAAGCGGAGCGCAGTCGTAGTCGAAGAGCGATATTCGCAAGAGCCGTCCTTCGACTTCAGGCTTACTTCGTTCGCCTTCCGCTCAGGAACTGGATTAACTGATGGAAAAGTAATGAAAAAAGTATTTGGTATTTTATTGGGGTTGCTTACAATGCTACTCATCGGGCTGCGTCTCGGCTCGCGCCCTGCACCGAAGCATCCATTTTTTGCCAAATTTGACCAGTACCCGCTCGTGATCGCCCATCAGGGCGGGGACGAGGTCTGGCCCGGTGAAACCCTTTACGCCTATAAGCAGGCTACCGATCTCGGCGTCGACATTCTCGAAGGCGACCTGCACATCACCGCAGACGGCGCTCTCATTCTGATGCACGACGAAACAGTCGACCGCACCACCAACGGTAGCGGCCTTATCGAAGAGATGACCCTCGCCGAACTCAAGCAGCTTGATGCCGCTTACCGCTGGACACCCGACAACGGCGCCACCTATCCCTACCGTGGGCAAGGCATCACCGTCGCCACGCTCGAAGAAGTCTTTCAAACTTTCCCCGCTTACCCCGTCAATCTCGAGATCAAAAAGACCGAGCGCTCGATGGCGCAACCGCTTTGCGACTTACTGCGCGAGTACGATATGCAGGAGAAGGCGCTGATCGCCTCCTTCCACGATGAGCGGATGGCGGAGTTCCGTGATATTTGCCCCGAAGTGGCGACATCCGGCAGTAAAGGTGAGGTAACGAAGTTTGTTATCCTGAATTACGCCTTCCTCGGTGGACTCTACTCCCCGAACGAGTATGCGCATCAAGTCCCGGAACGTGATTCCGGTATCTTGATCGTGCGTCCGGGGTTCATATCCGGCGCTAAACGCCGCAATATGCAAGTCCACGTGTGGACGCCGAATACCGCCGAGGAACTACAGCACTTCATCGACCTCGGTGTAAATGGCATCATTACCGATCGCCCTGATCTTTTGATGGAATTGCTGGGGCGCTAGAGCGTGATAAAATTTAATCCACTTACGTGGTAAGAAAACCCTACTCTTTACTTTCTAAAGTAGCATCAAAAGGAAACCTGCCATGAGCCAAAAAACTGAGATTATCGAAAAACTGAAACAGACCCGCCAGGAATTAAAAGATCTGGTTGCCGATATTCCCCCTGAAAAAGAGATTTACCCTGAATGGGGATTAAAAGAACTCCTGGCCCACTTTGCAGGCTGGGATGATGCCACCATAGCCAGTGTGCGTGGTTGCCTTGCGGGACAGAATCCAATCATCGTCGCCCCGCGCGGAGCAGATGAGTACAATGCTCGCACAGTCAGCGAACGCGAGACTCTGCCTTTGGGACATATCATCAAAGAGTGGGAGTTGAACCGAGAATTGCTGCTCGATTTGGTTGAGCAGATACCCGAAGAAAAATTCGATACGCAAACCATCTATCCTTGGGGCGAAGAGGGCATGCTCGGCAACCTGATTATCGGGATGGCGGAACACGAACTCTTCCATATTGGTGAAGTGAGCGAATTGAAACCGGGCTTGATGGCAGAGTAAACCGTATTCGGCGCTCAGTAAGCAGTAAAAAGCGGATGCCGTGAAAATCAACATCCGCTTTCTTTATGTTTTCGACTTCAGTCGCTATAACGGCTAAAGCCGTTACTACACTTATTTCCGTTCTGCTACGTAGACCGCGACCGCTTCACGCATAAAGTCGGCGAGATCGGGATGCATGGTGTCGAAGTTCTTCTTGAAATCTGGGCTTTGGCCGTACATGGTGGCGAGGCCGAGCAACTGCTCGAGGTTCGGTGTCCAGAAATAATCCATGTGCGCGCGCCAGCATTCGACGCAAGCTTGTGCTTCAAGGGAATCCGGACCTTTGGGCATGGCAGCGATCATATCTTCATAGACCTGATTGCCTTCGTCCAGAATGGCTTGTTTCTTCTCTGCGGAGTAGTTCTTCCACTTGCGATTGGATTCGCGCACAGTCTCTGCGTCATATTGCTGTTCTGCCTGTTTGGCGTATTCTTCCTGTTGTTCTTCGCTAAATGCTTGAAAGAGGGCTTTTTTGCTCATCTCTTTTTCTCCTTTCAAATGTTGAATGGTGTCTTCCACCGTTTTGATCAGGCGCTCGGTGCGGGCGAGACGAGCCCAAAGGGCGTCCCAATGGCTTTCGAGCGCGGAAACCTGCTCAAAGGCGGGCGAATCGAGCAGTTCCTTAATATCCTTGAGTTTGAAATCCAACTCGCGATAGAAGAGGATCTGCTGCAGTCGCATCAACACGGCATCGTCATATTGACGGTAGCCGTTCTCGGCGATGCGGGCCGGGCTGAGCAGGCCGATCTGATCGTAGTAGTGCAGCGTGCGCACACTGACACCGGCCAGGGTGGACAATTCTTTTACGGTGTACATCATGCGGACAGTATAAACCCTAACGTAACGTTAGAGTCAAGGGGGTTATTTACGAGTTCTATAACCCCTTCAACGGGGAGTATCTCTCTCGCAGGACAGTAAGGATCAAGCCTGCATAAACATATCAAAGACCTTACAACTTCCCTTTGAAGTTGACATAACAAACTCTTTCGCTATACTGAAATAAGGTTTGTCACGTAAACTGAAGGGAGAGCGATTCATGAAGTTTTCAAAATTTATTCCCGTTTTCTTGATCACATCTCTTATTCTTATCGCCGTGCCCACACAATCTATCCACGCAGCGACCATCACTGCTGGCACGGCAGCCGAGCTGATCGCGGCCATTAATACCGCAAACGCAAGCGGCGCAGACGATGTGATCACACTCACTGCGGATATCACGCTTGACGCGGTAAATAACACAACAAAGGGGCGAACCGGCTTACCCGCCATAACAAGTAAGATCACCATTCTCGGCTTAGGTTATACAATACAACGTGATTTGAGCTTTAGCACTTGCGAAACAACGGAAAATCTCACCCAAGATTTTCGCATTTTTTATGTCAGTTCCACAGGTGATCTCTCATTATCAGATATCACCATTCGTAATGGCTGTGCTAATGATCAAACAAGCAATGGTGGCAGCATTTATTATTATGGAGGTGGAATTTATAACGCGGGGACACTGACTATTTGGAACAGTACTTTCAAAGAAAACAAAGCAAATAGAGATGGTGGTGCTTTCGTCAACATAGGTGGCACTGTTACGATTTCAAACAGCACCTTCAGTAACAACGCTGGCGCAGTTGGGGGTGCAATTGCAAATAATTTTGGCACGATCAATACCATTTCAAACAGTACATTTACCGAAAATTCAGCTGTCTATTTGGATGCCGGACGAGGTGGAGCTATCATTAACAGCTTCGGAACAATAAGCTTGATCGAAAACAGCACTTTTACTAAAAATTCAGCAGATGGGGGCGGTGCGATTACAAATATCGACTTTGGTACCATTAGTAAAATCAAAAACAGCACTTTTAATGAAAATTCTTCCACAGAATATGGCGGCGCGATCAATAATTGCACGTCTATATCGCTCGGCGCAACGATCACCTCGATCGAAAACAGCACCTTTTCCGGCAACTACGCCAAAGATAATGGCGGCGCTATCTTTAATTCACCCGGGGGACCATACGGTACTGTCATTTGCACAATAGGAACAATCACAAGCAGCACTTTTTCCGGAAATAGGCTGGCGGCCACATCGACAAATTCGGGCGCAGGAATAGCAAATGAAAACACCATAACCACGATCTCTAACACATTCATCGCCAATAGTATGGAAGGTGACAACTGCGAAGGCACTATCCCCGCCGGAAGCGGAAACATGGATGATGACAATAGCTGTGACCCCGGCACATCCTGGGGAACGATCACTCCTGGCACAGACTTCAACACCACCTTAACTGATAATGGCGGCCCTACAAAGACCCATGCTCTTCTAAGCGGAAGCAGCGCCATTGACCAAGTTGACTGTGACAATGCCTACACCACAGATCAAAGAGGCGCTACCCGCGAGAATGACATCGCAGGCGAGGGAAATGATGGAAGCAATTACTGTGATATTGGCGCCTTCGAATACAGCGGTGACGATACTGGTTTAACGGTCGTTTCCAGTAACCCGAGCAACAACAGCACGATTGAGAGCATCTCCGAATTAACGATCAACTACAGTAAAAACGCGCTCAGTGACAGCAGTGCAGATGCCGCCAATAATACGGCGAATTACCTGTTGGTCGAACAAGGCTCAAATGCTTACTTCGATACCCTCTCATGTGCAGGCGGCGTCATTAGCGATGACACGCAAATCAACATCGACAGCGCCAACTATAATAGCGGGATCTATACTGTGACATTGAGCCTTAACGGCGGTACGGCTCTATCAAGCGGCCAATATCGTCTCTTTGTTTGCGGGACAACATCCGTCCACGACCTGATCGGACTGGAACTGAACGGTGGACTAAGCGATGCAACTATCGACTTCACCATCGCAACAACGGCCGCCTCGTCCTTGCCCTCAACAGGCTTCCGGCATGGACAGGTGACGCAGCTCGCCCAGCAGCCCGCCGCCAAAGCCTACACCGCCACAGCCATGACCCTCGAGATACCCAAGCTGGGTGTGAGTATGCCGATTGTCGGCGTACCGCAATCCAGCAACAGTTGGGATGTGACCTGGCTGGGCAATTCAGCGGGCTACCTTTATGGTTCAGCCTTCCCCACCTGGGCAGGGAACACGGTCATCACCGGCCATGTTTGGGACGCGTATAACCGCCCCGGTCCCTTCGCCGAACTGAAAAGCCTAAAGTACGGCGACCAGGTTCAAATCCAGGCCTGGGGCAAGACCTACACCTACGAAGTGCGCGAGTCTACACTCGTCACCCAAAAGAACACGAATGTAGTCTTCCAATCCGAGCAATATGATTGGCTGACGCTGGTGACCTGCGAATTCTACAACCCCTTTAGCGGAGAGTATCTCTTCAGAAGAGCTGTACGAGCCGTGCTGGTGAGTGTACAGTAATAAAATACGAAATACGAAGCAAAGAGCCGAATGAATACTGATTCGGCTCTTTTTACTCACGAAATCCATCCAAAAAAGCATTTTTGACTGATATAATTTTTCGGAAAAATTCTTTATACTCCACAAGGGACGGGACCATGAGCGTCAAAAAAGCACGATTAGCTATTTTTTCATCTTTTATTATCGCAGCCTTGATGCTGGCATCCATCCCAGCCCCTGCGATGGCAGCCGGAACCTGTTATGTGAAGCCGGGCGCAAGCGGTGCAGGCAGCTCATGGGTCGATGCTTACGGCAACCTACAGTCTGCATTAGGCGATACCTGCACCGAAATCTGGGTAGCGGCAGGCACTTACAAACCTACCAGCGGGACAGATCGCACAGCCACCTTCCAACTGAAAAGCGGCGTGGCCGTCTACGGTGGCTTTGCCGGGACAGAGACCGCCCGTGACCAGCGCAATCCGGCAACCAACCTCACCACCCTGAGCGGTGACTTAAATGGAGACGACAACAGTAATGTAGTTCGCAACGAACCGACCCGAGCTGATAATTCATATCACGTTGTCTCGGGGATAAACAGTGCTACACTGGATGGCTTCACAATCACGGCGGGCAATGCCAACGGCACTGCCCCGCACGATAGCGGCGGCGGGATGTACAACGATGGCTCTAACCATGGTAGCAACAGCCCAACGCTGGCAAATATCATCTTCAGTGCTAATTCAGCCCGCGACGGCGGCGGGATGTACAACGATGGCTCTAACTACGGTGAAAGCAGCCCTACACTGACCAACGTCACTTTTAGCGGCAATTCAGCCCGCGACGGCGGCGGGATGCACAACGATGGCTCTAACTACGGTGAGAGCAGCCCTACACTGACCAACGTCACTTTTAGCGGCAACTCGGCCGGCATAGGCGGAGGGATGTCCGACAATGGCTACGATAGTGGCAAAAGCAGCCCCACACTGACCCGAGTCACCTTTAGCGGCAACTCGGCTAGTGCAGTAGGCGGGGGGATGTACAACATCGCGACCGAATGGCTCGCCGAAAGCAGCCCCAACCTGACCGAGGTCACTTTCAGCGGCAACTCGGCCGACACAGGCGGAGGGATGTACAACCATGGCTTTAAGTACGGTGAGAGCAACCCTACACTGACCAACGTCACCTTCAGCGAAAACTCGGCAGCTTACGGCGGAGGAATGGCAAACTCATGCAGCGAAGCCGCAACGTGCACTCGAACACTGCTCAATGTCACTTTCAGTAAGAACTCCGCTATCTACTCCGGCGGGGGGGTGAAACATGATGGGACTCGGGTACACAGGAGCACCCTCAGCCTGACCAACGTCACCTTCAGCGAAAACTCGGCATATATCGGCGGGGGGATGACCAATCAAGCGAGTGGTTTCGGCACCGAGACCGACCTCAGCCTGAACCATGTCACCTTTAGCGGGAACTCGGCTATTAATGGTGGTGGAATGTACACCAGTACCCACGAGGCCCTCATACGGCCAATGCTGGTTAGCGTCACCTTCAGCGAGAACTCAGCCACCGACAACGGCGGCGGGATGTACAACCACGTCTTCGACGGCACAATTAGCCCTAAACTAACCGAAGTCACCTTTAGCGGCAACTCAGCCGATGGAGATGGTGGGGGAATGTACACCTACGTCTACTTTAGTAGCGAGAGCAATCCGAGCTTGACTAACGTCACCTTCAATGGCAACTCAGCCCGCAACGGCGGCGGGATGTACAGCCAAGTAATCGACGATAGCTACTTCTCCGCCGGCGTGAGCAAGCCGGATCTGGTTAACGTCACCTTCAGTAACAACTCGGCGACCAGCAATGGTGGCGGGGCGTTCTTCATCGGCAGCGAGGGAGGTGTGATCTACCCCCAGTTGACGAACGTCACCTTCAGCAACAACTCGGCGAGGGTCAACGGTGGGGGGGTGTACAACTGGGTAGGCAACGGGATTGGTCCCACCGACTTCGTGGGTAGACCGCCGCTGACTAACGTCACCTTCAGCGGCAACTCGGCGAACAGTAAGGGGGCGGGGATATTCTTCGGCGGCGATGGAGGAGGCGTGGTCCAAGGCGTGATCCACCCCATACTAACGAACGTGATTATTGCCAATAGCGGCAACGGCGGCGATTGCTGGGGCGACGGACTCTACCCCTCTTCCGCCAACAATCTAATCGAAGATAGTAGTTCCGCCTGCGGTCTGACCAACGGCACAAACGGCAATATCGTTGGCAGCTCCCCAAACTTGAGCCCATTGGCAAACAACGGAGGAGAGACCCAAACCTTTGCATTGCTCCCCGGCAGCCCTGCAATTGATGCAGGCACCGACATCGGCGCACCATCAACAGATCAACGCGGCGTGGCGCGCCCGCAAGGCGCTGGCTACGATATCGGCGCTTATGAAGCCGGCCATTTCAATGTGATCACAACTACCCCAACCACAGGCGCAAGGCTCACGACCTTGAGTATCATCGAGGTCACCTTTAGCGAAGACGCCCTGCATGACAGCAGCGCTAAAGCAGCCGATTACATCAGCAACTACATTCTGGTTGAAGCCGGGGCAAACGGCAGCTTTAACACGCAATCCTGTGCAGGGGGCGTCGTTTCTGATGATGTTGAACAAAATATTGTCAGCGCAGCCTATGTCAATAACAGCACCACATTATCCTTAGAAACCCCCTTAGCAGACGGAGAATATCGTCTCTTCATCTGCGGTACCACCTCTATTTGGAGTGCTGCCGGGCTGGAACTCAATGACGGATTAAGCGACACGACCACCGACTTCACCATTGGATCAGCGCCCGCGTCCCTGCCCGATACCGGCTTCCGGCATGGAGAGGTGACGCAGCTCACCGTACAGCCCCCCGCCAAAGCCTACGCCGCTACCGCCATGACGCTTAAGATTCCCAAGCTGGGTGTTTCGATGCCCATCGTCGGCGTACAACAATCCGATGCCAGCTGGGATGTGACCTGGCTGGGCAACTCAGCGGGCTATCTCTACGGCTCCGCCTTCCCCACCTGGGCAGGGAACACGGTCATCACCGGCCATGTTTGGGACGCGTATAATCGCCCCGGTCCCTTCGCCGAACTGAAAAGCCTAAAGTACGGCGACCAAGTTGAAGTCCACGCGTGGGGCGCGACCTACACCTACGAAGTGCGCGAGTCTAAACTCGTCACCCAAAAGAACACGAATGTAGTCTTCCAATCCGAACAATATGATTGGCTGACGCTGGTGACCTGCGAATTCTACAATCCCTTTAGCGGAGAGTATCTCTTCCGCAGAGCCGTACGAGCTGTGTTGGTGAGCGTGAAGTAGAAGAAGGCTTACAGACAGACCTCCGAATTAAAAACTCGGAGGTCTTTTTATTTAAGCAATCATTATGTTGTCAATCTTTATTTAGGGAGATATTCCAAAAGATGATAGACACCTTTATCTTCAATTGTGCGAAAGCCCAGTTTTTTATACAGACCCAAGGCAGGATTATTCGCTTCGACGTGCAGGCTAAGCAGGCAACCGCGCTGCTCTGCTTCATCAATCAGGCTTTGCATGATCTCTGAGCCAATTCCTTTTCGTCGAAAATCAGGGAGCAGGGCAATGTCAACAATCCGAATTTGATCTTCTCTGCGATCTACATACAAACGCCCAATGGGAATTTCCTTCAAGTAGATAATATCGAAGGATGCATTTTTATAATTCTGCATCCACTGTTTATGCTGCAAATCGAACTGCATCCGTGTAAAGTCTTCTTTTTGCTGCTCAGACCAATCTGTAAAGGCCAGTTCGGCCTCTCGTGTAGATGCATAGACCTTATGCAGGAATTCAATATCGTTTTCATGGATGGGGCGATAGGTAATTTTCAAGGTGTCGTCCTTGTAAGAAGAAAATGCCAGCCCTCCGCGTATGGCGTGGAGGACTGGCGTTTTTTAGTCAAAGCTCTAGCTGCGTGAGGGGAAAAGACCTACCAAGGCAACGCAAAAATTGATTGTCAGATAGGGCTGCATATTCGTATGACCTTGATTGCCGCCTGCTACGCCGACGTTGGCGGCGTTTAGCGTTGTATCAGGTGTCTGGTCGCTGTAATTTGTGTTCCGCCCCCCGCCCGCCAAAACATGCCCGCCTGGCTCAACCTTGTTCCCTGCTGCCTCATAGGCCGTCAGGGGGTGGGAGTGCTGGGGAAGCTGATTGGCACTCAATGTCACGGTTTCAGCACCGCCTCTTGACCCGATTCTGTGTTGAGATAAGCCTGGGCCAGTCCCTTGGTGGATAGGTACCCGACCACGCAGGTCAGGCAGCGCGAAGGTGGAGCGGCCATCGCCGCCGTAATTGGTGCCGTACAAGGTGAAGAGGGCGGAGTTTGAAGATATAGGCATAAGCTGGCCATCGGCTAAGGCCCAGCCACGAGGGGCAAAATTGAAACCAACCATTTTGATTTCACCAATGAAAGGTTCTGACATGATTTTCTCCTTGTTAATTCGTAATAAGTCTTAATATGTGACAAGCGTTGTATTTTATTTTTCAATCAAGCGGCTAAAGACAGCTTCATAATAGATAGCATCTGTCTTTCCGTAAAGAATCGGCACCAAAAACAAGCTAATTTCACCCATCTTTTCATGCTTCATCTTGTAGATTGCTTGATAAAGTTGATTTTCCAAAGGTCCACGAAAGATCACAGAAAAACCATTAATCTGCTCATTGCTGTGATCTGAGACCTCTACCAGTTCCACCTTTACCTTGCCATTTCTTTCTGAGTAAATCTCAAAACTACTGCCCACGTGAGGATCGAAACTGGACTTAATAAGTTGTTCGGGCATGGTATTTCCTTCTTATGCATAAAATCTGATTTATCAATAGAGGCGCTTAAACCTGAAGTTCTGAATTCTCGCTATATTTTCTCGATGACCACTATCAACTAAACCTGATTCCAATCTCTTCTTCCAAATCAATTTAAAAGAAGCGCTGTACGAATACGGGACAAAGCTGGTTTTGATCCATTCCATAAGTGTCATCCTAAAACTAACATGGGGCTTGCTTTGTGCTTTGAAAGTGCATACCACAAGGGCATATTTGCAAGTCGGGGGCCCAGAGAGGGTTTCCCTTGCGAGACCTGCGGGGCAATGCACCGAAAGCAGACGCAACACCCACCTTGTATATTTTCAGGATAAACACATCATACAATCACCTCCTTTGGGAACGGTCTATCTTGTGAAACAAACGGGGCATCTTATTAAGATAAAAACGTTATTACCCACAAAATACTGTTTTTTAG
>JBNKMO010000203.1:0-11312 GCA_050293165.1 Anaerolineales bacterium | reverse complement strand
AACCGATCACCGTGCAAACTTTCGCATCTGCTCCACGAAGTAAATCGGCACACAATTTGACGTGGGCAGGATTCACACAAACGGAAGCAAATTTATACTTCCGGGCTTCGTAGCATAATTGTGCAATTTGGGCAGGTGTTGCATCTGGCTTAAGAAGCGTGTGATCTATCATTCCACCTAAATCCAGATTTTCCGGTATCCTGCCCAACGTTGAAGAGATACGCTCCGCGCCTGCGCTAACCACATGCCCCAAATCGTCGAAGCAGGTCTTGACCAAAATACCATCCCCTTCCTCGACTGAACAATATGCGCCATCTGGTGTCAATTGCATTTCTTGTTCAGACAGCGCACGCAAGACTTCGCGCGTAATAACTTCAACTATTTTTTCAACATTTTTCGAATCGATTGTCATATCACTATCCAACTTTTGAATACTTCTTCTCTATAGCAGTGATTTTTCCCACGCGTTTGGCATGGCGACCACCACCAACTTCTGTTGTAAGCCAGGTATTTACAATCAGCTTTGCCTCATTATCACCATGGAAACCTGCTCCCAAAGTAAGCACATTCGCATGATTGTGTTCGCGGCTATTGATCGCAGTCGCAATGTTGTAGCACATCGCAGCCCGCACCCCCGGAACTTTATTCGCCGCCATGCAACTACCGATCCCTGCACCATCAATAATGATGCCGCAACAAACTTCTTTTTGACTGACTTTTTCTGCGACACTACGTGCAAAGTCTGGATAATCGACGGACTCTGTGCTGTGCGTGCCGCAATCGACGACATCAAAACCTTCTGCCGACAAGTACGCTTTGAGCATTTCTTTCATCTTGAAGCCGCCATGATCAGCGCCCAATGCGATTGTTTTCCTGCCGCCCAAGGCACTTCCACCTGGAAGCGGAGCCTCGGTAAGCGCCCCTTCACCGTGCATCGTACGATGCACCACTTTGCTTACGATGGCTTTGAGTTCAGCATCCGAGATCATATTTTCTCCTAAACCTATGTTGCGTGAACCGGCAATCGCCGAAAGACAAATTCATCTGCAGCAGCATCCAAGCGTAAGTTGGTATAAAAGCGGAAGCGATCTGCACGCAACTCAGAGTCTACGTATTCTATCACTTCACCCGTTTCTAGACGGGCTTCTCTATGAAAGGTCAAAACAACTGCTGGCTGTGTCAGCTTGAGCAAATGCGCAATTGTTGCTGTTGCCAAACTGGCTTCAATTTCCTGTTCAGCAGAGCTGGGCGGCTTTCCATAAACATTGGAGAGCGTCTGGTATAGAGATACTTTCGAAAAATCAAATTCCAAAATACCTGGGCACAATGCATGAGGCAAATAGGCCCTTTCAATTGCCACAGGCTCTCCATCCATTTCGCGGACACGATAAAGAAATACCACTTCCGCACCAAGTTGAACATGTAAACGCCGTGTCAAAAATGGATCAGCGCTAATCAGCTTCGCATCTAACACTTGGCTGGTAATTTTCTTTCCGCGCAGATTCATTTCCTGCGTCATGCCGAAGAGATATTCGGCAGTTTTTGTCAGTCGATTGTCGGTAACGAAGGTGCCTGAACCAGCGATTGTCTTCAAGATACCATCATTTCCTAGTTCACTCAACGCACGGCGGATTGTGTTGCGCCCTACAGAAAAAATCTCACACAACTTGTTCTCAGAAGGTAAGCGATCATTCGGTAAAAATTCTCCAGCTTCGATTTTCTGAAGAATTCCATTGTAGACAACTTGATAAAGGGGTTTATCCATAGTCGATTGATATTCATTAATAGAACAACTTATGCAAACCTGTACCAACAGGTTTGCAGGATTATAGCACTTCTACTTTTCTATTTCAAGTTGTCATTGAAGAAGGCAACAATTATCACATCACCCTAAGCGGGATGCCCTCACTTTGAAAATCATGGCAAAGGCGCCTCTTGACAAAGAGAATTATGAAGCGTATTATACGACATGTCCTATATAGGACATATCATATACAGAATATGGAAAGGCGCTTTTATGTCCCTCGAGTATGCAATACTAGGTTTTCTTAATTATGGTCCTCTTTCGGGCTATGACCTCAAAAAAGTATTTGATAATTCGGTTCAGCATTTCTGGCCTGCTGACCAAAGCCAGATTTATCGAACATTATCGCGGCTAACGAAAAAGGATTTAGTCACCATTGAACTGGTGACACAATCAGAGCGCCCGGACCGCAAACTTTATCACATCACTGAAAGTGGCAAGTCAGAATTATTAGACTGGCTGGCCAAACCGACGCCGGAAAGTGTGGCACGTAGTGCGGAACTTGTACAGGTATTCTTTTTTGGTCAACTGGATGATGATTTGATCTTACAAAGATTTGAGACTTTTGCTCAAAACATTCACATGGTTTCGGAACGTTATAGCCAACTGTCCGAAGAATTTAGTAACAACCTATCAAAAACTTGTACCCCTCGCGAGCTTTTTTTCTGGATGCTGACGCTAGACTATGGCGTTCGGACCATGCGCGAAAATCTTGCTTGGGTAGAAGACACAATTCAAAAAATTAAAACAGGGCAAGTACCTGCGAAATAATAAGGACAATCATGTTTGTATCAATCTCAAAATGGATCAAAATAATTGTAACGGGACTGTTTGTTCTGGCTCTCATCCTCGGCGCGTTGCTGTGGATTGCAGGAATATCGGCAAAATCTAAACTAGTGCAAGAAAACCCGACATCCGGACAAATAATAGATGTGGGGGAATATAAGATGCATTTGTATTGCACAGGAGATAGTGGCCCCACTGTAATACTTGATGCAGGCCTGAACGATTTTTCTGTTGCCTGGGTGCTGGTTCAGCCCGAAGTATCTAAATTCGCGCGCGTTTGCTCGTATGATAGAGCAGGGATGGGATGGAGTGAGCAGAGTCCCGACCCTCGCACGAGTGAAGTGATGGTAAATGAATTACATACCTTGCTGGAAGTTGCCGGGGTCGAAGGCCCCTATATTCTGGTTGGACACTCATTTGGTGGCATTAACGTACGCCTGTTTGCACAACAATATCCCGACGAAGTGAGCGGTATCGTACTGGTCGATTCTGCGCATACTGAACAGGGAGCGCGTCTCCCATTTCTGCAAGATACAGCTGATCGGGCTATTAGTCAATTCCGTAGTTTGTCGACAATGAGTTCCTTTGGGTTGATCGCGTTAATGCCCGAAAATATTCCGAATTATGGTCTTCCAGAAGAAACATATAAGCAATACCAGGCAGTATTGGCAACCACAGCGTATTTCGACGTTGCCATCGCAGAAACATCGGCTTTTTATTCAAGTACCGACAAAGAACTAAAATCGCTTGGCGATCTTCCACTCATCGTGCTCAGTCATGGACATCCTGATCTGTCATTGGGATTATCGAAAGCTGAACAAAACCAGTTCGAACAGGAATGGGCAAAAATGCAATCGGAATTAACGCAATTATCGTCGAACAGCAAGCAAGTTATTGCGGACCAAAGCAGCCATTACATTCAATTAGACCAGCCTGATCTTGTAATTGATGCCATACGTGAACTTGCACAACCGCTTCACTGATGCTACGCATCTGCTGTAAACAAAGAGCCTTGCCGTAGAAACGGCAAGGCTCTTTGTTTGATATTGATATGTTGCGATATAAATATATTGTGTGCTATAGTTTTTTATGCTTCTTCGATCGGGGTTTCGTCCACAACGGGAGCGCTGACGGGTTCACGCGTCAGGCTGAGATGCCAGCCGCGCCCGCCACTAAAACCACCTGTAACCAGTTTGTAGACCAGCCAGATCACAAAGCCCCAGAAAAGCATACGGAAAAGTATCGGCAGGAAGAAAAATCCCGTCATACCGAAGGTGCTATGGCTGCTGAAAGGCATACGTGAATAGCCATCCATCTGTGAGCGGTTGCTATAGGGCATCATCGAACGCTGTGTATGCCACGCGTCATTGGGCATATTCTCGAAATGCTCTGCCCAAACTGACGAGGCATCGCCAGAAATGGAAGCACGCACACCCTGTGCGTACCCAACACGATAGACTGCATAGCCACCCACCACAAGAAGGCCGACGATCAAAATCACTAACAGGGTTTTGCCAAGCCAATTATTTTTCATTTTTCTGTCTCCAATAAGTTAAAAGAGTTGAACACTCTTAATCTACTCCTTTTGAAAGCAGAAATGGTGTAGAAATCATGTGGTAATTATGGAGAAGATATAGGCAAAGCGATATTAATCGTCAATCCCTGCCCCTTTTCACTCTCAGCCCAAATGCGCCCCCCGTGCTCTTCAACGATGGATTTAGAAATCGCCAACCCCAGCCCGGAACCGCCTTCATCGCGTTGACGGGACGCATCGGCACGATAGAAGCGATCAAAGATGTGGGCAGCTTCTTCCGCTTCCAGGCCGGGGCCGTTATCCTGGATGCGCAGTTCGACGGCATCAGGCATTTTTTGAGCAGAAAGCAGAATCTGCCCGCCTTCGGGCGTGTAGCGCAGAGCATTATCGAGGGCGTTGCTCAAGACTTGCAGCATACGACCAAAATCGACTTGCAGATCAGGCAGGTTAGGTTCGACCGTAATATCGAGCCTGATTTTCTTCTGGAGGGCTTGAGGCTGGTAACGTGTGCGGATTTCATCGAGCAGCTTCTGTGGGGCATGAAACGCCAGATCGAGGGGCAGTTCGCCCGCATCCGCACGCGAGAGGGTGCGCAGGTCTTCGACGAGACGTTCGAGACGGCTGGCTTCATCGCGGATGATTTCGACCGTGTCCATCGAAAGCGGCAGGACGCCATCGTGGATGCCGTCGGCATGGCCGAGAATAATACTGAGGGGCGTGCGCAACTCATGAGCAATATCGGCGGTCATTTGGCGGCGCAAATTCAGGGAGTGGGCAAGCTGCTTATTCATCCGGTTGAAAGAATCGGCCAGTTTGCCGAGCTCATCATTGGAACGGACGGGCACGACCTGCTCGAGGTCACCATCGGCGACAGCGCGAGTGGCGGCTGTCAACTCGCGGATCGGGCGCGTTAAATATCGGGACAGAAGCAAACCCAAAACAAGGGCGAGTACGCCCACTCCCATCAAACTGTACTTGAAAATATTATCCATCCGCGAGAGAAAGGCATCCCCATTGGAACGCATCATCCGCGAATGCTGTTGATCGGCCATTATCAGATAGCCAACCGTTTCGCCAGCCACATCAATCGGCAGGCTTTCGTTATGCATCGGCATCATCATGCTGCGCTGCTCGCCAAAAAGGATCTCGCCATCCATATCCAACAAAACGAAGGGAACCAGACCTAAATATCTCTCGTCAATGGCATCGCGCACCCCGTCCCATGAGTTATTGCGGGTGTAGTAATTGGCAAAAATTTCTACGGCTCGGCTGCCATCCTGCGTGGAAATATAGCGTTGAAACTCGGTGCTTGTAGATGAACGCGTAAAAACACCGACAAGAATCAGGCTAAACACGCTGACTACCAAAAAAGACAGGATCAGTTTGATCGTTATGGATGTGCGCATTGTCTACTCTCGTGCGAAGCGGTAGCCCACGCCATAAACGGTTTGGATATAGCGTGGAGAGCGGGTATCAGGCTCGATTTTGGCGCGCAGGTTTTTGATATGGATGTCGATGGTGCGCTGATAACCGTCGTAACGCACGCCCTGAATAATATCGAGCAGATCAAGGCGGGAATAGACGCGACCGGGCGCGGACATTAGGGCTGCCAGCAGATCAAATTCAGATGGGGTGAGATCGACAGTTTTCTCTCCGATCTGGACGATACGCGTGGTGCGATCAAGAGCAATATCAGCGGCTTCGATCAACTCGGCCTGGGGCGTGTTTTGGCCTGTCCGGCGCAGCACCGCCCGAACGCGTGCGACCAACTCGCGCGGACGAAACGGCTTGGTGATGTAATCATCCGCACCAAGTTCCAACCCGATCACCTTTTCGTCGTCGTCGACACGGGCCGTCAGCAGGATGATGGGCGTATCATGTTCGGCACGATGTTGGCGCATGAATTCATAGCCGTCCATTTCAGGCATCATCACATCAAGGACGATCAAATCCGGTTTTTCGGTAGCGGCGATGGGAAGCGCTTCCTTACCGTTAAAAGCGGTTAAAACACGATAGCCTTCCTGTTTGAAATAAGATTCAACCAGAGAGACAAGCCGTTTTTCATCATCGACAACTAAAATCGTTTTTTGCATGGGTTTTCTTTCTACAACTTCCAAATAGTCAGTTCTCTTACAAGTATAGATTAGAAACAGAGAAGTACATATAGAGAAATGTGAAGAAATTGTATATGTTTTTACAGCGGACATCTCCCCCAAATTCCAAACGACGGAATTTGGGGGAGATATGGATGGGGGTAATCAAAAGGCGTTTAGATTCTTTTTGCCTGCCATCTTCTTATTCTGCGAGAGCGGCCAGGTACTCGATCACTTGTTCAAAGAGCAGAGTCTTGGCAGCTTGTCCGGCGCTGCTGCCACTGCCGGGTTCCATGCCTGCGGCTGCGGCGGCTTCCTGCGTGGCAATTTTTTCTTCTTCTGTTTTACCGCTGCCTGTGCCGGGCTCTTTGGTCACGCCGGGGATGGGTGTTGGCATGACAATGCCATTTTCTGCATAGAACTCGTTTAAGGTGGCGTTGGTAATCTGCATTTTGGCAATGGCTTGAAGCTGCTCTTCTGTCAACACCTTGACAATCTGATCCTGCACGGCGAGCAGTTCTTCGTCGGCAGTGGTTTCATCGCCGCTGAGGACCACGATTGCCTGCCAGAGCGGGATCATGGACGCGGCTTGTTCGGCGGTGACTGTGTTAGCTGTCCCGTCGAGGAGCAGGGTGCCGTAGGCGAGTTGATTGCGCAGGCTGGCGGCATCGGCAAAGTCGATATTGAGATAACTTCCGGTGATGGATGTTGGGGCCACAGGAGCTTCTTCAATCGCTGAGCCACAAGCCGCAAGAAGGACTGCGACAATCAAAAACAAGGGAATAAAACGGGCTGATTTCATATTCATCTCCAATCTATTGAATGGATTCAAGGTAAGCGATCAGGGCATTATTGACCGCAGCCGCAATGCCGTTTTCGCGTCCGCCGCCGGGATTGGTGACACCTTCGGCAGCTTGTTTGGTGGCGCGGGCATCAGCGTCCATGCCGCCGCCACCGCCTTGACCTTGTCCACCACCTGCCCCAGCGCCAGTGCCCATCGTGACCTGGTTCTCAGTTGCCCAGACTTGCAGGGATTCAGAGTTGAGTTGCATTGCGTTGATGGCAGTGATCTGTTCAGCGGTGAACGCTTCTTCGATCTGCGTCAGGATGGCGGCGACTTCTTCGGTGGCGCTGTTACCGGAGGCGGTCATGTTGTTGAGCGCCTGCCAATAGAAGAGCATTAAGCCAGCTTGTTCAGCGTTGAGGGCATATTCGGTATTTGCCAGTTCCATTGAGCCGAGAGAGAGTAGCAATTTCTGGGAAAGAGCGCCTTCGTAGTCCATGTTGAGGGCGACGGATTCAGCGGGGGCTTCTTCGGCAGGGGCTGCATCAGCCACATCTACTTCGGGGGCGGATTCTGCGGTATCGGCTGCGGGTTGGGCATCCGCTGCGGGAACGGCATCCACCGTCTGCACGGGCGTTCCGCCACAGGCGGTCAGCACCAGGGCGAGGGTTAAGAGAGCGATCAGAGAGAGTGAGCGTTTCATTTTATTCTTCCTTTTTTATAAATGTAGAAGTGACTGTCACTTCTAAAGTAGATTTGGGGGTGAGATGCTTTTGATATTCAAAAGAGTTTTCGCTCAAAAGTGTCTCGTAAGTGACAGTCACTTGGGTAAATATTATTCGCGCCGCAAAGCAACGATGGGTTCGAGTTTGGCTGCCTGTGCGGCGGGATAGTAGCCAAAGAAGATGCCGACGATGGCGGCGGCGCCAAAAGCGAGCGGGATGGACAGCGGGACAATGCGGGTTTGCATGGTGCCGAGGGCATTGAAGAGGTAGGAACCACCGACACCGATGATGACACCCATCAAGCCGCCGACAAGGCTGAGAATGATGGCCTCGAGCAGGAACTGCATCAGCACATCGGTGGGACGTGCGCCGAGCGCCTGTCGGAGACCGATCTCACGGGTGCGTTCGGTGACCGAGACGAGCATGATATTCATGATACCGATGCCGCCAACGAGCAATGAGATGCCTGCCACCCAAGCGAGCAGATCGCGGAAGGCCGCGGTCGTGGCTTCCTGTGTGGCGATGATGTCCTGCTGGGTCTGGACGCTGAAGTCGGGAGCACTGGCATCCACATCGTGGCGTTCCGCGAGCAAAACCGTGATCTGGGTGATGACGCTGTCGATTTTGTCCTGACTTTCGGCTTTGACGTAGATGGTGCGCACACGGTCGCTGCCGATGGTCATGGTGGTCATATATTTTTGAAAGACAAGATTAATCGGCAAGTAGATGCGTCCATCGTAATCAAGATCAGAGACGATCCCTTTTTCTTCCATCACACCGATGACGGTCACCTTGGTGTTGCCAACCGTAACCGACTGCCCTATTGCGCTTTCATCCCCAAAAAGATCGGTGGCAATGCCTGCGCCGAGCACGGCGACTTTGGCTTTGCGGTCATCTTCGAGGGCGTTGAAATAACGTCCGTCTGCGACGGCGTAATCACGCACATCGGGAAAGCCGGCACTTGTCCCGATCACAGCAATCGCTTCAAGGCTAACGCCGTTGGCTTTCACATCCTGCGCAACGGGCGCTTGCTCGGCAGAGATGCCGTCAATACCAACAACCTGTTCTTCGATGGCGAGCGCATCATCATAGACCATTGTTTTAGCCGCACCGGGCGTTCCGCGCATCGGCGAAACGATAATCAGATTGGCGCCAAGAGCGTTGATCTGATCCGCAATCGCGGCTTCCGCACCAGAACTGACTGCCAACATAACGATCACGGATGCAACACCGATAATCACGCCGAGCGTGGTCAGGAAGGAGCGCACCTTGTTGAGAGTCAATCCCTCCCACGCGATGCGAAGTGTCTTTTTGAATTTCATCTTAGCTCCTTTGCCCCACACACTCATTTTCGCCGCCGCGCCCGTCCGAGACAATCTCACCATCGCGGACACAGATCACGCGGCTGGCATGCTGGGCAATATCGGGTTCGTGTGTGACCATCACAATCGTCGCACCGTCGTTGTGGAGTTTATGTAAAATATCCATGATCTCAACGCTGGATTTGGTGTCGAGATTACCGGTCGGTTCATCGGCAAGAATTAATGGCGGATTATTGACCAGCGCCCGCGCAATGGCGACACGTTGCTGTTGTCCGCCCGAAATTTCGGAAGGGAGATGGTGCAAACGTGACCCTAACCCGACAGCTTCCAAAGAGGCGACTGCCCGGTCCCGAGCTTCATCGTCGCTAACATCGCCTTCGGGGTTGTAGAGCATGGGCAGCATCACGTTCGAGAGCGTGCTCAGTCGCGGCAACAAGTTGAAAGATTGGAAGATAAAGCCCAATTTCTGGTTGCGCACTTCGGCAAGATCATCTTTGCTGAGTTTGCTGACATCGCGCCCATCGAGGACATATTCGCCCGCAGTCGGGCTGTCGAGACAACCGAGGATATTCATCAATGTCGATTTGCCAGAGCCGGAGGGGCCCATGATAGCGACGAATTCGCCGCGATCAACACGCACATCCACTCCTGCGAGGGCGTGGACTGTGGCATCACCCTGTCCGTAGATTTTTTTCAAGTCACGAGTTTCTATTAATGTGTCCATAATTTTTCCTTTGTAGTAAGGGCTTTAGCCCTTTAGAGCGACCGAAGTCGCTACTACGAGGAGAACGAAACTATTCGTCCTTCGTTTCGACAATACCCGTGCTAACAACATCGCCTACTTCAAGACCGGAGAGAATCTCTGCGTTGGCGAAATCACGCAAGCCAACATTGACAGGGGTCAGAGTCAATGAGCCATCCGCATCGACAACGAAGACAGCGTAGGAACCCGGGGCAACTTCACGCAAGGCCTGGATCGGCAGCAAGAGGGCATCGAGGGCTTCACCACCGACGATCTCAATATCCACACTCATACCGGAGAGAATAGGCAGGTCAGCGGGATCGAAATCAATCAGAGAGACGATCACGGGCGTGCCGTCCACTGTCTGGAGCGCTTTTTCAACAGCAACGATCTCGCCGTCCAAAACAACATCGGGAAAAGCATCGAAGGTGATGATGGTCTTATTGCCAACGAGGGCTTTATCAACATCGGTCTCATCCATGTAGAGCTTGATGAGCAATTCGTCCGTGCTGGCGATGGTGATAAGCGGGGAGGTGGTGACAGTGTCGCCAAAGTTGGCGTCAACGCTCAGGACTGTCCCTGAGATGGGGGCGTAGAGACGCGTGGCATCCAGGCTATCTTGTGCGGTTAACAAAGCGAGTTGAGCATCTTCGAGTTTAGCGAGATTTTCACCCCAGGCATCAGCAGGGAGTTCTTCACCTTTAAGGGCTGCCAGATAATATTGTGCCTCAACAAGGCGTTGTTCGGCGGCGAGGTAGTTCGTGTGTGCTTCGTAGATGTCGGTTGGGGAGGGCGCTGCCAAATATTCAGGTTCAAAACGGGTTGCGGCAACGGTAAAGGTACCGGGGACGTAATATTCATCGTAAGCATAGCGCGCACTCGCCAGGCTCTTTTCGGCATAAGCAAGCTGAGATTGCAAGTCTTCAATAGTTGCATCAGCGCTGCCGTCGGCCTGGGCGGTTATCAAAGCATCGGTCAGTTCAGCGACGTTATTTTCCCATTCGTAGACAGCGGGGCTGATCTGATAGATGTAGGTGTTACGCGCATCAATGAGGGCATTTTCTGCCAGAGCAAGTTCCTGTTCGGCAGTGGCGAGCGCGAGCGGCGAGGTTAGTTCTGCGAGCGTGCGTTCTGCCTGACGAAATTTGACCTGCTCGGCGGTGTTATCCAATTCGGCGAGCAGATCGCCCTCCATAACGGTATCGCCCGCGGCAACGGAGAGGGCTGCCACTTGTCCACTGGAGCGGAAACCGAAAGATGCCTCTGCTGCCGGGACGACGAGTCCGCTCCCGTTAGCGTAGAGGATTAAATCCCCCGTGCGGACTTTGGTCGTCTGCATGGCGGGTTCAGCCGCAGCAGCTTCCGCATCTGCAAAGAAGGCTTGATATCCATAATAGCCGCCCACGGCGACGAGAAGGATGACGATAAGAATGGTCCAGCGATTTTTGAGTTTTGAGAACATGCGATATACCTTTCGAGACGTGTATTTGATGATTACGCTGGAAGTATAGATGTGTAATGT